>NZ_FYBH01000083.1 GCF_900185595.1 Calothrix rhizosoleniae SC01
ACCAACTAACAACTAACAACTAACAACCACCAACCACCAACCACCAACTTTTCTATGTCTTTTAATATCTCTGCATGGTCAATTAAAAAACCGATTCCCACAATCGTTTTATTTTTAGTTATAACGTTATTTGGTTGGTTCTCTTTCAACTCTTTGGGAATTGATACTAATCCTAATATTGATATTCCCACAGTCCAAGTTACAGTGACTCAACCAGGTAGTGTTCCCGCAGAACTGGAAAGCCAAGTCACGAAAAAAATTGAAGATGCTGTGGCTGGCTTAGGAAATATTGATGAGCTGCGTTCTACTGTGAGTGATGGTGTTTCTAATACTACTATTAACTTTGTCATAGGGACAAATACAGATCGCGCCACTAATGATGTTCGCAATGCGGTGGCTCAAATTCGCCAAAGTTTACCCCCAGATATTAATGACCCCATTGTCCAACGTTTGGAATTTACTGGTGGCCCCATTATGTCCTACGTGGTGAGTTCCGACAAACAATCGGTGGAAGAATTAAGTAACCTGGTAGACCAAACCATCAGCCGCACTTTACTATCTGTTAAGGGTGTATCACAAATTAAGCGTGTGGGTGGAGTTGACAGGGAAATTCGGATTAATCTCAACCCCAACCGTTTAGCATCTTTAGACATTACCGCTACCCAAGTTAATGACCAAATTCGCGCATTAAATATTAATCTTCCAGGGGGAAGGGCTGAGATTGGGGGTAAGGAACAAACTATCAGAACCTTGGGTAATGCATCTAGTGTCAATGTCCTCAAAACCTACGAAATTCTTCTACCTGGGGGTGGTTCTGTACCCTTATCCAGCTTAGGAACTGTAGAAGATAGTTTTGCAGATGTCCGCCAAAGTGCCAGTTTAAATAATAAACCCGTGGTGGGTTTCCAGGTCTTACGCAGTACTGGTAGTGTGATGGTAACGGTGGATGAGGGAGTTAAAGCTGCGATCGCCGAATTGGGGAAAACCCTGCCACCTGATGTTAAAGTCAGCTTAATTTCTACCAGATCTACCTTCGTCCGTCAATCCTACAAAAGCACGATGGATGAATTAATTGTTGCCTCTGTGTTGGCAGTGGTAGTAATTTTACTTTTTTTACGGGATTGGCGAGCAACATTAATTACAGCCGTTACCTTACCTTTATCAATTATCCCTACCTTTGCCGTCCAGTATCTCCTGGGTTATACCCTCAACAATATGACCTTATTAGCATTGGGTCTAGCTGTAGGGAACTTGGTAGATGATGCGGTGGTAGAAATTGAAAATATGGAACGGCATTTGGGCATGGGTAAAACCCCCCGTCAAGCTGCCTTTGATTCTTCCGCAGAAATGGGTCTGGCAGTGATTGCTACATCGGCAACAGTGATTGCCGTATTTTTACCAGTGGCTTTTTTAGGTGGTGTTACTGGTCAGTTTTTCCAGCCCTTTGCTGTTACGGTTTCCGCTGCCACAGTCTTCTCTACCTTGGTAGCACGGATGGTTACACCCATGATGGGAGCGTATTTATTAAAACATAAATCAGAGAAGGGAATAGGAAAAGGTGAGAAGGGGACAACCAGACAAGGGAGATACAAAAAAAGACTCTTTCCCTCTTTCCCTCCTTCCCTCTTTTCCTCCTCTTCCTCCCGTCGCTTCCAACCCTATAAATCCACCTTGCAATGGGCACTGCGCCACAGGTTAACCACCCTAGGTATTGCTCTGTCATTTTTTATTGCTAGTTTAATGCTAGTTCCTTTGATTCCCAAGGGCTTAATTGATAGTGGTGACATTGGTATTTCCAACGTCAATATAGAGCTTCCTCCCAGTTCCACATTAAAAGATACCAAAAAGGTAGTCACCCAAGTCACCAATCTGTTTCAAGCAAACCCATTAGTCGAATCTGTGTTTGCCTCACAAGAGGTGAATTCTGCTGCTTTAACTATTAATATAAAATCAAAAGAAGAAGGCAGAACTATTTCCCAAAAAGAGTTTGAGAACGAGATTAGGAAAGAGTTTACATCAATTCCTGGAGCTAAAATTAGTTTTCAAAACTTAGCATCTGTGAGTGGTAGCAAAGGTTTAACTATCCTTATTCGTAGTGAAAATCCCCAGGCGTTAAATCAAACAGCCACAGATTTAGAAAAACAGATGCGGGGTTTATCTGGTTTAGTGGAAGTTTCTTCTAGTGCAACCTTAGTAAAGCCAGAGATATTAGTAATTCCCAATCCCCAACGCGCCGCCGACTTGGGTGTGACAGTGCAAGCGATCGCTCGTACTGCATCTTTAGCTACCATAGGTGATAATGAAGCAAATTTAGCTAAATATAATTTACCAGATCGACAAATCCCCATTCGAGTGCAAATTGACCCCCAAGCCAGAGAAGATATAAATACTATTAAAAATCTGCAAATACCTACTCAAAATGGTGGTTTAGTTCCCCTCCAAGCAGTTGCAGATATCCGCTTTGGTAATAGTCCTGCAACCATCAACCGTTTCAACCGTTCCCGTTTAGTTTCCGTCGAGGCGAACTTACAAGGTATTTCTTTAGGAAAAGCCTTAGAAAAGGTGCAGCAACTACCAGCAATGCAAAACTTACCACCAGGAGTCACCCAACAAAACTCCGGTGATGCCAAGATTATGGCAGATATTTTCAGCCGTTTTGGTGGCGCATTAGGAATGGCATTAATATTTATTTATGCAATTCTGGTTTTGCTATATAACAACTTCCTGCATCCCATCACAATTATGGCAGCCTTACCCTTCTGTTTGGGGGGTACATTGTTAGCATTACTAATTACCCAAAAAGCCTTAGGATTATATGCAATTATTGGTGTTGTTTTGCTGTTAGGAATTGTCACCAAAAACTCAATTCTCTTGGTCGATTACACAATCATTGGCTTAGAAAAAGGTAAATCCCAACGTCAAGCATTGATAGAAGCTGGAGTTTCTCGACTGCGTCCCATTTTAATGACTTCCCTTTCTACCATTGCTGGTACATTTCCCTTAGCATTGGGTTTGGGGGCGGGTTCGGAAGTTCGACAATCTATGGGAATTGGAATTATCGGTGGTTTTACCACTTCTACTTTGCTCACTCTGGTAGTAGTTCCCGTACTGTTTACCTATATTGATAATTTCCAACATTGGATTGTTAAGTTGATTAAACATGGGTTTGGTAAGAAACCATACCGTAAACTAGATGAGCAATTTGAGATCATGAATTTGCCATCAGCAAGTGAGGAACTATCTCAATATTCAATCAAGAAATAAGCAACTAGTAATAGTGGGATTGCTAAATCGTATAGTTATTCCAATTAATTTCCGTAGTGGGAGCCGGACAGCTCCCTTTAAATACAAAGCGGGCAAGATGCCCGCACTACAAGATTTATTTCTAATCCGATTTAACCCAATCGGGAGGGAGTTCGCTCAGGAGCCTTTACCCTTTTTAACTAGTAAATACACATCTCCATATAGCGATACGGGCAAGTAATAAGTAATAATACCAATTCAAAGTAGGGGCACGGCATCCACAATCTTTCAATATATACAGGTATCTTACTGGTGCCGTGCCCTTGCAAATAATTTGTACATTGAAAGCATTATTAAAATTAGTATTATCAAGTAGAAGTAATAAAATTATCAGAGCTAAGAACGTCTGGCTGAACCCCAATCAATAGGGCTAATTGTTCCTGATTTGGGTTGAGAATCAAACTATACCGGGAGTTATATCCAAAATCCCCGGCAGATACAATATTAATCTCTTCGTAGGTTAAACCATTTGTAAGCACCAATACATCTTCACCCACTTGAAAATCTGTAATTGTATCCAGACCATTTGCGGCTCCGATCGCAAATTGGTCTATTCCAGCACCACCAGTGAGGGTATCATTACCTGCCTCACCAACGAGAATATTATCGCTGCTATTACCTGTCAACACATCATTGTAGGATGTGCCAATAATATTATCGATATTACTGAGGGTATCTCCTGGAGTATTATCGTCATTGTCGGCAGTATTAATGTCACGAATCCCTTCATACCAAGAACGAGCTATTTTATTGTTACCTGTGGGAGTGGGGTGAACGTCGTCTTCCAAGTCCTCAGTATTCATAGAACTGGAGGTATCGACGAAACTAACGTTTTTACCCGCAGCTCTTTTACTCTCAACAATCTCGGGAATTAGGGCATTATATTGGTCTACTAACTCTTGTCTATCAGAGTTTTTATCGGGAGGAATGGAACTGACAATTACCTGGGTATCCGGGGATTGATTGGTAATTTGGTCAATTAAACTGCTTAATCGATTGGGTGCATCTTCCAGGTTGTTATTTTGCAAGATGTCGTTAGTACCAATCATTAATAACACTATATCAGGTTGATAGGTATCTAATAGACCATCAACGCGATCGCTAACTTGGTCAATTCTTTCACCACTCACACCAGCATGGTGTTGATCAAAGTTACCATCTCCGCGCCCTCGATCACCAACAAAATCAACGTTATAGCCTTTGTCAGTTAATATACTGTATAAATCATCACGACATCCACCTGTATCTGAGTCTAAATAGCCTTCGGTAATGGAGTCTCCTAAAGGCATTATGGTGAGTGGCGTTTCATTTTCCGGGGCGACATTATAAGTAGTTATACCAGCCTCTAAGTTAATATCAACACTTGTAGTAGCTTGGCTATAGTCAACAGTTTCAATCTCATTAACATTCCCATCAAAATTTTGATTACCACTACCACCATTAACAGTATTACCAAAGTCGAGTGTAGTTTCTTCAGTTTGGGGACTAGGATTTGATGTTGTAGTTGTAATCTGATTCATTTTTGACTCA
The DNA here is from genome assembly GCF_900185595.1 of Calothrix rhizosoleniae SC01. Classification (GTDB taxonomy): domain Bacteria; phylum Cyanobacteriota; class Cyanobacteriia; order Cyanobacteriales; family Nostocaceae; genus Calothrix_A; species Calothrix_A rhizosoleniae. The sequence continues at coordinate 4,834 of NZ_FYBH01000083.1, forward strand.
CTTTAGTTGACAAAGTAGTTGAGAAATTTGTTGATTGATGCTCTTGATATCAAATCTTTGGCTAGCGGTAGTACGGGCTTGGTTAGCGATCGCTATAATATTTTCTGGGTGTTTGTAGCATTGGGTAATTGTGTGTGCTAGTTCCTCGATATTTTCAGGAGTAACCAGGAAACCAGTTTTACCATGTTCAACTAATTCCATTGCTCCCCCAGCTTGAGCAGCGATTACGGTTTTCCCACATAGCATGGCTTCTACAATGACTCTACCGAAGGGTTCGGGGGAGGTGGAGGTATGGGTAACAATATCGCAGGTTGTCATCAGTTGGGGGATATCATGGCGAAATCCCAAGAATTTGACTCGATGTTCTAAGCCTAATTCTCTGACTTGTTGGTGTAGTTGCTGTACATAATCATGTTCGCCAAAGAGTGCGTCACCCACTAGGATGGCTGTGACTTGGGGGGGGCATTTAGCTAAGGCTGCGATTAATATATGTTGTCCTTTCCACGGTGCAAGACGGCTGAAATGTCCAATGACAAATTTATCTGCTATGTCTAATTCTTGCTTAGTTTGTTGGACTATGTTGTCAGGAATTTGATATTTTTGGGAATTAAAGCCGTTATATACGACTTGGACGAGATTGGGATTTCCTCCTGCTTGAATGAAGGCGGTTTGACTGGCTTGGGAGTTGGCTATTACTAGGGATGCGAAGCGATTGGCTAGGGTAATGGCTAGGGTGAGATTAGTTTTGCTGAAATGGGTGGTGCAAAGGATGTCATGTAGGTGGTAAACCAGGGGGCGTTGGCTGAGGAAGCTGGTTAATGTGCCGACAACTAGTGCTTTTTGGGTGTTGGCGTAAATCAGATCATATTTTTTGGCGATGGGTATGAGTTTGGTTATGAGAGGGATTATTTGGGTGAGGCTGGTTAATCCTTGGATTAGGTTACTTTGTTTGCGGGTTTTGATAGTTTGGTTGGTGAGGATTTGGACAGGGATATGGGATTTTTGTAGAAGGTTTCTGAAGTCGCCATCAGCAAATAAGGCTATTAAGCTAGTATGTCGGTAGGGTTTGGCGATGTCTAGTAAGCATAGTTCCGCTCCGCCCGGTTTACCACTTTGATCTAGGAATAATATTTTCATTTATATAGTAAAAAAATAAAATATATGGTTTTTTGTCTCACGCAGAGAAGAGAGGGAAAGAGGGGAAGAGGGAAGGAGGGTGATTTATACTCATATTTCCATCACTCCCTCACTCCCTCACTCCCTCACTCCCTCACTCCCTCACTCCATCACTCCATCACTCAAAATGATATGGCGGATTTGTTGGGCTATTTTGTACCAATTAAATTTATCTACTGCATACTGGCGACACGATTCTCTGGAGGGTTTGGATATTTCTCCTAATAGGATTTGTGATAATTTGGCGGCGATATCTTCTGCTGAAATGGAAGAAGTGATTAAGTCTGGTGAGAATGGTGTTAATATTTCTGGCATTCCTCCAATGGGAGTACATACAACGGGAGTACCACAGGCTAGGGATTCGACTATTGCTAATCCGAACCCTTCAAAGGATTGGCTAGGTATAACTGTTAAATCGGCGGCTTGATAGGCTATTGGTAAATGCTCATCTGGGAGAAATCCTAAGAATTTCACATTGTTATTTAATCCCAGTTCAATAGCTTGATTTTGTAGTGCTAATTGTAAGTTACCACGTCCGGCGATCGCTAACCAAATATCTGGTATTTTGGGTTTAATTATTGATAGGGCTGTTAATAGTTTATCTACCCCTACTCGTTGTACTAAACGTCGGGAAGTAAATATAATTGGTCTATCTTCGTGCCATCCTAATTGTTGTCTAGCTTCAATTGGTGAGAAGTTTGGTTGAAATTTCTCAATATTAACTCCTCCAGGAATTACATGAATTTTATCTCCAGGAATTTGATATTGTTCATGTAATATTTTCCCAAATGCTTGACTGAGAACTATAAAGCGATTGCATTTTTGATAAACTTGTTTTTCTATCAGGAATCTCTTGAGAAATACACCCAGTTTATTGTTTCCTTCAGCATGACTCTCATCTGCCCAAGGACCATGAAAGTTAAAGGTTATTGGTATTTTTGGTGGTAATAAATCTAAAATTGGTAAACTGTATAGGGCAAAATGTAAGTTAATTGCGTCTAGATTTTTGGTATTTATCTTTTTAAAGTTACTACGTACAGAATGTAGTCTTTGCCAGATAGATTGGTTTGATGTTGCTAAATTAATGAAATTGATATTTTCATATAATTGGCTATTTGGCAAATCTATGCCACATAAATTTATTTTGTCTTGATTAGCAGCTAGTTGTTGAGTTAATTCATATATATATCTTTCTAGTCCCCCTGGTGTTTGAGGGAACCACCCTAATCCTAAGCATAAAATGGATGCAGGTGATATTTTTTGCTGTTCATTATGTATCTTGATGTCAGCTGTGTTTGTCATCTTTTTTTGGAAGTAAGTTGGGCACTGCCCACCCTACGAAATAAATAATAAATAATTGGCCATGCAATGAGTCTTTAATCAAACCAAAAAAATAATAAAAATGATGTATCTATTATGACTTTTTTATCTTTATTTATTATTGAATCAATTCTCTACAAACAGAAATAAAAATATCCGGATAAAAAAATATATTCTTTTAATAAAGTTTTGGTGAACTTGGTTTAGTTTATTTAAATCTTAGATAATTTGAATATAAACATTCATTTCCAGTTAATTTAGATTCCCATTCTTGAGATTAGAACACCGACTTTTTAGAAAAGTTGGAAATATGAGTAACCAGATTTTTCCCAATATTATCTGCCCTTCGAGCAAGGCAGAAGGCAGTCCAAATGAAAAATAATTTGTACCGCCAATTACCTAAGTAGAATCTTCTTTCCCCCTGCTCCCTGCCCCTTGCTCCCTGCCCCCTGCCCCCTGCCTTCTTCTAAGTTGCATTTCCACATTAACAAAATATACAAATTATAAAAATGCAAATACTGACAACTCTCAAATCTCTTGCTCAACAGAGGTCTTTTTGGCGGAAAAAAATTATCCAAATTGTACCCATTATTGTGGGGATAATAGCAGTTTATTTTACTAGCAGTGGAGTATCTGCGATCGCTTACAAAACTTCCTGGATTGGTAATAGTTTTGGCGGTGGTGATAAGTGGGTACAAATCAAGATTGAAGGGATGGAAGTTACTAGGGATGGTAAGATTTATACCAATAGTGTGTGGGATGAAGCTGGTAGGGAAGTCGGTATTTATCAAAATGGTGATGTTGTAGGAAAAGCTGAGGATTTGCATGGCTGGGGAAGACATGGAGGTAAAGCCATCACTGTGGATGGAATGTATATGTATGTCGCCATGCAACAATCGGCGGAAAGGAATGCTCAAGGCAAAGATTATCCTCCACCGGGAACTACTTGGTATGCTGTACGCAGATACAATTTATCTGGTACACCTGCACCTTTTGCTGGGGGACGGGGTTGGGATCAGAGTATGCTAATTGTTAGTACCAAGGCTGCTATTACGGGATTGGCTGTGGCTAATCAACGTTTATATGTCAGCGATGGAGCAGCTAACAGGGTTCAGATCTACAGTACCAGTAATTTTGGTAAGCAGGTTGGTAATTTCCCCATTTCCCATCCCGGAAAAATCACCACGGATAGAAGGGGGAATTTGTGGGTGATTCAAGCAAATAATCACAAGATTCTCCATTATTCCCCTTCCGGGAAGCATTTACCAGGAACGATTACCAATGTAGGGAAACCAACAGCGATCGCATGTGATAGAGGTGGTAGATTATTAGTCACAGATAATGGTGTCCGTCAGCAGGTGTTGATTTATGATATTCGCCGCACACCTAAATTAGTCGGGACTTTGGGGACTAAGGGAGGGGTGTATGCTGGGGTTCCGGGTAAGATTGCAGATTTGAAACTCTATGATTTGAGTGGGGTGGGTGCAGATGCTAGGGGAAATATTTATGTTAATAGTGGGTTGCATGGTGGTACAGATTTACGTAAGTTCTCCCCGTCAGGAAAACTGCAATGGCGATTACTGAGTTTGCATTTTGTCGATAATGCAGATATTGATCCGCAAACCGACGGATTAGATGTATTCGCCAAACAAGAACGTTTTCGGATGAACTACAGTCAACCTGTGGGTAAACAATGGACATACAAAGGCTACACCTTAAACCCCTTCAAATATCCCCAAGATCCTCGCTTACATACCTCCCCTACCTCTGTCTTCTTTCGCCGCATCCAGGGTAAGCGTTTTATGTTCCTCACAGATATGTATAATAGTTTCCTGGAAATTTATCGCTTCAATGGTAAAACAGATGGGGAAATCGCCATCCCATCGGGGATGTTTGTGGGGACAAATGGTAGAGGTGGTAAAGCAATTTCCGGGAATTGGCCACCATTGCAACCAAATCAGGGAGAATGGATATGGCGCGATCGCAATGGTAATGGTGCTTTTGATCAGGGAGAGTATGATAGTAGCCAGGATTATCCCTACCTTGGTGGTTGGTGGGTAGATAGTAAAGGGGATGTATGGAAGACTTTACGCACCCATGATGGTGTGGGGATTCGCCATTATCCCGTACAGGGAGTGGATGTAAAGGGAAATCCCATCTATACCTACAGTACGATGGAAAAGCAAAAAACTCCCAGTATTTTTACTGACTTACGTCGGATTGAATATATACCAGAAACAGATACAATGTATTTATCTGGGTTTACCAAGGAACACCCAGCTATCAGGGATGACTCTAAGTGGTATGGTTCGGAACTAGTTCGTTATGACAAGTGGAGTACGAGAAATCCTCGACTGCGGTGGCGGTTACAAGTCCCCTATAATCCCCAAGGAAAGGAGGAGTTACTCACAGCGAGCATGAGTGTGGCGGGGAATTATGTATTTTTAGTTACCTTTAAGACGGCGGAGGTTTATATTTATCGGGCTGATAGTGGGAAGTTGGTGAAGACTCTCAAGCCAGGGAAAGAGGTGGCGGGGGAGAGTGGTTGGATTGATATTCCCTATGGTATTCGGGCGGTGCGTCGTCGGAATGGGGAGTATTTGGTGTTTGTGGAGGAAGATTGGAAAGGGAAGGTGATTTTTTATCGGTTAAAGCTTTAGGATTGAAATTTAACCAGATTGCCATAATTAAGTAATAAGATAAGAATTACCTTGACAGTGGTTAAACCCCGTTCATGTTGAAACCTGGAGTTGATGATTATTTGGATGTGTCATTGCGACGCTCCGTAGACGCGTAGAGGCTTCTCGCAGAGTAGCAATCCCAAATTCCTGGATCGAAAACTACAGTTCTCAAGGTAGATGAGGTTTAACTTGAGTCAAGTTTAGGTAAACACATATCTTGCACCTTCTCAATCAGAGTAAGGTGGGCATTGCCCACCCTACGGAATAACAAGGTTTACAGATGATAATTTTCGCAATAATTATGTGTTTCTTAGGAGTAAACAATAGAATATTAAACTTATTGCTTATTACTTATTACTTATTACTTATTACTTGTGCTCAAAACCTTCACATCCAAAATCATTACAACTTTCCTCAGTGGTATTGTCATGGGGCTAACCGTTGCTCCTGTAGAAGCATGGTTTTTAGCATGGTTTGCCCTAGTCCCTTTGTGGCTGATAGTTTTCGGTGGGAAGCAAATAAAAAATCCATCGCTCCATTTATTTTTCCTATCCCTGGCTTGGGGGATTGGCTATCATGGTGTCGCCCTTTCCTGGATTACTGGTATTCATCCCATGACTTGGATGGGGGTTCCTTGGCTAGCAAGTTTAGGGATTGCCTTGTTTTGTTGGGCATTTATTACCATGTGGGGAGCGGTATTAGTAGGGATTTGGGCAATGGGAACCCTTTGGCTGACAAACAAGCAAAAGACTAGGAAACCCACAAGTCAGTTGAATGGATTGGTTTCTATTCTCATTGGTACAGCTCTATGGTGTGCTTTAGAAGCAATTTGGAGTATGGGCCCTTTATGGTGGACTTCCCTAGCTTACACCCAAAGTCCCCATAATTTAGTAATTTTACATCTGGGTCAATTTGCTGGCCCTAGTACCGTCACAGCCGTAATAGTGGCAGTTAATGGCTTAATTGCAGAGGCATTAATATATAGTCAAGCAAAGGATAAAAGCAAAAACTTTACTCCTTACCTATTACCTTTTACCCTATTTCTCATAGCCCATCTCATTGGTTGGGGTTTGTATAGCCTGCCTTTAAATCAACCAATAGCCACAGCCTTAAAAGTGGGAGTTGTTCAAGGTAACATACCCAACACAATTAAATTATATCCAGAAGGTTTTCGTCAAGCGATCGCAGGTTACACTAGGGGGTATTTAAACTTAGTAGAGCAAGGAGTAGAAGCAGTACTTACTCCAGAAGGAGCCTTACCTTTCTTTCAGCCCCGAATTATGGCTAGCCCCTTGGTAACAGCAGTTAAGGAAAAAGGTGTAGTTGCTTGGGTTGGCGGTTTTGCTGAACAGAAAAGCGGTGAGTATACAAACAGTTTATTTACGATTACAGGTGAGGGAAAAGTTTTTAGCCGTTATGACAAAGCCAAATTAGTACCTATTGGCGAGTACGTTCCCTTCAAGGAAATTTTGGGTGGTATTATCAACAGATTGTCACCTCTCAAAGAAAATCAAGTCCACGGTGCTGCTAATCAAGAGTTTGATACCCCCTTGGGAAAGGCAATTGTCACCATCTGCTATGAGTCTGCATTCTCGGAAAGATTTCGTCGTCAAGCTGCTGCGGGAGGGCAATTTATCCTCAGTCCTTCTAATGATGCCCATTATAGTGCTGCCATGCCAGCTCAACATCATGCTCAGGATATTATGCGAGCCATTGAAACCGATAGATGGGCTGTGAGGGCAACAAATACTGGATATTCGGCTTTTGTCAACCCTCACGGCGAAACCCTGTGGATATCGGGACATAATACCTATGAAATTAAAGCAGAAACGATTTATAAACGGCAAACTCAGACCTTATATGTGCGTTGGGGTGACTGGTTAACTCCTGTGTTACTAGTATCGGGTGCGGTGGTGTTATTAAGTAATAAGTAATAAGTAATAAGTAATAAGTAGGTTGGGCACTGCCCACCTTACCCTTTATTTAGGGTCTGCTGAATAACTGAAAAATATTGATTTATCAATGCTTTGAGGCTATTTTAACCTCAGTTCGGGTTAAGGAGCTTTATTTCACTTTGAGAGGCTG
>NZ_FYBH01000455.1 GCF_900185595.1 Calothrix rhizosoleniae SC01
CCATTGGTGGTGGTGTAAAAGTCCTTGACTGCGAAGGTACACCGGAAGATTGGCAAGGCTTAGAGGTAATTGGTAGGGGAGAGGATTGGTGGGAGATTAACGCGGCGATGGAAGCCGAATTAGAAGAGTTAAGCACCAGGATTAAGACTCGCTATGAACAAGGTGACAAGGCGCTAGTGGGAACCGATGAAATTACCATCGTAGAAGAGTATCCAGAAATACGCCAAAAGTGCCCAGTAGCGGATGAATGGTTTGAACGTCATGCCCGTAGGGGTCGCAAAGCACGGCGTTTCATCATCTGCTTGTCCCAATTCGACCGGGTAGGAGCTTGGGGACTGGAAGGTAAAGCCGATTTAGCTGATTGTTTCTACAAACTACGCCTAGGGAAAATTGCGGTCAATCATGCCAAATCCTTGAAAAAAGATACCTTGGTTGCTTGGTTACGCCAAGACCAAAGCCACGCTTTACTTGATGATTCACCTTGTAAACTCCCATCATACCGGGAGATGAAAGCCTTACCAATGGCTTACACCAGAACCATTCCACAACTAAACTCAAACAATAAAAATGACCCCGAAAAAACCCCTGAAAATGCCGTAAAAACCAGTCAAGACAAGGATTCTAGCGATTGTTTTTCTGATGAAGGTACCCTACTGTGGCGGCTGATTCAAAAGCATGGAGGTGATAAAAGTGACAGTTACGTGATTACAGAAGTCATGGGATATACCGGCAAGCGGTACGGGGAAGGTAAGCAAATTTTACAGGAATTGAGGTGTAAATATGAGCAGGAATAATCAAGTTAATTCAGATGAAAGAATAATCACATATCAGAGAGTTTTAAACCTAGGAAATTATGAGTCAAAAAGGTTAGAAATTAGCGAATATCTTGATGCTGATGAAGATATAGAAATTGCTACTTCACGCTTAATGGAGTTGGTTGAACGCAAGATTAGGGAAGATTCCCAGCGAAAAATTGAAGAGGAAATTAGGGCAGCGATGGCACGTTTAACGGAGCTGAAAAAGCAGATAGATGAAACAACCCAAGAAAAAGAAATTTCCGATTTCTGAAAGCCCACACCAGAAGAGGAAATTGATGATGAATATTTACAAGAATATAACGCCAAGTTAATGATTTCAGATACGCCTGATGAGTTGGTTTGACACCCCAACGAAACGGTGGGAGTAGCCCACCGTCGCGGATTGTGTCCAAAGCAGTTCGTAATGGCTTAAACCTTGGGATGATGGCTTTGAGAGTGAGGTGGGCTTTGTGCCCTAACAATTTCGTAAGCTATTCCCAAAATTGAGCCATTTGCTAATACAAAAAACCGCCTGATGAGCCGGGTTGACCACTTGGCGAAACACTGGATTCAGTGTCGCGGATTGGGTCCAAACCAGTTCGTAATGGCTTAAAAATTGGGAAACGGCTTTTATTGTAGAACAGGCTTTGTGCCTAAACAATCTCGTCAGCTGTCCCCAAAATTTAGCCATTAACAGCTTTGAGAGTGAAGCGGGCTTTCGTGCCCTAGGGAGATTCATAAGCATTGAATCAAAAAAAAATTAAATCACCCAACATACTAGGCGTTGATGTCAGCAAAGCCTCCGTATCGTGCTGTCTTTTGTCAGGTCGTCCACCTGTTCCAAGAGAATTTTATTATACTTATCCATTTTCTAAATTCAATGCTGACAAATTTGGCTTGGATAGTCTACTAGCAATGAATATGGATATTGCTATCCTTGAGCCAACAGGTACAAATTATTCTAAAATTTGGGTCACTCACTTAGAACGTGCTGGGGTAGAAGTGCGTTTGGTAGGTCACAAAGAATTGAGGAATTACAGAGCCTATCACCTGGGCTTACCAGACAAAGATGATGACGCTGATTCCCTGGCTTTGGCTTGTTATGGCTTTGACTATTTTCAAGAAGAATCACGCTTTCTTCAACGCCGACTACCAATCATTGCCCGAATACGGGAATTATCTTTACGGCTAAACCATCTCAACCGCATTCAGTCACCAATAATTAACCGTGCCCGTCAAGACCTCGCCTGGCAATTCCCAGAAGTTGCTCATGTTTCTAGTGTTAGAGGCAAACATAAGGACACCCCCCTTTTGTGGGGCTGGTTAGCTGGTGAGAGACAATCAAACCACTACACAAAAAAATATGAAAACTCTTGTGGCTTGGGACTGACTGGAACTGTTAGATGGCACGCCCAAAGAATATGCTCAATCGAAAGAGAACAGCAGGTAATAGAGATAGAACTAACTGAATTGCTTCAATATGAACAGTTTCGGCCATATCATCAAGCCTTCGACCTGTTTGGCTTTGGACTGCGCTTACGTTGCATAATCCTATCTCAAATATTTCCCCTCAATGATTTCCTCAAAGATGGTCAACCAGAAATCAAGCAATTACGTGGCAGAAAATCAGGTAAACCTACCAAACGGCATTTATCATTACGGAGGTTTCAGAAAGCTTTGGGTGTAGCACCATCACAAGAATCATCC
>NZ_FYBH01000222.1 GCF_900185595.1 Calothrix rhizosoleniae SC01
CAGAAGTTATTTAAGGCAGCAGCAATTAATGCTCCTTCTTCTTGGCGGTGTATTGGTGAGGTTTGCTTGCCTGTTGCTAAAAGCTTAATGATAATTTGGGCTTGGTTGAAGTGGTTGATACCTGCTGCTAAGGTACGGGCATATAACAAGCGGTAATTACCTAAAATATAATCATGCAAGAAATTAATTGATACTTTTTGGCCGTAAGCATCATCATAAAATTCTCGCTGTCCTGTACAAGCAAGACAAGCATTGATAAACATGATTAAGTCTTCCCGTTCTACTTGTTCAGTGTGGGTATTTACTGTGTTATTTATCATGGTGTTATTTCTCTTCCCCCAAGGGGGATGCTGTTTGGGGAAAGGGGACACAACTAGCTAGTACGAGGTTGCAAATCGGGTTCGGAAGTTGTATCAAAGTCCCACAAACAAGAATGTGAATTTTTCTCACCCAGAGTTGAAAATGAAGAGAATACTGTTTGGGGAAAGGGAACACAACTAGCTAGTACGAGGTTAAAGATCGGATTCGGAAGTTGTATCAAAGTCCCGCAAACAGCAAGATTTAAATATGACAAAATTGTGATGCTGGCTCTAATTGCTGGAATAATGATTCAATGGATGGCTCTAGTTCTGTGACAAAAAGACCTAAATCACTTTCCATATCTGATGTGAGCCAAGTACCTTGGAGGGTAATTTCCACTAACCCAATATCACAATTACAGAGTTCTAGGATGTCCTCTGCGGCTAGGTTTTCCAAGTCATGCATATATCTGGAATGAACAGGAATAGAGAAAGATGCATGACTGGGTTGTATGTGAATATTTGTAACTGTTCTCATGGCAAGAGTAACTCTATTTGCGACCCAATTTGTTAGGGATTGGTTGAGGTACTCTAGGTTAAAGTTATTTTCGGTGTAAGTTAATTTCAACATAGTTAGTACTTAAAATCAAGATTGGCTAGTAAATAAGTAATAAGTAATAAGTAATAAGTTTATTGTTCATAGATTTGGTGGTTCACCAATTTCTTAACGTATATGCGTAATGCTATAAATGATTTAACGTAAGTTGTAAGTTTTAGGTTTCTGATTTAGATAAACTTAGTTTAGCTAAGAACATTTCCCTCAAGCTAATTACAGCATTAACCCCCGAAAAGATTGTAAAATCGAAGTAATAAACCTAGGGGTAGGAATTAACCTGGGGGATTCCCCCAACTTCCTCAGAGAACAAGGGAGCAGGGGAGATAAGGAAACAACCCCCGAAATCCTCCAAGAGAGACAAGGGGAACTTCCACGAATAAATTCGGAGAAAAGTGCGGTCTTGTGGGTTCCTCACCAAGAGCAACTTCGGAGGGCTTGAAACCTTGTTTCCCTAGACTCCACAGCAGGGGAAAAACGGTATTCTCCCCTGCTTCCTGCACTTTTCCCCCCTGCTTCTTATGGTCATATAGCTATATTTCCCCATTTTCCCTTCCCTATTTTTATCCCATGGCACGAATAAGTTATGGTCCACAAGTCAAAAAACGAGCAAAGCATTTATTAGAGGCGCTGCTACTGTATGCTAATGATGAGTTAGATGTAGATAATGAAGGGGTTTTGGATCGTCTACCATGTTCCAGAATAGCTGGTATGCGATCGCAAATTCAAACTCGCTGGCAAGCTAATAACCGCCTAGTTGTCAGGAGTAAGGTCAGGTTTTTATCTGCTTTAACGGAATTACCAGCTGACTCGATTGGTTTGACGGCTACACAAGTTAAGGAAGCATTGAATCGGTTGGCGGATTTTCTGGAAATATTGTCAGATAATCGTCCCAGTCGTAGTGGTTCGGAGAATTGGCATTTTACACTACATTTATGGCATCCGCGCTACCAGATAGATGCTAATTTAAACAAGTTTGAACAAGAGTGGGAACTGCGTCGTCATGGGAAGACTGTTAATCAAGTAGGGAAAGTCAAGGCAGAATCTACTACCCTATTATCTACTCCAGAAGATGAATATTGGCAACAACTATGCCGTCACTCTTTGGAAGCGCAAAATCAAAAACAACTCACCACTAATCCTTTGACAAAAGTCGATGGGATATCATTTACATTTGATCGTGTTTATTTACCCTTAGGATTAGTAGAACGCAAATACAGGGATCGTACAAGTCATGACGTTTTACCGATTCATGGTTCCCGTTTATATGAGTCCGAGGAGGACGATAACCCGAAAATTTTTACCCCCGATGAATTTTTACAACAACTATCATCCCAATCCATCAGTCAACGCATTGCTATCTTAGGGGAACCCGGTGCGGGTAAGACTACTTTGCTGCAAAAAATAGCTGGTTGGTTGTTGGATAATACTTCTTACTTACCTATTTGGGTTTCCTTAGCAGATTTACAGGAAACTAGTTTAGAGGAATACTTAATTCATGATTGGCTACGAAATGCTACCCGCAAGCGAAGAATTACACCAGAATTAGAAGATGCTTTCTGCGAACAGTTTAATCAAAAACGAGTTTGGTTATTGCTGGACGGGGTAGATGAAATGGCGATGGAATCTAGCCAAGCTTTAACTAAGATTGCTAAATTTCTCAAGGGTTGGATTGCTGATGCCACTGTGATATTAACCTGTAGGTTAAATGTTTGGGATGGGGGTAAGAATGCCCTAGAATCATTTACTACTTACCGCAACCTTAATTTTACTTATGGCAATAACCAATTACCAGACCAAGTCAAGCTATTTATTAATCATTGGTTTGCAGATAACTGGGAATTGGCAGATAATTTGCGATCGCAATTGGAACAGCCAGGAAGACGGAGAATTAAGGATGCTGTCAGAAATCCTTTAAGATTAGCGTTGATGTGTCGTACTTGGGCATTGGCAAAGGGAGAATTACCCAGTACTAAAGCCATGTTGTATGCTCAGTTTGTCGAAGCAATTTATCAATGGAAACAAGACTATTTTTATACCACAATTAGCCAGCAACAGCAGTTAAATCAAGCATTAGGAGAATTAGCATTACAGGCGATCGCTCAAGCAAAAACTAGATTTCGCTTCAGTCATGGGTTTATTTGTCAGGTGTTGGGCAATTCCCATGAAGGCATGTTTCAATTAGCACTGCAATTAGGTTGGATTAACCAAGTAGGTATATCTCCAAGCCAAGGAGAAAAGGTATATGCCTTTTACCATCCTACCTTTCAAGAATACTTTGCTGCCCTAGCAATTAACGATTGGCATTTCTTCTGGAACTCTCCCCAAATTCCAATTTTCCAACCCCAATGGCGGGAAGTAATTTTATTATGGTTGGGTAGAAATGATGTACCGCAATTACAGAAGGAAGATTTTATTCACTCCCTGATCTCCTTTGAGGATGGATGTGGTGGTTTCTACAACTATCAAGCCTACTTCTTGGCGGCATTAGGAATTGCGGAATTTGCCGATTGTTCCTTATCTCAACAAATTATCCAACAACTGATTAAATGGCGGTTTGGTTATTTTCATCCCACAAAAAAACGCTGGTGGCGATATCCCTCAACGATTCTGGAAGGTGCTCGTTGGGCATTATTGAGAACTGATCGAGCAACTGCGATCGCAGCATTAGAAAATTTTGTTCAATCCAGTGAAAATGAGTTTGAAATCTGGAGTGCTGCCTATAGTTTAGGGAAAAGTTTCGATCCTGGTAATTCCATTGCCATAACTGCCCTAGAAAAACTCGTCACATCTCTGCGTTTAGAAAACGTACGCTGGCAAGCTGCAGATAGTTTAGGCAAGCTCGACCCCAAAAATCAAGTAGCAATTACTGCCTTGAAAGAGATGATTATCACCAGTAGAAAAGATTCGATTCGCCGTAAATCCGCTTACAGTCTGGGTAAAATTGAACCGGGAAATGTTTTTGCTATTTCTACTCTAGAAACAATTATTACTTCCAATACTAGTCAGCAACTGCGACAACAAGCAGCAGAAAATTTATTAGTCATATGTGCTGGGAATATAATTGCTTTACAAGTGTTACCTCAGAAAACTAAATCTGGGCAAATACGAGTTAATCATAAACCTAAAAAAAACAAACAAGAAAACAAAGGTAGAATTATTACCGCTTTAGTAGAAGGGATTGCCTTGAGTCACAATGATGACAGTAAAAGACGCAGAGCCAGTACCCTAGCAAAATATGATCCTGGGAACCCCATTGCCTTTCACACCCTGTTGCACTTAGTAAAATCTGCGACTAGTGATTCTATTGGTAAACATACCGTTGAAGACTTAAAAAAAGTCCTCCTTGATGGGCAAATTTCAGAAGCAATTGCATTTTTTAAGGATTGCTTTAGTGATGAAGTTACCCAAGAGGAAATGGAGGATTTTCGCCATGTCTATAAATTACTTTGGCATTATGCCGAGCAAATGAATTATGCTGATTTTTATCAAATTTGGCAAATTAGAGATAATTTAAATGGTAAAACATGAAGTTTATTCAGTTATTGCAAATATTTAGATGAATTGGCAGGTATTCGGTCTTGAAATTGCACCACAGGAAGCGCATAGGATCAATTTCAATACTGCTTGGTTAAGGAAAATAGGGGGTAATCGATTTGAGTTCTGGTTTAACATCGTCCTTCCATAGATTTGCTCTTGAGTTATAGTCTAGTTCAGGGCTTATACACAGACTATGTGTTTACCTCAAAGCTGGGGATAAAAGTGTCGGTCTAGCAGAAATCTGTTGTAGACCGATACAAATTTTGAGAAAACTATGTAAGGATTATCTGAATGGTTTATTTGCGGCATTCTTGCAATTCACCTAACTGTAATTGGCAACCGTTCATCGGAGCTAAACAGCGTCTTCATTTGAGTATTATCCTGTCAGCAATCCTTGTCTTTGCCGTTTTAGAGTGGTTAGCTGGTAATCTCAGCCATAGCTTGGCTTTACGCTCTGATGCTTGGCATATGGTCGCTGATGGAGGAGCAATTATGTTGGCTTTGAGTGCTAGCTGGCTAGCCCGTTTAACCCTCACTCGCAAATTACCTGGTAATCCTCGGTTCGATGTGATGGCTGCCTTTTTTAATGGATTCGGACTTTTGCTGATGGCAGGATTAATTGCCTGGGAAGCAATTGGACATCTGACTCAACCCCCTGAACAAATCCTCAGTATTCCAATGCTTGTGACTGCAACCATTGGATTGGTGATTAATTTGGTCGGTGCTTGGCTTTTGCATGGAGATATTCAGGATAACTTAAATGTCCGTGGTGCTTTTCTGCATATCTTGGCAGATTTAGCAAGTTCCGTAGGAGTTATTATCAGTGCGATCGCT
>NZ_FYBH01000085.1 GCF_900185595.1 Calothrix rhizosoleniae SC01
AGTAAACATTTATTAGCAGGAAGGTCTCATTATATCTTTTGTAATAGATGGCATAATTCTTTAGGGAAGCCAATAGCATTTCAACGACCGTTAATCAACACATCTCATCTTTTTTTATCGCGTAAATATAATCAATATCCTCATAATTTTACTGATACAGGTGGGTTAGCTAATGAGTCGGTGCTAACTGATTATTCCGAAGCTAATTATTATGAAAATATATTTACAAATGCTGACAATAATACAATCAGTGAAATTGACAATAGAGGCTATGATAAATCTTTATTGCTAAATCACGTTCACGATAATGTAGATAATACAGTCAGCAAAAAACCACAAGAAAGAAAGAATAAGAAAGATCAACAAATAGGACAACAGGCTACAAGCAAAGTCAATATAGTTAAATTAAATGAATTTGTTGAGAATAACAATGCTACTTTACAAGCCTCTCAAGAACAATTGTTTGTAGAAAGAACTCACGATATATCTACAAATACAAGCATTAACGATAATATTCAACATAATTCTTCAATAACAGAGGATATTACGCCTAATGAATCATCGATAGTCAATCATGATGTGAGTTATTTCCAGGAATCTTCTCCACAGAATGATTTATTTAATCAAGATAATACAACGGAAAATACAGAATTAATCTCTGAAAAAGAATCTAATTTATTTACCTCTGAATCATCTACATTAGACAATTCAGATCCGAGTGATTCAGATATTTTTAGAAAGACTTATACCAATGAATACATTTTACCTATTAACAATGATGAAAATATTTCTAGCCTCCCAGTAAATCAACCCTCAGCATCACAAGAAAATGGTAAAAAACAAAGTAATTTAGATTCAAATATTTCCCATAAGAATAGACAAAAGCAAGAGTTGGTAGATTCGCAGAGTTTTAACCACTTATCAGACACTGAAAATATATCCGAAAATATTATAAATCCTTCCACAGGAAATGAATCTATTAATTCACCAATAACAGATCAAGTATCGCATACGATTAATGATTCAATTAGAAATCAGGATGATAATATTCAAGAGTCAATATCTAATTCAGAAGAAATTTCGATATCTGATGTGACACAAATAGCAGAAAAGCCATTAGAAAAAATCACATCAGATAGCAATAATCAAATTAATTTACTCCAAAAAAATAGCCTTCAAAGAGTCTCAGATAATTCTAAATCACAAGTTAAAAAACAAACTACAAGTGAAACATCAACAAATAAACCTGTCTCAGGAGATAATTTTGTCAAACAGCAAACTTTTAACCAATTATCAGAGACTGAAAATGTATCCGAAAATCTGACAAATTCTCTAGTAGCAAATCAACCTGTTAATTCACCGACAGCAGAAGAAATATCTAATGTAATTAATGATTCGATTATAAATCAGGATGACAATATTCAAGAGTCAATAACTAATTCAGAAAAAACTCCGATATCTGATGTGACACAAATAGCAGAAAAGCCATTAGAAAAAATCATATCAGATAGCAATAATCAAATCAATTTATTCCAAAAAGATAGCATTCAAGGAGTCTTAGATAATTCTAAATCACAAGTTAAAAAACAAATCACAGATAAAAAACTAACATATCCATCTATTTCAGATTTCAATGAATCTGAGATACAATCAGCGACGACATATGAACCATATGAAACGACAGATACTACAGATTTAGAACTGCAACAAATCTCAGATGATTTTCATAATTCTGAAAAATCAATACAGGAAATATCTCATCAAAATAAACCTAACCTAACGACACAAACAACATCTGATATTTCCACTAATATTACCAATAATCATGAACTAACGTTAATAAAGTCTGATGTATCTGCTGTTTTACCTAAAATTAGTCCAGACTCTTCTATACAAAAACAAACAGATATTAAATCTTCAGAAACTAAACAAAGCAATAATAATTATGCTAAAAATGATGATTCAATTAAAACAGAATTCAATTTAGAAAAAAAGCAAAAAGAAATAACCTTGCCAATAGAATCAAATATTGATATCAATACAGATATATCTAATCATGAAAATTTACCAGAAGATTTATTAGAATCAGACTCATCTAATGAAATTCCCATTATAGATCCGGATGTTCAGATAAATCCTACTAAAAAACAAAATAGAACAAATATATCAAAATCTCAGTTAGGGGACAAATCAAATATAAATCAGAAGAAAATACCTCAAGGTTATGCTACTGGTGGAAGAGTCACAGAATCTACAACTGAGAGTAAACAGAAAATTGCATCCTCAGATACTGTATCAGCAATGTTAACTCCTGGGGAATTTGTTGTTAACGCTCAGGATACTCAAAAAAATATAGATATATTAGAACATATCAATAGTGGTGGAATACCAGAACAAATTATTCAACCAAGTTTAGAAAAACCTAGTTCCCTCAAAACCCCTAAGACTTCATTACAACGCAAAGAGCCTCCAGTTATTTCATCTCCAACATCTAAGTTATTAACTTCCTCTCCCTTGGGTTTAGAGGTTGGAGAAAAAGCACTTTCCCTATTCAATTCCCCATATATCAACCAAGTAGAGAATACAAACAACACCATTAACACGTCTTCAATCAAGAATTATTCATCACCTAATTTAATTTTTCGTAAGCAAGTAACTCATAAAAATACGAATGAAGTACCTTCACAATGGTCGAATGTTGAAGAATTATTGAATAGTGAAAGTGACGATTTTACAACAGTATTTAATTTTGGTAATGAAGAAACAAATTCCCACAACTCAGTATTTCCTCAGCTTTCTCAAACCACATCCGATTCCGTTAGTAGAATTGCTCCGAAACATATTGCTGAAATCAAAAGCTTGAATCAAGGTGGAGAAGTAACTTCCTCCGATATCTCTAGAAAAATAGAACCGGTATCTGAAACTATACAAAACCCCTTGTTTCCGATTGAAGCAGATAGAGATGAAAATGAAGAACAGAATACTGAGGATCTAGAAGTTTTAGCCAATGAAATTTACCTAAGATTACGACAACGTTTAGAAATAGAACGAGAGCGTCAAGGTGTTCATTATGGACGGTTACCTTGGTAATTTTTAATATTTAGCTGAATCTTACTTTTAATTTACAAAACAGAAAATGGCAAATCAAAGCATTATTGTCACCAACAAAAAGAGCCCCCAACTAGCTAAAGCTAAATTGATTGCTTACAATGGTGAATCTGAAAATATCGAATTAATGTTTAATCCTACAGATATTAGTTTTTCCCGGACTGTGAAATGGGAAAGTCAAAGAGGTAATAGAGGAGAAAGTCTCTTACCTAAAATTAATTTTTCTGGTGTTGAACCTTATAAATTCACCCTCAAACAATTACTTTTTGACACCTATGAAACCAAAGAATCCGTCATAACGAAATATATAAATAAGATAAAAAAAGGTGTAGAAACTATTGAACGCCAGGATGATAAACGTCCTCCAGTTTACATTTTTACATGGGGAGAAAACCGAGAGTATTTTCATTGTGTAATTACCAGCCTGACTTACAATTTAACAATGTTTATGACTGATGGTACTCCAGTAAGAGCAATGGTAGATATTTCCTTACAAGAAGTAGATAAAAATAATCTTCCAGGAGGGCAACAATCTCAATCAACAGGTAATAATCGTCAACAAGATACTGCTCTTGGTACAACTGACTAATAATTGGTAATTCCTTATGCCTCAAGAAAGTCTTTATTTATGTCAACCAAAGGTAGAAATAAATGGGCAACCAGCATCCCCAGAATTAATCAAGGATTTATTACAAATCACGATAGAAGAAAGTTTGCATTTACCATCCATGTTTACTTTGGTAGTTCATAATAGCTACCTACCAACAAATAACCGCAAAGAACATAAATCAAAACGCCATGAAAAGTTATTTGAAATTGGGAAGAAAGTAAAATTGGGCTTTGCTGCAAGCACTACTCAAGATAGTCATTTTAAAAATGAAAAGAAAGAAAAATATTTGATAGAAGGCGAAATTACAGGTATTGAAATCAACTTTAACGAAAAATCAGAAGCTCCCATTATTGTACGTGGATATGACATTTCCCATCGGTTACATCGGGGTCGTTTTAATCGTTCTTTTTTGAATATGACTGATAGCGATATTGTCAAAAAAATTGCCCGTGAAGCAGATATTCAATTAGGTAAAATAGACTCCAGTGGCGAACCATATGAATATATTTTCCAAGAAAATCAAACTAATATGGAGTTTCTCCGGGAACGCGCTGCTTTAATTGGGTTTGAATTATTTATTGAAGGAGATAAAATTAATTTTTGTAAACCAGAAAACCGAGAATCTTTAACCTTAACTTGGTTAATTGATATTAGTAAATTTAATACTCGCATCACTAGTGCTGAACAAGTAAGTTCTGTAGAAGTTCGTGGTTGGGACTATACCCAAAAAAAATTAATTACCTCAACAGCTAATTCGGAAACAGTGATTACTAATACGGGTAACGGTAAAGGAAGTAATAGTTCCAAGAAATTTAACCTGAGTCAACCTCCCAAAATGACTGTTGTCGATAAACCAGTTTTTACCAGTAAACAAGCTGAGAACATGGCTAAAGCTTTGTGCAACGAATTGGGAGGAGAATTTCTTTATGCAGATGCTGCTTGTGAGGGTAATCCTAAAATTAGACCAGGTAAAGTTGTTAAACTGGAAGAAATTGGCGATCGCTTTAGTGGTAAGTACTATGTTACAGAAGCTCGTCATACCTATAATCAACGGATTTATAAGACTGATTTTAGTGTCCGGGGTTTACGTACCGGGAATTTATTTACCACTCTAGCTTCACAAGTTCACCTACAACCTGGTCAAACTTTTTTAGTAGGAATTGTAACTAATAATAAAGATCCAGAAGGATGGGGTAGAGTTAAAGTCAAATTCCCCACATTAACAGAAGAACATGAAAGTCATTGGGCGAGGGTAGTAGCTTTAGGTGCAGCTAAACAACGAGGTTTCGATTGTTTACCAGAAGTAAACGACGAAGTATTAGTTGGTTTTGAACATGGAGATATTCATCGTCCTTATGTGCTTGGAGGAGTTTGGAATGGAAAAGACGCACCACCAGAACCAATTGATGACACAGTAGCTGGAGGAAAAGTCCGCTTACGCACTTTTAAAACTCGCACCGGACATACTTTACAGTTTATTGAAGAAGACAAAGGTAGCAGTAAAAAAGGAATTCGTTTAGAGACTAAAGGAGGTCATAAAATATATCTCAACGATAGTGATAAATGCATAGAAATTGAAACCACTGGTGGACATTCCATCAAAATGGACGATAGAGGTAAATCAATAGCAGTAAATTCCACAGGAAATATGACCTTAGATGCTAAAGGAAACATCGATATTACTGCAACAGGTAACATTAAGATTCAAGGTGCAATGATTAATTTGAATTAAGAGTTAAGAATTAAGTAACAACCATCAACTAACAACTAACAACTAACAACTAACAACTAACAACCATCAACTAACAACTATCAGCTATCAACTATCAACTAACAACTAACAACTAACAACTAACAACCATCAACTAACAACTAATATGGGAAAACCCGCAGCAAGAATAACCGACTCCGTAGCGCATCCCTTACCACCCGTATTGACAGGAGGACCTGGTAGTCCTAATGTATTTATCGGTAAATTACCAGCATGGCGTGGTATGCCTTTGGCTGCGGTACAGGGTTTACAAGCAGCCAAAAAAGCTTCTGATACAGCCGTAAAAACAGCTGAAGCAGCATCGAAAGCCGCCGCAGGTACCCCTGGTGCTCCAGCAGCTATTGCAGCCGAAGAAACCACTAAAGCCACTGCTGCAAGCACTATGGGGAGTGCAATCAGTGCTGCTGCTGGTGGTGCAGATATTCATAATTGCACTACACCCCTACCCATACCTCCCCATGGTCCTGGTGTGGTCATTGATGGTAGTGCCACCGTACTGATAAATAATTTACCAGCCTCTCGCATGGGCGATACTATTTTAGAAGCATTGGGACCGATGAATAAGATTACCAAGGGTGAAATGACGGTTTTAATTGGGGATTGATGATGTATGGCAATCCTATTTGATTTGTAAAAATGGAGAGGCCCAGATCCCCGACTTTTCTGTAAAAGTCGGGGATCTAACTTTTCACAAATGATTTAGGATTTCTATAGAGTATTGATAATGAAACATGAATTGAAGATGGTATCACGGACGAACTGGTAGCTGCGGGAGTGCCAAAGGGTAAAATTGTCTTGGCTTTTCATCCCCCCGAAATTCGATCGCATACTGGGTATGCGATCGCGTAGCGTTGGTTGGTAGCTCTGCAAGATTTGAAATATTTGCTGATAGGTAAATTTCCCAGCATAGAGAGGTCGATTGAAATTGGATTAATTGAGAAAATTGTCGCTACTGGCTTAATTGTTATTCTGATTTTGATTGGGTAATTAATCAACATTACCGAATTTTAGCCCAATTTCCCTTAACCAATCCTCTATCTTCTCTACAATGGCAGAACCAGATTTAGATTCATAAATCCGAAGTGGCTGGTTCCAATCTTGATTTTTAATTAAGGATAGGCGAAAGTTCCCCTTAGGGTCTGCTTCTGGATACCAACCTAAATCAATTAGAAATGGATAAGGTGTGTGTTGTAACTGGAGTAGATTTTCTACAAATACCAGCCAGGGATTGTCTTGATAAACTCCTTCTAGAGTTGGGTTTTGGTGAGGATCGAATTCATAGAATCGGTTATGAGTTACTTTCCAGCCTGTGGGTATTCTGAGTGGATAAAGTTTTAAATCGTTAATGTGCATAAGCATTTTAAGGAATATAAGTTCAATAAATAATATTCTTTTAATCAAAGGTAATGCCATATTGGCTTCTGAGTCGGGCAGGGCTTATGGGATGGCTATGTACATTATTAGAAGAAAATTCTGCTCTAATTATCCTCGTAGCTGTACCCCCATCATAACCAACGATGAAATCGTACTTATAGAACCGATAAAAAGTACTACCTCCCTGCGGTACTAATACTCCTTCCAGTAAAGCTTGACGTTCTAGGGACTTGACTCGATTATGGGGGAATATATATTGAGCGTTTCCTCCTCCACTACTCATGGTTCTAGCATTTGTATCCACATCTGAGCTACCTCCAAAAGCCTTATAATGTTTACGCCCATGGTCTGAATAGTTTGCTTGATGAATCATCCTGCGATACGTTTTTCTGGCATTCCATCCTCCATGAGCAATTAAATCGCGATCTACATCCCCTACACCTAGGTCTTTCAGTTCCCTGTGGACTAAATCATATTGAAGTTCTCCAAGCTCTTGGGAAGCCTTATGAGGGTTAGTGTTAAATAAATCTTCTATTTCTTGAAGACGTTTATCCAAATCTCCGTGTCTACGAAGAGTATCTTGATATTTAATTCGTACATCATCGCAGGGTGAAGCGCATATCTTAATCCTCCCATCCTCAAAGTATCGGATTCTTCTTCCGTCTGATAACCTCCTTGAGTAAACTTCCCTTCTACCTGCACCTGTTCCGGTAACGGGGGAGTCAGTATCATCTTGTCTTCGGTTATTGGATCGGCGGTTTGCATCTCTTCTATCCGGGGTTAGAGGACTTCTTCTATCTGAGGATGGAGCTTCAAGTCCAGTGCCTCTTCTCTCCCTTAGATTTTTAAACCAACCTCTAAGATTTTTCAAAGTAAGTGCCCCTAAGAGAGAAGCAGCAGCTTCTTGGGCAATAATACCGGTTACGGTAAGCGGGTTTGTGATAGCCACGCTTACAGCTGTTGCTTGTCCGGTTAAGAGCATTTCAGGTCCTAATACTTTACCTGCATAACCTGTTGCAGCCATGCCCAAACCTGTAACAACTCCAGTAGCATCTTGTTGCAAATCATCGGTTTCAGCTTGTAATTGCTCGGCACTTTCAGCGCTTCCCATATCTACCACGCTCTTGATACCGGCAATAAAGTTGAGTGCAGCAGCAGTTAGTCCCGACCATATGGCGATCGGACCCATAAAGCTCATAACTTTCCCCATGAAAGCCATAACTGGTAATGCAAAACCGGCGGCAGCCCCCCAAGTAATTATAATTAGAGCAGTCATGGCGGCGCAGATAGCCATAGACAATGCAGTAATTGTGCCTGCTACTACGGCTACGCCCGTGGCAATATCAGCAAGTGATTTGAGAATTCCCCAAATATCTCCCTGAAAAATATCTACAAATAGATTAACTGCGCCATTGATAATCATCCCCAGACCACTACCGATTCCTAGGACGAAATTGAGTGGGTTAAGGGCATTTAAAACACCCTTGCCGACATCTGCCAAGTTAAGCTGAGATATCCATCTGGTAAATCGATTCCATTTGGCTCCCAAACCAGCTAATATTCTTTCTCCAGCAGTGTAATCGTTGAATGATTTATCGGAGAAACTATTAATGTAATTAATTTCACGTTGACGAGCAGCTTGAGCTTGTTGGGCAGCTTGTTCTCTTTCTTCTACTGATTTGTAAGTTGCAGGGTCGAGAAAAGTATCTCGGAATATATCAATGCGGTTGCTATAGTCTCCTTCTGCTTGACGCTGTATGACTTCTGTATCTCCACCTGGATTTTCTTGCACTTCAACAGTTGGTACAGAACTGAGGTCATTGCGGTATTGCTCCTGGGCTTGTAGAAGTCTTTGTTCAAGCATCATTGAATCTTCCACCATCCCTTCTCCTTGCCGCTTGACATCCAAAGCTTGTTGTTTGGATTCTTGCGGTTCTTGCTCTCTAGCCTCTATTTGTGTGTTAGCTTCTTGGTTAACCGCTCTTAGTTCTGCGGTTTTTTGCTCTGCTTGGTCAAGATGTTGTTTTGATTGAGTGATTTTAGCTTGGGAATCCGAATTTTTTGCAGCGGCTTCAGTATTTCGCTCCATAAGAACACTGGTATCTTGATCTAAGCGCTGGTAAGTTTCATCTACTCGGCTACCGCTTTGAGATACCTCATTCAGCTTTCCAGAGACTTGTTGCGCGTCTTCACGATCCTCTGCATCTCTAGGTTTATTAGATTGACTTTCTTGGCTTATATTCTGACCTTCTTGAGCAACTTCAGCGGCTTCATCTTTTTCTTGATCTATTTTTTCTTTGTATTGAGGTGTTTGTTCTGCGACGACTTTTTGCTTGTCCTCAGCAACAGTAAACGCTTCTTCTGCTTGGTTTAAAGTATCTTTTCTTACTCTGAGACCTTCTTCTAATTGATCGAGGTTAGCTTTACTCTCGGAAATTTTATTTTTTACGAGTCTCATTTTCCCTTGCATCAAAGCTGCTTTCTTTTCTTCTTCAACCGCTTTGGCTTGAAGCTGCATACCTTTATTGCGTACTTCTTGCACCCTCCGAGCAGCCTCGAAAAGTTGCCTATCTCCCTCTAAATCAGGAGGAAGTGGGTTCCCTTGGGCATCAAGTGCTTCAAAAGCCTGGGGAGCTTCTACCGGGATAGGGGTGTCGGGATTAGAAATACTTTGAGCTTCAGTCAATGCATTTTGAGCAAGTTGCTGAGTAATTTCAACTTTACTAGCTTGTTCCGAAACGGCATCTTCAGTAGAAACTTCCGCCGCTTCTTTCTCTTCTACTAATTGAACTGGATTATCTATTTTTTGTTCGCTTTCAGCTTTGGCTTCCTGAGTTCTAGGTACTTCAATAGCTGACTGATTAATTTCTGGAGTCGCAGGACTTTTCATTTCTTGTTTCTTACGGGCTTTTTCTCTGGGGTTGACCTCCATAACTTCTGCCCGTCGTTCAGGATCTTGGGCTTCTCTTCTTCGATCTGTATCTACTTCTTCATCTATTTGTTGTTTTAAACGATTTTGTGCATTTTTACCGTGACCAGATTTTTCCCGATCTGCTAATTTCATCTGGATGGGGTTATCGGTTTGGTTATGGTCAGATTTCTCTTGAAACTCAAATTTTGCACTAATTGGTTTACTGTTAGTCTGCTGCACCACATGAGTCAACTCATGGGCCAACAATTCCTGTCCCTGCTTACTCCCAGGCTGATATTCCCCCTGCTTAAAAAATATATCTTGCCCAGTAGTAAAAGCACGAGCATTCAATGACCGATTTAACACATCTGCTTGCCCACTAGTATGCACCTTCACACCACTAAAATCAGCACCAAACGCCTGCTCCATAGGCTCCCGAACATTATCAGCTAAACCCTGTCCGCTACCCCGCGCTTGTTGGATATTTTGCTCTACATCTTGATTAACAGTTCCTCCACCAACACCACCTTGACGCATTACCTGAGTTACAACTGGCTCAACCTTACCTTGCACGGTTTGCTCAGATGATGGTGAGTTAATTTGCTCTACCACTTTCGCAGCAACTGCATCTGCTTCTTGTTCGTACTTATCCCCTGGTTCCCCCACGGTTAATTTAGCTTGAACTAACTCCCCTTCTTCCTGTTCTTCTCTTTCACACTCACTACATTTAGCTTGAATTACCCCATCTACTTCCTGTTCTTCCTTCTCTGACTCTTCCTGACGCTGAACGGTTTCTTGGGGACGAAAAATTGTAGCTTTTTCCAGGATATTAAAGCTTTCAATGGGTTTATCTAGTTTACTGTCTTCACTCCTTTGAATTTGAAAAACTTGATTCCAAATAGATACACCTTCTTGTTTATCCCCTGGTTCTGAAACATTTAATTTGGCTTGAATAACCTCAGAGTTTTCTTTCTGTTCTTCTTTCCCATCCTCTAATTCTTGACGTTGAATACTTTCTCTCTGGACTTCTAATACATCGATCGTTTGGGGATGAGCCCTGTGTCGGGGACGAAAACTAACGTTCTGAAGGTAATTAGTGCTGTCAAAAGCTAATCCTTTAGCTGATTCTTTTAAACTAATATTTTCTTGATTTTCCTGCTGTTCAACAGTAAGCTCTTGTTTCTCAGAGGTTTTAAGCTGTACTGTTTGGGGTGTGGTATGATTCGACTCCACACCAAAGCTACGGGTTGGGGTAGCCGAACTGGGAATATTCGCTGCTAAAGACGGATTGCTAAAATTTGATGCTGTTTTTTTCTTGCGGGAAACTTGTTTACGATCGCTCATCTGAATCCACCTTTGTGCATCAGTGTTCCAAGGTAAACTACTACACCAGAAGCTCCTTTATCATGAGTATACAGATTTGGACGAGGAAAAGATTATAGACTAAGGTCTAATATTTTTGATGATTTATCCCACATATAACAGTACATTTGTAGGAGAACATCCCACTTTTTAACCACTATCCTAGAAGGGCTTCGTTTATATAGCCCCAGCTCACAACTTGCACCATTATCAACTAATACTCCACCACATTAATTTTGATGAATACATACATTTGCGATCGTCTTGACAATCAAGACAGTCACTACAATTTAGGTTAATGTGAGGTTTGAAAACACTCCCTAAGGACTCAAAAAATACAAATGGTCATCTTCCAAACAGCGTAACTCTTCCGGGGTACCCGTTCGCTTCACCTGACCATCTTCCAACAATACAACCCAATCAGCGCGATTATTTACCCGAGGACGATGACTAATTAATATGGTAGTTTTACCGAGCCGATGGTGTAATAATTGATTTAAAAATTCTTCTTCACTAGCCGGGTCTAGTCCGGCTGTCGACTCATCTAAAATCAAAATGGGTGGATCGTTGATAATAGCACGAGCGATCGCTAGTTTTTGCTTTTGTCCCCCAGAAAGATTCGCACCAAATTCCCCCAAAACTGTTTGATACTTTTCTGGTAGTCGTTCTATAAATTCATCGGCTTGGGTAACTTGGCAAGTTTCCCTGATTTCCTCTAAGCTGACATCATACCCCAAGCTAAAGTTTTCCATAATCGAACGGCTCCAAAAATGTGCTTCTTGGGGTACGAGAACAATTTGTTGACGCAAGCAATCTAGGGGTATTTGGGAATACTCTTCATCGCCGAAGTAGATATTTCCATGCTCTAAAGGATACAAACCAGCAATTAATTTCGCTAAAGTACTTTTACCACAACCTGATCTACCTACTAAGGCTGTTACCTTACCTCCAGGAATAGTTAGGGAAAAATCTTGGAGTAAATGCTCCCTACCAGGGTAATGAAAGCTTAATTGTTCGCAGACTATATTAGTATGATGGCTAATTGTAGGATATTCACTTGCTGCTTGCGGCTGATTTTCCGGGGGAAATGTTAATACCTCTTGTAGTCGAGATAAAGCTGTTTTAGTGCTAGCAAATTCATCCACAAAATCAATCAAAATATCCAGTAAAATAACTATATTACGATTCAAACTGACAAAAGCGATTAATTGACCAATGGTTAATTCTTGGCTAAAAACTAAACCACTACCAATCCAGAGTAAGCCTACTCCACCAATATCAGAAACTAAACCAGAGAATTGTTTGTTAATAATTTCAATGTGAATAGTTGTCAATGCTAATTTTGTGATTTTGGTAAATCGACTTTGTAATTCTTGCCAGAAATAAGGTGCGGCGGTAATTGTTTTCATGGTTAATGCACCTTTAAATGTCTCTACCAGTACACCCTGGGTTTCAGCCTCTAGAACCATGAGTTCGCGGGTTTTTTGTTGGAGTTTGGGAATAAAGATAACTGTAGATAAGGTCATTAACCCAGCAATCAAGATAGCAACTATAGTTAACTTCCAGCTATAAAATAACATCAGCACCAAACAAACCAGTGCAATTAATAACTTAACAGGTAAATTAATAATGGCTTGGGAAATTAATCTATTAATCTCTTCAATATCTTGGAGACGACTAACAATTTCACCACTTTGCCGAGATTCATAGTATTTTAGGGGTAGGTGTAAAATTTGTTGTCCAAACTCTAACATTAAATTAAGCTGAAAATGTTGGGCAAAGTGAGCGATGAGTACATTTTCAACTAACCCCAACCCACGGGAAAAAATATACATTGTGGCTACTGCTAACACCACCCCACCCAGAAATTCTCTATCCCCTCTGACTAAAACATCATCCGTGAGTATTTGCAGAAAAAAGGGATAACTTAATGACAGTACACCAATCACCAAAGTACATAACAAACCCTCTAACAACACACCTTGATAATTTAAGATATATTGCCAAAATTTCTCTCCAGAGTTCCAGCCACTAGTATGGTTTGATGCTGTCAAAAATCCTTGTTTATCTGGTTTGATTAATAATAAAACTCCATCTTCCCAACTATCAACTAAATCCTCATAAGAAATATACCTAATACCTACAGCTGGATCACCAATAATATATTTTTTGCCACGTTTCCCATATAGAACTACCCAGTGATAGCCTTGCCAATGGATAATTGCTGGTAAGAAATTATCTGTCAAACGAGGAATTGCATCAGGTGCTACTTTCCCAGATTCAGTATGAAAACCTAGAGCTTCTGTTCCTTGTCTTAAGTCAAGTAATGTAGTACCTTTTTGTCCCGTATTGATTGCTTCTCGAATTTGGTTAATGGCAAAATTATGTCCATAATATTTAGCAATAGAAGCAACGCAAGCAGCTCCACAGTCCTCCTCACTTGACTGTTTCACTAATTTATATTTCATTGTGAATGTAAATCCTCTGGGATAGCAAGACTGATTATTCGAGCGTAATTGAATCGAAAAAATAGGGTTGTTAACACCGATAATTTATCAATGTTAAAAACCCTAGAAATTAGTTACTGGCTATACAATTAATTAAGCGCTAATCATGAAATTGATAATTTATGCAGTTATCAATTCAGTATTCTCATTAATAATAACCGCCACGATAACCGCCACGATAACCGCCATAGCCACCACGACAACCATAATATCTACGACGATATCTACGACCATAGCCAAAACCACCTACAATCTTGGCTTCTTCTTCTGTTGATAATTTTGTCAAAAAATTTTCTTCAGTCTGACGTGCAACCATTTTCCGCTCCTTTATTAAGAATATATAGCTTGTTTAGAAATTTCATCTTTTACAAGCTAACCATGAATTTATTAGATATTTTTTGAGCTGAATTATCAACCGTAAATAATCAATTTCAATGTTTTTCTCCTAACATTGTTGGCTTGTTTACATATTATTTTAATGCTATATGTCAGTATTTATTTTGTTTGTTAATATCTCCTGATATTATTAATTTGACATCCATAATATAGTATTAAGTCCAATTAAAATAATATGGCTTCTCGCTGATGTTTGATGCCGGATCATTGAGCTTTTGGCTGTATTAGCCATATCTAGAGGGATAAAAACTTATATTTCATCAGGAATCCAGACTTGTTACCTTGGATGAGTCGTACTGGCTATTATATTTTATATCTATGGCATGATCGAAAATTTATTTTCTGTTTTCCCTAAATAAAATTAGGACATAAGAGTAGCTGTAATTGAATTTACTTAGTAGATAAATCATAATTATGAATATCTTAATATATTTAATATCACCTCAAATTTAGTATTGCCACCTAAATACTTTTCGTAAACATTACAAGATATATAATAAGTGAAGTTTACATCATTTTTTATGATTGTAAATGTGTATTATTGACGATACATTTCTACTTAACTAGAGAGGACTGTTGTAATTGCAAATGCCAATAAAAAATATCCATAAGGAATTATTACCTAATGTCAGCAATTGGGCGAAATTAGGGGGATTAATTTTGCTTGGGGCTGGAGGTATTACCGTTTTACTTGCTTCCACAATTAAATATCCTCTAGCCGTCAAAACAACAGCAATTATTCGCCCTGTTGGGGAGGTAAAAATTGTCGAAGCTGCTACTTCTGGAGTAATTGGCAATATTTTGGTGCAGGAGAATCAAAAAGTTGTACGAGGTGATGAAATTGCTACGATTGAAAATTCCCAATTGCAAGGGAAAAAAGACAAATTATTCTCAATATTCAGCAGCATCAATTACAACTTACTCAGTTGAAGTCTCAACAGAAAGCACTGAATTCTCAAATAGTTGCTGAAGTCAATGGAATGGAGGGAGCAATGGCATCTGCACAAGCTCTGTTAACTCAAACTCAACGGGAATATCAAGACAAGCAGCTTATTACCCAAACTGAAGTTCAAGAAGCCTTAGCAGCTTGGGAATTAACTAAAGAAGAGGTGAAGAGATACCAACAATTAAGCAAGACTGGAGCTGTTTCTTTGTTACAACTCAAGGAAAAAGAAAAAGCCTTTAAAGCGGCTCAAGCAAAATTACAACGTGCCAAAATAGGTATTAATTCTAACACTACTAGTGTAGCGATCGCTCAACAAAATATTATTCAAAAACGTTCCCAAGGGGAATCAACTTTAGCAAGTTTGCACAAAGAACGGGAAAGCCTACAGCAACAATTAATAGAAATGGCAAGTAAAATCAGCACCTACCAACAGGAATTACAACAGGTGGAACAAGACTTGCAAAAAACTATTATTCGCGCTCCACAAGGGGGTACTATCCTCAAACTACAACTGAGAAATCCCGGACAAGTAGTTAATCCTGGAATTGCAATTGCTCAAATTGCTCCCCACGATGTAGCCTTAGTTGCTAAGGCAAATATTCCGGTGGCTGATATTCGTAAAGTTCAAGTCTGTCAAGCTAGTCAGGTAAAAAATTGTCGAATTGGCAAAGTACAAATGCGTATATCTGCTTACCCTTACACAGATTATGGAATTCTCAAAGGAGCTGTGAGAGCAATTACACCCGATGCGATTGCACCATCAAAAAATAATCAGAATCCAGTTACCGGTTCATATTATGAGGTGACTATTGAACCAGAAAAATCCTACCTGAAAAAACGTAATCAACGTTACCCATTGCAAGCAGGGATGGAAGCCAAAACAGAAATTTTTGCTCAGAAAGAAACTTTGTTAATGCTTATTCTCAGAAAAACAAGGTTAATAACTAATTTATAAGGAGAGAATAATCAAAAATTCCTCAATATAGGCAATTAAATCAGGGTAATTAAAGTTATTTCTGGGGGACAAAATAAGCGTCCTGGGGGAAAAGTACCCAAGCCACGATTAACATAGAGAAGATTTTTTTGCACCTGATGTAAACCCTGGGACCATTGCCAGTTTTTTACGACTTTAATGCACTCTTGACTTAAACAAGGTAAACGCCGCCGCATTTTTTTAGGAATCATACTGAGGATTTTTCTGTAATAAATAACCCCAGGGCCAATTCCAGGGAACACAATCTGACCACCATGAGTATGACCCGATAACTGTAAATCAACTCGCCATTTTTGTAAGATAGCTGCCGTATCTGGGTTATGGGATAACACTAGACGGGGTATTGTCGGGTCTAATTGTTTCATTACCGCTACAGGGTTAAATTCCCTAGACCAATAGTCAGCTAATCCCACCAAAGGAAATCCTGCTCCCAGAGGGTAAGCAATCTGATTCCAGAGAACTTCAATCCCGACCCTAGTAAAAGCATTAGTCACTTCCCATCGAGAATGATGACGCTCAATATCATGATTACCGAGTACCGCATATATCCCAGTACGACTTTGTAAATATTTCAACCTTAAAACTAACTGGTTGATGGGTGACGGATCATCAGTTACATAATCCCCAGTTAAAACAACTATATCCGGTTCAGCTTCATTACTAATAGCGATCGCATCTGCCAACATCTTTTCTGAGAGTCGCAAACCATCATAGTGTAAATCCGATAATTGTACTACCTTGGTTCCCACCAATGATGCTGGCAAGCCTGCAATCTTAACTGTTATTTTTTCCACAGTCAAAGGCCCAGATAGGAAACAGTGCATAAACCAATTCACACTCCTCTAAAATAGTGTTTACAGCTTAGCAAACTTTGTTAACAGAGTATAAATAACCTATTCTTAACCTTTAAACCTGCAAAACAGCTATGTGAGGATAATTCTAATATATGCTTATTAATGTAAAATTTAGGATAAGTAAAAGTAAATAAGTATCATAATTTAAAGTCATGACATTATCTTTTTTTCATGGCTATAACTGTGGTGCATTAGTATTATCCACAGAATCAATACATCTGAGGTTGAAAATGGGGAGTGGGGAATTGGGAAGAAGTATTATGAATGGGGTGTAGAGACTAATACCAATTCTCTAAAATAAAGCTACACATGGACAGCGGGGAGCAGGGAGCAGGGGGAGAATTATCTGTAGCCAGGATTTAGAGAAATGGTATTAGTTGTGGGCATAATTGTAATTGTCCGTGGGGACTAACTTGAGGAGGCTAAAAGTTAATAACGCCAGATCGCTATTTAATTTCTCTCGCGAGTTAATATGGTCATTTCCCCACACTCCCCACACTCCCCACACTCCTCAAACTCTCCTGCTCCCTGCTCCCCTGCCTCTTTATGACTTGAAAGAGGTGATGGGATGATGAGATGATAGGGTTAATAATCATTGTTATTCTTCATCAATGAGTTTGATAATAGCTGGCACTAGTAGCGGTGTTGGGAAGACAACCGTCACACTGACTCTGCTAGCATCCTTATGTCGTCAGGGTTTACAGGTACAGTCTTTCAAAGTTGGCCCTGACTACATCGATCCGATGTTTCACAAGTATGTTACAGGTCGTCATTGTCGTAATTTAGACCCTGTATTAACTTCAGAAATTTATGTCCAGCAGTGCTTTGAACACCATCTGCAAGAAGTAGATTATGCCTTGATAGAGGGGGTGATGGGCTTATTTGATGGGGTTAACAGCAATAGAGCAGAAAAGCAATTTCCTCATGTTTTTGCTAGTACAGCCCATATTGCCAGACTGTTGAAATTACCGATATTATTAGTAATTGATTGTAGTCGTTTATCTGGCTCTGTCGCAGCGATCGCTCATGGTTATAGTACCTTAGATCCGAGCATTAACATTGCAGGGGTAGTGCTGAATCGGGTAGGGAGCGATCGCCATTTATCTTTACTGGAAAATGCCCTAGAACCTATGAATTTAGCTATCCTGGGCGTATTAAGGCGACAGAATAACATCCAAATTCCCGATCGCCATCTGGGTTTAATTCCTACAGACGAACTCCCCCAACTCAACACTGTCATCGAACAACTTGCTGATTTGGGGGATTCCTGCTTCGACTGGGAAAAATTATTACCACTGTTAAAACCTGAAATCAAAGCTTCTCATTCCATCACCTCTGAAGAGGATAAGGGGCAGGGGGCAGGGAGCAGAGGGGAGAACCCCATGTATAAATATAGTGGCTTGAAACCCTTTTGGCAGAGGAATCCTAAATCCTTTCTCTACTCTCCTTCCTCTTCGGTCAATCGCCAACCATCAACTATAAGAATTGCCATTGCTTGCGATCGCGCTTTTAATTTTTACTATCAAGATAATCTAGACTTGTTGCAACAATTGGGTGCAGAACTAGTTTATTGGAGTCCTCTAGAAGATAGCGAATTACCAGCAAATATCCAGGGGATGTACTTTGGGGGTGGCTTTCCCGAAGTTTTTGCTCCAGAACTAACAGCAAACGCCAGTGTCCGTGCAGCAGTAAAAACAAAAATTTTAACAGGAATACCCACAATTGCTGAATGTGGAGGATTAATGTATCTGTGCCAGGATATTATCGATTTTGAAGGTAAATCCTGGTCAATGGTGGGAGTATTATCCAATACATCTAGAATGGAGAAAAATCTTACTTTAGGATATCGGCGGGCAGTTGCCCTCAAAGATAGTCCTATAGTATCCGTAGGAACCACAATTTATGGTCATGAATTCCATCGTTCCAGTTTAGTCTCAACTACGGATGAACCATTGTTACAAACTTATCGTTATGATTCAGAGGAAATAATGGGATGGGAAGGATGGAATAATAATTTGCGACTACATGCTTCCTATATTCATCTGCACTGGGGAGGGAATCCAGAAATCCCCCAAAGATTTCTCAATTATTGCTGTGGAATTGTCTGTTAAAGAACAATAAAGGATATCCCTACACTAACCCCAAATTGTAAATCCCCAAGTTTTATGAGGATTTTCAGCTTATTCCTATTCCTTGATCTCGAAGGTACAATGCCCTATTTTTACTGAATATCAATTTTGTAACTCCAAAAAAATTATTAAAAATCTACCGAAAAGCAAACCTTCTACTAAGAAAAGCTATGAAACGGAAAATTCTCACTTTATTAGTGATAGGCATAACTCTAGTCTTAAATTTACCAACAAAACAGTTATTAGCCTCTCATAATGCAGACTGGCGCAAACTATTTGAAGTACAACTTTCCCGTGCTTATCAAATCGCAGTAAAGGATGCTCGTAATGCACAAGAGAACGAAATTAGTAATAAACTTTTGCCAATTACTTTAGATAATCCCAATCTGGTTTGGCGAAATGTCAAAGATAAACCCCAGGTGTTAATAGTAACTTGGACTTCCTGGGATGGTTATGATGATAAAGTAAGTCAAACAATGCCCCTATCCCAAGAAGTGTGGGTGACTGCTGTTCCCGAATTGCAAAAATTTGCTGCCAAACTTAATCTCAGCGAAAAGAGTTTGACTTTGAGATTAGAACAATACTTAGGTTTACCCGCCCATAATGGCAAAACTAAATTTGTCCAGATGTGGGTTAATCCCAAAGATTTATTTCGTCCCTGTGCCGATCCTGAAATTAATGATACTCGTTGCGAATTGAGCTTTCCACAACAAGTGCAGCCAACCCATCTTTACTGGGTATTTAAGAAAAGGTTTACTTCCTATGGTGAGAATGGTTACCCTTGGACGCGGTTAGGCTACACCTATGATTGGGGAAGTCTGGATACAGAAGTGGGAGCAAGTGAATTTGTCGTTAAGAAAGGTGCAGAAGTTGAGGTTGAGTCAGTTACAAAAACTATTAAATACGTTAAAGACTATAAAACTTCAAAAAAAGCATAAATGATCAGCAACATACATTAACCGCCACTTAATTGCGTGTAGACATGGCATTTAACTTATCATTCAGTTCACGAATCCTGCGGGAAAGAACACGGATAATATTCACCGCAATTTCCGGGCTTTCCTCAATGGCATCATAAAGTTGCTCTTGTGTCAATTCTAAACAATCACAAGCTTCTAAGGTAGTTGCAGAGGCAGAACGAGGTTGGGCATCAAAAACAGCCATTTCTCCAAAAGATTCCCCTGCAGGAAACACAGCCAGTTGTTTATTGCCGATGTGGACTTTTACAGTACCAGAAACCACAATAAATAGCGATCGCCCTTCTTGTCCTTGTGTAAAAATTGTCCGATTCGCGGGGAAAAACTGTTCATCCATCACAGCAGCTAATCGCACCAAGAAATCATCTCGCAATTCTTGGAAAATTGGCACCCTACGAACCAGTAATAAACGATCTACGCTAGTGAGCATGATGAATTATAAATTATGAATTTTCTCACAATTAATTTGAGATGAATCTATTAATTCCTGAACCAATGCAGCAACTAATGGATCCCGATCTTTTTTCATTTGTGGCAGGATTTTGTCAAGCACATTGCGGGTAGCTATGGCGACGTAAGCAAGTGCAGCTTCTCTGACAAAGCCTGTGGGATGGCGCAAATTGTCCAAAATAGTGGGAATACTCAATTTGATCTTAGCTACCTTCGACAAATGAAAACAGCAGGCTAGACACCAGTCAGAAAGATAATGACTATGTGTTAGCAGACTGCTAATGCGATCGCTGACTACCATTGGCTCATATTCTACGATATTTTCTTGGTTTATATATTTTAGTTTTTCTTCTAGAGGTCGGTGATCGAAAATATGTAATAATACCGGCTTATATTTTAAATTATGTATAGTATGTTCTAGGATTTCTAACCCCTGTGCAATATCAGCTCCAAACTCAGAACGTACATGGAAAGTTGCAGCTTGAATTTTTTCTCGATTATATATTAGTTTCAGTAGTAGCAATAATCGTTCTTTGATATCTATTTCTAATTCCAGTAGTGCTTTCAATAATAACTGACAAGCAGTCAACCTCTCAGATGTAGTTGTTTGCCATATTTCATGGAATTTCAAGTCTGTGTAAGCAGCATAAATTTCCCCTAAAAAGCGCAATTCTTCCTCAATCAATTGCTCTACCCGAATTTGATGCCACCGATTAGCTAAACCAAGGATTCCTTCTTGCTGATATCGTTTCAGCAAAGCCTGGAGAATATAGTTTCTATTTTTACCACAGGATTTTTCTAAATGTAACCATAAGCTGTTAATTACTTCTGGGGTAGAAATTTGACTAATGGTTCGCCAAGCATACATCCGCACAATTTCTGGCTGATAAATATTAGTCCCTAGCTTTATCAGCATTGGTAAAGTTTCATTTTCCAGAGTCACTATGGATTTGATTGCTTGGGTGCGGGTTGATTTATAACATAGTCCAGCTATTAATACGTGATAGTATTCCTCTAAACGAGTTCTAGCAATCATTTCTAACACAGCACAACGAACCCTTAAAGACTCATCTTGTAACAAATTGGGAATATGAATCCGCAATGTTTGTAAGTATGCCGTTTCATTGAGAATTTTGACTGCATTAACTCTGACTTTTTCTTGCTTATGGGTGAGCAATTGTCCTAAAGTTTTAGTTGCTGCAACCCTCTGTTTGGCATCACCTTGACGTAATAATAAAGTCGCAGCCGTTCCTCGAATCAGGGAATCTTGTTCTTGGTGTAAATACTCTGTTAACTGCTGCAAATTAGAATTTTCTTCAGCTAACCATACATAACGTAATGCCAAAGCAAAGACTTCCGGAACCACAAATCCTTGAGGTTGATCTAGTAAAGCACGAACTGATGGTGAATATTGAGGATCAACACCTGCTGTTAACATTACTTCTAAGCTTTGGTACTGTAAACTTGCAGGTAAATTAATCAACAGTGGTGCTAAAACTGCTTTTGCTGTTTGCAGATCGATTTGAGATAGAAGTTCAATACAAGAATGCTTATCGGCATCCTTCCCCTTTTCTAATAAGCCCTTAATTACCGCTTGTTTCAATGCTTTGATATCTACATCGGTAGTACTGAGATGTCCTTTACCCGCACTTAACACTAACAATTCTACATACCGCGATCGCACAAACCAGACTAGTGTAAAACAGATAATGCCAATAGCAGCAGTTTCAATTACTAATATCCAGTTTTTTGATATGTAAGGTAGTACATAGTCGGCTAACCAGGGACTAGTTAAAATAATTGTACTAGCTAAAAAAGCCCCTGCTGCCCCAGCTACACCTTCTGATAAGGTTTGTAGATAACTACGAATTTTATCTGGGATAGGATGGAAGAATAAAGTATTGTTATTAGCAATAAAAGTGTAGCGAAATAGATCATCAAAGAACTGAAAAAATACTAAACCCCAGAAAAAATTTTGCGCCACCATCGCCCCGATAGGGGAATCCGGGGACATAAAAAATAACCCTAAAAAGGCAATTACTCCCGGCAGAAGTGCCATTCCTGCTGGTAAGATACTAATAGTGAAAAATGCCCCTAAATTTTCTACTGCACGACTAGAAATAAACCACTGGGTAATCA
Organism: Calothrix rhizosoleniae SC01; assembly: GCF_900185595.1. GTDB lineage: Bacteria > Cyanobacteriota > Cyanobacteriia > Cyanobacteriales > Nostocaceae > Calothrix_A > Calothrix_A rhizosoleniae. The sequence goes on from NZ_FYBH01000085.1 coordinate 22,529, forward strand.
AGGCGCATAAACCGACAATACCATCTAATACTCCTAAAAATTTCGCAATTTGTGCCCCTCCATTTCCCTGGAATTTTGATTCCACCTGGCTAAAGTATTGAAATTCAATTAACATCCCAATTACTTGTAACAAAGCAATCAAGGCGATGAGCAGCCACGCATACTGTTTAACAGGTTGAGAAATATGACGTTGTTGAGCAAGGGAAAGTTGGTTTCTGCTCCCCTTAATCTTTTGCTGACGTGTATTGGGAAAAGCCTGGGGATAAATATTACTTAAGTAAAGTAAAATACTTCCTCCAAACACAATCAGTAAACCAGTCACAAAAACTATATAATTTAAACTGAGAATATCAAGCAGCCAATATAAACTAAAGCCACTAAAAACTTGGGCAACCAGAAAACCGCTACGGATTAAAGGATAAGTGCGCTTAATTTGTCGAATATCAAATAACTGGTTGGCTGCAATGGAAGTATTAAGTTCATTGACAATATAAATAGCATCTAGCCATAGCCGCAGTATGAATAGACTACTCCCCTGATGACCAGGTATTTGCATCATGACTGGTAGTATAAATAATGGCAATACCATTATTGGTGCTAGTGCCACAAGCAGCGATCGCAAGGGAAAAACTCTTTGCAGCCAGGAGTAAAAAAAAACTAATCCAGAACCAATTACTGCGCTGGCAATGTAAAATCGAGGCAAGTAATCAACACCAGATTGATAAACAAGTTGTGCTTCCGTACTCCGTTCTGCCCATCGTAATCCTACGCAGATAGCAGTATAAGCTATAAACAATAACAAAGTTCGTTCACTCTCCTCTTCTCGGAGATTGATCCATTGCAATATTTGTCTAATAAAACTGCGATCGCTGAATAACCAGGGCTTTTTCAATTCCATAAGGTTATAAATACAGTATTAACACTGAAATAATATGAGTATATTTTTATGTATAGCTTTGTTGAAAATAATAAGTGGCTTTGATTGAGCCACTTTGTATAACTGGTTTTAGTAAAATTTCGACATCAGTAAAAAGCCTCAATACCTGAGTATTATTTTTCCCAATTAACACTCAAGAATATAGCTAGAAAAATTTTTCTAGCTAAGTATCCAAACAATCACTCCCCACACTCCCCACACCTCCCACACTACCCACACTTTTTTCGTTCATCCCCTCTGTTCCCCTTTTCATATCTCTCAATTTCTTGCAAGATCGGTAATGCTCACCCTATGCTGACAAACATCGTTATAAATTAGAAATAGTCCAAACACCTGACAGATTTAGACTTGGTGTTTCAGAGGGAAGGGTTGGGATAATGTTTACTGCGTCAGAAACTCCTTTAGTTGCGACTATCTTACTAGTTGCTGTGGGAATTTTAGGTTGGGGCTTCTATCGAGCCAGACCTTATGGAAAACTAGGAATTTTTGCCTGGTTACAATCAGTGGTACTGATGACCCCCTGGTTGCTGTTTTTTGGCTTATTCGCCGCAGGAATTTATATTAATATAGTGGGTATCTTATTTTTATTGGTTGTTTCTGCTGGTGTTTATATTTATTTAGGGAAGCAATTAAGGGCAATAGGGCAAGATGCTATTCTTCGACAACGGGCAGCTCAGAAATTAGCCGCGGAATCTTCCCAAGAGGCTAAACAGGATGAGAATGCCCCACCATCGGCACCACCTGAACAAGTTCAACCAAAATCCATTGCGATTCCTAATGAAGATTTAAACAGTATCAAGGGTATTTTTGGAATTGACACATTTTTTGTGACAGAGACTATTGCTTACCAGGAAGGGGTAATATTTAACGGTAATTTGCGAGGAGAACCAGAAGCAACCCATAATCGCCTGAGTACCAGTTTAAAAGAACGGCTAGGTGAAAAATATCGCCTGTTTTTAGTGGAGAATGCAGAAGCAAAGCCAGTAGCAATTATTCTTCCCAGTAAAAACGATCCACCCGTAATGACTGTTGCTCAAAAAGCATTTGCAGGCATTTTATTTATAGCAACCATCGCTACCTGTATGGAAACGTCGGGTGTTTTGTTAAATTTTGATTTGTTTACCAACCCAGGGCGATTTATGGAAACTGTACCAATCACCATTGGTATATTACTAATTTTACTCACTCACGAAGCTGGTCATTGGTTGCTTGCCCGTCGTCACCAAATTCGCCTCAGTTTCCCTTATTTTTTACCTTCCGTACAAATTGGTTCTTTTGGTGCCATTACCCGGTTTGAGTCTTTATTACCGAACCGGAAAGTATTGTTTGACATTGCCCTAGCTGGACCAGCTGCTGGGGGTATCCTATCCTTAATCATGCTGGTAGTAGGTTTATTATTTTCTCACCCAGGTAGTTTATTCCAATTACCAAATCAATTTTTCCAAGGTTCAATTTTAGTAGGAAGCTTGGCAAGAGTGATTCTCGGCTCTGCCTTACAATCATCTTTGGTGGATGTACATCCCTTAGTCATAATCGGTTGGTTAGGTTTATTACTTTCTGCTATTAATTTAATGCCAGCAGGACAACTGGATGGTGGGCGCATTGTCCAATCTATTTACGGACGTAAAATTGCTAGCAGAACCACGATTGCCACAATCATATTACTGGCACTAGTCAGTTTAGGAAATCCTTTGGCAATGTATTGGGCAATTGTAATTGTGTTTTTACAACGTGGTGCAGAACGTCCGAGTTTAAATGAAATTAGTGAACCTGATGATGCACGGGCTGCTTTGGGGCTTTTAGCTTTATTCTTGATGATTGCCACATTATTACCCCTAACTCCCACTTTGGCTGGGAGTTTAGGCATTGGCGGATAAGTATTCACTTGACTGCTCCCCTGCCTGAAGGCGAGGGGATTCTAAAAAGATGCTACGGGACGGGTTAAAGCCTCGTCCCTTTGCTTTTTTTTAG
>NZ_FYBH01000086.1 GCF_900185595.1 Calothrix rhizosoleniae SC01
ACGCAAAAAAGCTTAAAAAATCACCCTCTCATGTTGAATGTAGAGGGTTTAATGGCGTTTATTTACACAGCCATAACGAAGTTTCCAACTAATCAGAATTAACCCAATCGGTGGGGAGTTCGCTCAGGAGCCTTTACCCAGCAAGGGTTTCAGCGCCCAAATCGACACCACTCTAAAAAACATCATAAATGCTCCTCAAAATTGCGTCAAACACATACCTCAAACCCTTAACCCGCAAGCAATCGACACCACTCAACGAAATAATAGGCATTTCAGCGATTTGGCGACTGGTGTCGATGGTCATGTTACAAAATCCTCCTTTAATACCTGCAACCTATACAAAACAAGACTTTTGCCAAATCAATACCCCTAAAAAAGCGCGATCGCAATTACTCCAATAATCGTATATGAATATCATCAGCGTATCAATCGTAATAATTCATACTTTACGAAAGTATAAGTTTCTTCACCGTATGGAGAATATAGCACTAGTACAATGCGGCGGAAATCAAAAGTCAAAAGTAAGTGGGTAGGCAAAATTGCTTGTGTGAAGGGAACTCGTCATTGCCAGGGTTAGCAACAGAAATGAAATGTAGGCTAGGAGGGAAGGAAACAAGGAGAAAGATTTCTCCACACCACTCCATCAACCATCAACCGTCAACTAACAACTAACAACTAACAACCATCAACTAACAACCATCAACTAACAACCCCTTCCTTTAATGTTGCAACACCTGAGTAAGTTCTAATTCATTTTTCAGGAAAATCTCATTTACTAATCAAGATTCTTCAAGGTTCGTAAGCGAACTTAATAAATAACAACAGTTCTTGAAAATTTTGAAACCAAAAGGGATGCATCATTTTGCTTGTATATCCAATAGCACTAAAGCTCCAGCAACTAAGAACAACTATTCTATCAAAGTCTCAACACCTGGGAGTAGAACGCGATCACAGGTGGGATGCACAAATGCAATATCATCAGCAACCCCATGACAATATTTCTTACACTTGCCATTGTTGTCTTGGCACTGTTTCTATTTGTTGTTGAATGGTTTCCATCAGATATAGTCGCTATTATTGTTGCACTACTGTTAGCGGTTTTAGGTTTAGTTACCCCAGAAGAGAGTATTTCTGGTTTTAGTAACTCTGCTACCATTACCGTGATGGCAATGTTTATCCTGAGTGCAGGTATCGCTCGCACTGGAGCTATTCAAATTCTCAGCGATCTTTTGCTTAAGTGGGGTGGTAAACGTCCCAGTCAGCAAATCTTTACTTTAGGGATTATTGTCGGGCCAATTACAGCATTTATCAACAATACCGCTGTTGTTGCCGTATTTTTACCTATTATTGAAGAATGGTGTCATAAGCAAAAAGTTTCAGTTTCCAAATTACTAATACCCCTATCATTTGCGGCAATTTTGGGCGGTATGATTACGGTAATTGGGACATCCACCAATGTATTAGCCAGTGGCTTGTCTCAACAACTAGGATATGGAACATTTAGCTTATTCCAATTCACTCAACTAGGGTTAATCACATTCGGCATCGGTCTAATTTATCTCACCCTATTAGCACCCCGACTTTTGCCAAGTCGCAAAAAACACACTGATGATATTCTAACTCAAGACTACGGTCTGAAAGATTACATAAGTGAAATTTTGATTCCTCCTGGGTCGAATTTGGCGGGAAAAACATTAGATTCCAGTGGTCTACAACATAAATTTGACTTAGATGTATTGGAAATCATTGCTGATAATAACCGTTTTCACCAACCTTTGGAACATCAAAAATTACAAGCTTGCTCAGTGCTTGTAGTTAGGAGTAATCAAGAAGATTTACTCAAAATCAAGGATGAAGAACATCTAGAAATTCTGCCTGATTTTATCCGCAATAAAAAGTCTTTAGAAGCACAACTTAGCTCGGAAGACGAAGGTGTTGCAGAAGTTCTGATTCCTTCTAATTCCAATTTAATCGGTTCAACTGTCAAAGAAGTACGTTTTCGCCAACGGTATAACGTTACAGTATTAGCAGTCCATCGCGGACAAGAAATTACACGAGAACGTCTCAGTGAAATCAGATTAAAATTTGGTGATGTTCTGTTGGTTCAAGGCCCGAAACAAAGCCTTGTTGGTTTGCAAATAAATCGCAACCTATTAGTGCTGACAAAGCGAAATTTAGAAACACTCCGACGTGACAAAGCTTCTATCGCTATCGGTATTTGCTTGGGAGTAGTAGTAGTAGCAGCTTTTAATTGGTTACCTATTCTGATCACTTCTTTGATTGGTGTCGTGTTGATGGTTGTCACAGGCTGTCTTAAACCCAGAGAACTATACGATGCCGTACGTTGGGATATTATCTTTCTCCTGGCTGGATTAATACCTTTAGGTATCGCCATGGATAAGTCAGGTGCAACCGATTGGTTAGCCAATAATCTAGTTGCTGTTGCAGGAAATCTCTCTGGTTACTGGATACTAACTTTTTTCTTCATTATTACTTCTGTCTTTACAGAGATGATTTCCAACAATGCCACAGTGGTTCTACTGTTACCAGTTGCAGCCAATGTTGCAGAGAGTCTGAATCTTAATCCTTTTGCTTTCATGCTTACTGTTATCTTTGCATCATCTAATAGCTTTATCACACCAATTGGTTATCAAACTAACACTATGGTTTACGGGCCAGGCGGCTATAAATTTACTGACTTTATGCGAGTCGGTTTACCTCTAAATCTATTAATGACAATAGTTGTACCACCATTGATTATTCTTTTCTACGGGCTGCAATCCTAATCTTAGATGTTTGATTTTGAACAGATGTACCAACAGCAATTTGCAGATTTAAGTAACCGCTCTCCCCCTGATTCTTTCTTCTATACAAACGTAGTGAATTCAATTTCTGTTAAGGAATTCCAGATTAACCATCAACTGTCAACCATTAATACTAGGAGTAAAATCATGTCTCAAATCAAAGCTTTAATTCAACCCCACGGTGGTAAACTTATTGACTGTCGCTTGCAAGGGGAAGAACGGGAACAAACCCTATCTAGAGCCTCTAATCTACCTCGACTCTTACTGTCCATCCGTAATATTGCTGACTTAGAATGTATCGCTACAGGAGTTTACAGTCCTCTAGATGGCTTTGTAAATGAGCAAGAATATTACTCCATTGTCAAAGATATGCATTTGAGTAATGGTCTTGCCTGGAGTATTCCAGTTACCCTACAAGTTCCTGAAGCCGTAGCAGAGCAATACCAGTTAGATTCTGAAATTGCCTTAGCTTACCCCAATGGGGAGATACTTGCAGTGATGACTGTTACCAGCAAGTTTAAACCAGATCAAACTTTAGAAGCACAGAAAGTTTACCGGACTGCTGAAGAAGCACATCCTGGTGTTAAAGCAATGCTTAAGGAAGGGGAAGTTTATCTGGGAGGCCCAATTAAATTAGTCAATCCAATTTCTCAAACAGATTTTCTCAATTACCGTCTGACTCCAGAAGCCACCAGAACCGAGTTCGCCAGACGTGAGTGGAATACAGTTGTAGCATTTCAAACACGGAATCCTATCCACCGTGCCCATGAGTATATTACCAAAATTGCCTTAGAAGTTGTTGATGGACTGTTTATAAATCCCCTCGTTGGACAAACAAAATCTGATGATATTCCAGCAAACGTAAGAATGCAATGTTATCAGGTACTCATGGAAAAATATTACCCATCAAACCGGGTATTTCTAGGTGTATTCCCCGCAGCGATGCGTTACGCAGGACCTAGAGAAGCAATTATGCACGCGATCGCTCGTCAAAATTACGGATGTACCCACTTTATTATTGGACGGGATCATGCTGGAGTTGGTGACTACTACGGTACTTACGATGCACAGTACATCTTTGATGAATTAACACAAGATGAGTTACAAATTACTCCCTTGAAGTTTGAACACGCTTTCTATTGTACTCGCAGTCAGTCTATGGCTACAGCTAAAACCAGTCCTAGCACCAAGGAAGAAAGAATACATCTATCAGGGACAAAAGTACGAGAAATGCTGAGAAATGGTCAAACCCCACCACCAGAATTTTCCCGCCCAGAAGTTGCAGATATCTTAGTTTCTTCGATGAAGTTAGCCACAGTTTAGTACTACAGACGAGATGTCTGTAGAGCATAGATGACAAAACCTAAATATTTCCACAATTAACAGATTAAAGAGAGGAGACAATCATGACTTTAGCTAAAGATATTTCATTTACCGAAGCTGACATTGTCAAATTAGAATCCGAGTATGCAACAAAAAGACCACAAGACATTCTGGCATTTGCTCTCAAGCAGTTTGACAACATTACTATTTCCTTCAGTGGTGCAGAAGATGTAGTCCTGATTGACATGGCGGCGAAAATCAAAAGAAACATCACAGTCTTTTCTATTGATACAGGTCGTTTGCATCCTGAAACCTATCAGTTTATTGATAGAATCAGAAAACAATATCGAATCAAGATAGATGTCATTTCCCCTGATGCGGCTGAAGTTGAAGCATTAGTCAAAGAGAAAGGATTATTTAGCTTCTACAAGGATGGTCATAAAGAATGTTGCGCCATTCGTAAAGTCAAACCACTGCGTCGCAAACTTGCAACTGTTGATGCTTGGATTACCGGACAACGCAAAGACCAAAACCCCGCAACCCGTGCTAGTGTTCCCGTAATTCAACTAGACACTGCTTTTTCTAGTAGCGATCGCAATTTAATTAAGTTCAATCCCCTAGCTAACTGGACTTCTGCTCAAGTATGGAAATATATCCATGCTAACGAAGTTCCCTTCAACCAGTTACACAGTAAAGGCTTTACCAGCATCGGTTGTGAACCTTGTACCAGACCTGTTTTACCCAATCAGCACGAACGTCTCGGTCGTTGGTGGTGGGAAGAAGCTGCTGACAAAGAGTGTGGCTTCCACGAAATCAATGTAACTCCAGGTAATAGCTAATTGGTTGAAGGATTTGGAGACGTAGTATAGCTACGTCTCTACAGAAAAATCATATCCACTTTATCGTCACAAATAATTTAAGGAAATGCACATTAAACTAGTCAAAAAAACTAAAATTAATGGTAATTCATGCCGTAAATCTGCAAGAGTATTAAACGAACTTGAAAAGTTAGATTTATTAGACAAAATAGACGAAATTATTGCTGCTGATGAACGTCAACCATCAAGTGAAGGGTTCAGTTTAGCCAGTAAATATCAAGTATCAGCAGCACCTTTCTTTATTGTTGAAAATGATGAAGGCTTTACCCAAGTATATACTGCATATCATCGCTTCATGAAAGATATTTTTCAAGTATCAATTTCAGAGGAAGAAGAGATCTCTGAAATTATGGCTCAAAATCCAGAATTAGATTACATCTAAGTAGGTTGGCGTAAAAAATTATCGTTTGGATAAGGCAGGGGGCAGGGAGCAGGGAGCAGGGGGAACAAGGGTTTTAGGCTTATTTACTATTCTTCACATAGTTTGGTTTTATTGTGCCGACTTACTTAAATTATAGAGAGACGTAAGTAATATTTTACGTCTCTATCTTCCAAAAAATATGTCAAATGTATTGAGAATATTAACCTTATTTTTTTAGAGAATCTACTATGGCTAATCTCCATCAAAAATTTCATTCAGAAGTTGTAAAATCACCTCAATCCTATGGCATACTAGCAGGTTTATTATTAGCTTCTGGAATTGCACTTCTCGCTGAATATTTGCACAAAATACCATCTTTATCCCTATTTAGTTCATTAATTCTGGCAATTATTTTCGGGATTTTAGTCAAAAATACTATAGGAGTTCCGAAAATTTTTCAACCAGGAATTACCTTCTCTCTTAAACGCATTCTGAGACTTTCAATTATTTTACTGGGATTGCGTTTGAGTTTACCTCAAGTAATTGCAGTTGGTCCAACTGGGTTAGCAATTGTCTTAGTTACTTTGGTCACCACATTTGTTTTTACTTGTTGGTTAGGAAGACAATTAGGAGTTAATCAAAGACTAACAAAATTAATTGCTGCTGGTACTTCCATTTGTGGAGCTTCTGCCATAGTTGCTACAAATGGAGTAGTTGAAAGTAAGGATGAAGATGTAGCTTATGCAGTAGCAATAGTAACAATTTTTGGTACTATGTCCATGTTGCTTTATCCTTTATTACCTGTTATATTTCAGATAACACCACAGGAATTTGGAATTTGGTGCGGTGTTTCTATTCATGAAACTGCTCAGGTAATTGCAGCTGCATTCCAAGGTGGTGAAGTTAGTGGTGAATTAGCTACAATTGCTAAATTATCTAGAGTAATCTTCTTAGTTCCAATAGTTTTAAGTCTAGGATTTTTATCAACAAACTCCAATAGAAAATCACAAGCAGCGAAGAAATTAAATAAATTACCAATTCCCTGGTTTGTATTTGGATTTATTGCCCTCATGTTATTGAATAGCATAAATATTTTCCCCCAGACTATGAAGGCATCAGTAATTGAGATAAACCATTTCTTACTAGCAATTTCTATGGCAGGGATGGGTCTGAAAACTAGCATTTTTGAAATAAAGAAAGCTGGAGTCAAACCCCTTTATTTAGGTGCTGCTGCCTGGTTATTTATATCTATCTTTAGTTTTAGCCTGATTAAGACTTTCTACTAAATACTCAGTTAGATATTTATTGTTTCGCGTTACTTTAATTCCGTTTATTTACATCGGTCAACAAATCTGAAAAATTTTTGTTAAATCTAGAAGGAGATTGACAATGAAGAAAGTATTCTTGAGTGTTTTAGCATTAGGTTTATTTGTTCTTCCTGCTTATGCAACTAAAGGACTGAGAGATAATCCTAAAGAGAGTAATGTTAATGTTGTAGCTGGGAGATATGGTAGTTTTAAAACTGGCAAAAGAGCTAGAAGAGATGGTATTGTTCGGGTAAAAAGTGCTTACAGTGTAGCAGAAACAGCACGACGATTTGAAGAAGCTGTTAATAAACCAGGAAGGGAAGCTTTGAATATAATTGCCACAGTCGATCATACTGATAATGCACGGAAGGTTGGTAAACAATTGCGCCCGACACAATTGTTTGTATTTGGTAATCCTATGGTGGGCACACCATTAATGCAGTGTAATCAAACTGTAGGAATTGATTTACCCCAAAAAGCACTTATTTGGGAAGATGAACAAGGAAAGGTTTGGCTTGCTTATAATAGTCCACAATCCTTTTTATCAGTTCGTCATAAACTCAGAGGTTGTGACGCAGAAGCAAAACAAGCACTTGAAACAGTTGGAAGTGTTTTGAATGTGTTAGCTCAAGAAGCTACTCAATAGAAGCGCCTTCTATTAAAAATAATTGAGATTTTGGGTTGGTTTATTTACATCAGGAAGTCGAAGAGAAACTCTCCTATAACTGCATTCTTATTTCTCAATTCTTCTGAATCCTTAAGAGTGCTACAAATTCAAAATCTCAAAACTACAATTGATTGTTCCTTGCAATAGATTCCAGTTGACCAAATTTTAGATTTTAGAAAATAGAATTGAAAGATTCAAAATCCAAAATTACTTGACAAACTTATTGAGAAGAAATTATGCAACTATCAAAACAAAACCTTCAAGAAAGCGCAGACAAAGTATACGATGTTATTGTTGTTGGTGGGGGTGCTGGAGGATTATCTGCGGGAATATACTTGCAACGCTACCTACTCTCTACTCTAATTATTGACAAAGGTAAAGCTCGCTCTTTCTGGATGCAAGAACTGCACAACTATCTTGGTTTACCACCAGATACCCATGGTCGCACTTTACTAAAACATGGTAAAGACCATTATTTATCCGTGGGAGGAGATTTACTTAATGCTTATGTAGAAGAAGTGATTGATGAAGGAGATACCTTTGTCGTTCGCGTAAAAATTGGACGACAAAACAGTATGTACGCTGAGTTTCGTACCAAATATTTAATTGCAGCCAGCGGTATCATTGACAACTTACCTTTTCTCGATGATATGCAGAATGTCTATGAATATGCAGGATATAACTTGCATGTTTGCTTAATCTGCGACGGCTATGAAATGGTGGATAAAAAAGTTGGCGTGTTTGGAAGAAACCAACGTAGTTTAGAGGTAGCTTTCAGTCTTGGTTGGTTTACACCCCATATCACCCTTTTTACCCAAGATATGTTTGATGTTACCCCCCAATTTCGTCAAAGATTGGAAGATTATGGATATAAATTGGTAGAGGAACCCATAGAGAAGTTTGTTGGTGAAAACCACCAGATGACTGGCGTACAACTGATGGATGGTTCTGTAGTTGAGTTGGAAGCAGGATTAATTTCTATGGGTTCCCAATATCACTCTGGTTATCTTTCCAATATAGATCTCCAACTCCAAGGTGAAAATTTAGTTACCGATAAAATGTGTCGCACATCCCACCCTCGAATCTTTGCGATTGGTGACTTAAAAGTAGGACTCAACCAAGTAGTAATTGCAGCAGCAGATGGTGCTTTAGCTGCTACAGGAATTTGGCAGGATATTCGCCGCGAAAAAGGTGTAAAACCTCCCTTAGATAAGACTGATTCTCCTTTGTCTTTAGTAAACTGAAGCGCAAATACTCACATCTTGCACCACATGATTATTGCGAAAATAATCGCCTGTAACCCTGATTATTTCGTAGGGTGGGCAATCCCACCTTACCCTTCCACTCGAAGGTGCAAGATATGAGCGCCCAACTAGCCGCGTTTTTTCGCCGCTAGCAACGAATGAAACAAACACATTTTGATTGCTTGGCTAAAAGCCTTACTACATAAGCTTTATGCCAAGTGTTTCTTCAGAGGTAATTGGATAATTGGGAGGCTGGGATGTGACAGCACATATTCTTCTAGTCGAAGATGAAGTCAAATTAGCTCGATTTGTTGAGATAGAATTAACTAGTGAAGGCTATCAGGTTAGTGTCGCCAATGATGGTATAACTGGACTAACATTAGCGCGAGAATCTACACCCAATTTAGCAATTGTGGATTGGATGCTTCCTGGGTTAAATGGAGTGGAACTGTGTCAACGTCTGCGAGCAACTGGTAGCAGAATTCCCATAATTTTGTTGACAGCCAAAGATGAGGTTGAGTCCCGTGTGACTGGTTTGGATGCAGGAGCTAATGACTATGTTATCAAACCATTTAGCATGGAAGAACTTTTAGCCAGAGTTCGCGCTCACTTACGTCGAACATGTGAGAGTAATCGCGATTTATTGCAGTTTGAAGATTTGAGTTTGAACTGTCGTAGTCGTCAAGTATTTCGGGGCGAGCGAGCCATAGAACTGACAGCAAAAGAGTTTGATTTACTGGAATATTTGATGAGTAATCCCGGTCAAGTATTTACCAGAGATCAAATTATGGATAGAGTTTGGGGTTATGATTTTGTGGGTGATTATAATGTCATTGAAGTGTATATACGCTATTTACGGATCAAACTAGAAGAAAATAACGAAAAACGCCTAATTTATACTATACGGGGTGTTGGTTATGTATTGCGCGAGCAGTAAGTAATAAGACTATATTCTAGGGATTAAAAGAGGATAGAAAATAGAGAAAAAGCTTATAATAAAAATGATTGAATTTGAATAAAGAGTAAGATTTTAAATCAGTTACTAGTAGTCATAATTTATCTGTTAACAGGCGGGCATATAAGGGATTTTAACCCACCCTAAAACATGTTTTCAAACTCATTCGTAGTTGAGTAGAAGGTGTGTAGACGACTGGAGGGAGGCTTCTCGCAGAGTAACCCAACTGGTTATAGGGAAAATGTTGGATTTCGTTTCTCAACCCAACCTACAATTGGTGCTAATTTTGGATTTGACAACAGACACTACGAGTATACGCTCCGTGCTACTTCATGTTAGCAAAGCTCCTCTAAATATCTCATAATCAATGATTACGACTAAATAAATACCTAAATCATGCTCTCAATTCAGGTCAGGAAGAGGCAAGGGAGCAGGGAGCAGGGAGCAGGGGAGAAACCCCATACATGAATGTAGGGGCTTGAAATAGCGATGCAGCGCGGTCTTGGGGGTATCCCCCATGAGCGACTGCATCAAGAAAGGAATTATTGAGAAAGAGTGCTTATGCATCGCGGCACAATTATTTCTAATTTTTCCACAAATAAATTTGGGGGCTTGTATCCTTTTCTTTTTCGGTCAAAGCACAAAACTATTCGTTGAAGTAAGTATAGGTAGATCAGTTTAATTGAGGCAGTTATCAGGTGAATTATTAAGAATTATGGAGGTAGGAAAAAATGTTATTTCGCCAATTATTTGATAAAGAATCAAGTACATATACATATCTAATTGCCGATATAAATACCCAAGAAGCAATTTTAGTAGACCCAGTATTAGAACAATTAAATCGTGACTTAATACTACTTAATGAATTGAGATTAAAGCTAAGTTATTGTTTAGAAACTCATCTCCATGCCGATCACATTACTGCTACAGGTAAACTGCGAAAGCATAGTCAATGTCGTGGTATTTTGCCAGAAAATGCTGATGCTGTATGTGCTGATAGATATATAAAAAATGGAGAAATATTGCAGATAGGAAATGTAAAAATAAAAGCGATCGCAACTCCTGGTCATACAAATAGTCACATGGCATATTTAGTTAATGGTACTCATTTATTAACTGGAGATGCTCTATTTATTCGTGGCTGTGGACGTACGGATTTCCAAAATGGGGATGCGGGGACTTTATACGATTCTGTAACTCAAAGACTCTTTAGTTTACCCGATGAAACTTTGGTTTATCCAGGTCATGACTACCGAGGAAATACAGTATCTACCATTGGGGAAGAAAGGAAACTCAATCCACGATTTGCTCATAAAAGTCGTGATAATTTTATTGAACTTATGGATAACTTAAAGTTGCCAATGCCACAAAAAATTATGGAAGCATTACCTGCTAATCAGCAATGTGGCAATGTGAAATATTATTGATGTCAAAAATATAAGAGGATGCGAGTGAAAATATGGCTCATTACCCAAAATTCTTAAGCTAAACTTCCCCATCAACGCTTGATATCCTTCTGATTCATATGAGACACTTTAGAAAATTGAGCCGTATAATTACTACATAACACTGACTGAATAGGCACGAATCTCTGCATCCACTGTCGCAATTGATAACCCATTTTGTAACGCCTGACAGATAAGCATTCTATCAAATGGATCGCGGTGGAGTGGTGGCAATTGAGCTAATTGAGCAACACTACTTTCATCAATGGCAAGGCTGGTAATCTGATGCAAATCGCGTTGTTTTGTCAGATATATTTCTGGAGACTCTGGTAATGGTAGTTTACCTAATTGATACTTTATTATTGCTTCCCATATAGAAACGACACTCAAATACACTGAGTTATCTAAGTCACGAATTGCCTCTCGAATATCTGCTGGTAAACGACTGTCACCACTAATAAACCAGAGAAAGATATGGGTGTCCAGGAGAATTTTCATTTACCTTCAAACGCGCTTAAAATATCTTCTGGTAATGGTGCATCAAAATCATCAGGAACTATAAACTCACCTGCACATAAACCGAAAGGTCTTAGTTCCTTATTACTCGTTGATATCGGTTTCAGCTCCGCAATCGGTCTATTTGCTTGAATAATCACCAATGTAACACCTGTTTCTGCTAGGCGTATATATTTCAAGGGATCGCGCTGAATTTCATCAATGGTTACATTCAACATGAAAATACCTTGATTAGATAATCATTTTTTTATTCCAGCCTAGCAGCATATAGCTATATTTTATTATTTGTCAATACTTATGGGAGTAATATTGCCTTAAGATTCTTTATCGGTCAAATTGTTGAGGATCAGCAGGATTTTGTCATCATAAATGATGTTGTTGCTGGCATCTTAGAAGGCAAACATTTATTTACTCCCAACTGGGGTATAATCTACAATTTCTCCATCTGGGATTACTGTGAACAATATACTAGAGTTTTAAGCCCGTTCTCAAATCAGTCTCCCACGAGAAAATCTCACAACCAAGCATGAAAATACCTCTAACCGACTCCCGACTCCCGATTCCCGACTCCCCATTTTCAAGCTAGTTATTCTCAAAAAAGGCAAATATTCAGGAATCCATGACAAATTTTCAAAATGAAACAATATCATGGGAAAATACTGCAAAAATTATAGGTCGGATTTCCACACCTGAAAGTGCGGCTAGCCCCAATCTTTCAATGAGGGAGTTTATCCGTATACGTAGCACAATTGTAAAAGAGACAGCCAATCTAAAATATCTCTATCTGCTTTCTCACGAGAAAAGCACCTATTATCGGTATATTACTGATGATTTTTGTAAAAGGTAAAAGGTAAAATCAACTTTTAACAAAAATTAATTTTTGCCTTATGCCTATCCGCAGCTGCCCATATTAGGGAAACCTGGGTGGTAATGACAATCGTCAATCACCGTTTTACTAAAATACTGCTGTCCTCTTTCTATCCTTTGACTTTTACCTTTCCTAACTGCTATATGGCTAGCGACTATTATGAAACTCTAGGTGTCTCTCGTGACGCCGACAAAGATGAACTCAAAAGTGCTTACCGCCGCTTGGCAAGAAAATATCACCCGGATGTGAATAAAGAACCGGGTGCTGATGAGCAATTTAAGGAAATTAACCGCGCCTATGAAGTGCTATCAGAACCAGAAACTCGCGCTCGTTATGACCGTTTTGGGGAAGCTGGAGTTTCTGGTGCTGCGGGTGCTGGCTTCCAAGATATGGGAGATATGGGCGGCTTTGCTGATATCTTTGAAAGCATTTTCAGTGGTTTTGCTGGTAGCGGCGGTATGGGGGGACAAACCCAAAGAAGGCGGAGTGGTCCTGTACGGGGAGATGACCTGCGGCTAGACCTGAAATTGGACTTTCGGGAAGCTGTTTTTGGTGGTGAAAAGGAAATTCGGATTTCCCATTTAGAATCCTGTGAAGTTTGTGCTGGTACTGGTGCTAAACCAGGAACCCGTCCCCAAACTTGTTCTACCTGTAGTGGTTCAGGTCAAGTTAGGCGGGTAACTAGAACGCCTTTTGGTAGTTTTACTCAAGTATCTACTTGTCCTACCTGTAATGGTACAGGCATGGTGATAGAAGAGAAGTGTGATGCTTGTAATGGTAAGGGCGCAAACCAGGTTACAAAGAAACTGAAAATTACTATTCCTGCTGGCGTAGATAATGGTACTCGTTTGCGGATTTCCTCGGAAGGGGATGCGGGACAACGTAATGGTCCCCCAGGAGATTTGTATGTTTACTTATTTGTAAATGAGGATAGCGAGTTTCAGCGTGATGGGATTAATATTCTCTCAGAAATTACCATTAGCTATCTTCAGGCGGTTTTGGGTTGTCGCTTACAGGTAAATACGGTGGATGGTCCGGTGGAAATGGTGATCCCGGCGGGAACTCAACCAAATACGGTGATGAAGCTGGAAAATCGCGGTGTACCACGCCTGGGTAATCCCGTAAGTCGGGGGGATCATATGATCACACTATTAATTGATATTCCCACAAAAATTACTCCAGATGAGCGAGAATTGTTAGAAAAGTTAGCTAGTATTAAAGGTGAGCGCACCGGTAAAGGTGGGCTAGAAGGTTTTTTGGGTAATTTATTTCACCAAAGATGAGTGTATCTCCCCTTTCACATCCTGATGCTCAATTGGACTTGCGGGGTACTCCCTGTCCAATTAATTTTGTCCGCACAAAACTCCAACTGGAACGGATGACTCCGGGCAGTTTACTGGAAGTTTGGTTAGATCCGGGAGAGCCAATTGAGCAGGTTCCTGATAGTTTGACTATGGTGGGCTATGAGGTAGAAAAAGTTGTAGACTGCACTGGCTATTTTTCTGTGCTAGTTAGATGTTCTGTGGTTGACCCATGATGGGGGAAGCCTTAGATACTGCTGGACAGTTAATAGGTACGGTGTTAGCTGTACAGGCTAATTTTTATCGAGTACAGCTAGATTTGATTGACTTGTCAGAAATTACTGCTCCTCATCTCTCTATCCTTCTCTGTACCCGGAGAACGCGATTGAAGAAAATTGGACAGCAGGTAATGGTTGGCGATCGCGTGATCATTGAGGAGGTTGATTGGGCTGGTGAACGGGGGGCAATCGCAGAGGTATTACCCCGTACTAGCCAGTTAGATCGTCCGGCGATCGCTAATGTGAATCAAATTTTACTATTGTTTGCTGTTGCCGAGCCACCCTTAGAACCCTATCAATTGAGTCGCTTTTTGGTCAAGGCTGAGTCTACGAGTTTACACGTAATTTTAGCTCTGAATAAAAGTGATTTAATTACTTCGTTAGAGCAAGAACAATTGGGCGATCGCTTATCAAGTTGGGGCTATCAACCTGTATTTATTAGTGTATATCAACAACAAAATATTCAAGTATTAGCTGAATGTCTACGAGATAAAATCACCGTTATTGCTGGGGCTTCTGGGGTTGGGAAATCTAGTTTAATTAATCAGTTAATTCCTGATGTCCAATTGCGGGTAGCTGAGGTTTCTGGGAAGTTGTCTCGTGGTCGTCATACCACCCGTCATGTGGAGTTATTTAAGTTACCTAGTGGTGGTTTGTTAGCGGATACTCCCGGCTTTAATCAGCCCGATTTGGATTGTACCCCTGAAGAATTAGCAACTTATTTCCCAGAAGTAAGGGAAAAGTTAATGACTGGGAAATGTCGTTTTAGTAATTGTTTACACAGAGACGAACCTGATTGTGTGGTGAGTGGAGATTGGGAACGCTACGAACATTATCTCGATTTTTTAGAAGTTGCGATCGCTTATAAAGCCCAGATGCAGCAACAAAGTGATCCGGAATCGAGTTTGAAGGTTAAAACCAAGGGTAAGGGAGCAAAGCAGTACGAACCCAAGTTGGAAAGTAAGAAATATCGCCGCGTCTCTCGTAAAACTCAATTACAGGAGTTGCAACAGCTTTATCAAGAGACAGATGATTTTGAGGAGTAGGGGGTTGATTAGAATTAGGACTTGCTGTTCGCGTAGCGCAGCGTTAGCTGTAAAAGTCTATCACATAGGCAAGGGAGCAGGGAGCAGGGAGCAGGGGGGAAATTTTCGGCTAAGTTTGCCAAACTGATAACTTACATCATCCTCAATAACCGCCTGGGATTTAAATCCCAGTCTCATAGCAGAAGTCGTCTCAAGACGACTAGACAAGCATTCTAGTCTACTTAAGTAGACTTTGTTTTTTAGCCTGGGAATTCATTCCTGTGGAATCTGGGCTAATTGAGAATGCTGCAAGTTATGAGCCAAAAGTACCAGTGTTTTTAGCTGAAGATAATGAGGGTGATAAGAACTAAACGTGTAAAAGGCTACGAATAAGTCCTCTCAACAGCACACACAACACGAAAACCAACAGAGAAGAAGATGCCGTCACGCCTTGCATTATCGGTGTTGAAGCGGAATGCAGAACGGCAGTACCTAGGACTCCTGGTAAAGCCACCGCCCCGCAGCACAACACGAGCAGTTTTTTGAGAAAGGTTATTATTGTCATAGAACCAAGCACTACCATCTGTCGGTGCTCCCTCATAGTTATCGTGCCAATCATCAAGACACCACTCCCAGACATTGCCATGTATATCGTATAAACCAAAGGCATTGGCTACCTGAAACATTCCCACTGGAGTTGTTTGATTATGATTGATGCCTTTTTCTAAGGAAGGATAGGTTTTACTCCTCCTACCATCGTAATTCGCCAAATCCGTTGAGATTGTTTCTCCAAAGTGAAATGGAGTATTTGTTCCACCCCGACAGGCATATTCCCACTCCGCTTCACTGGGTAATCGAAATTCTTGTTCTGTATACTGGGAAAGACGGGCACAAAACTCCACAGCATCGTACCAACTAACTCGCTCTACAGGGCGATTAGTACCTGTAAAATAAAAATGATTAAGTTCAAGTTCACGTTTTACTTGAGGTATTGCTGCAATGGCTTCCCACTGTGCCTGAGTTATTGGATACTTTCCCATCAGGAATGGTGGTACTGTCACTTGATGCTGTGGGCGTTCACAATCACTCGATTTTTTTTCTTCAGAGGGTGAACCCATCAAAAATGTACCGCCTGGAATTTCTACCATTTCCAAGATGACACCATTGCCCAAGTCTATCCCTACTGTGGGTGGGTGTTCCACTAAGCGAATTGATTCTACACCGTCCTTAATTTCTGCAATCAGCATGGGAATGTCTTCCCCTAAATGCTTTAATGCTTTGGCAGCTTCTCTGCGAACTTTTGGGACTTCGCTATCATTGTCTAAAAGTCTTTGTAGGCGAGGAATGGCTGGTTTTGCATCTTTGCCCATCTTACCCAAATCTTCAACCGCACGGGCACGATATTCTGGTTCTGGTGCAGAAAGTTCCTGAATCAGTATCCTGACTCGCCGTTGACGTTGAAATCGCCGTACTGCTTCGGGATCTAAACCTGCCTTTTTACCCAGTTCCTCCACCACAAACTCAGGAACACCAGCCCTTTTTTTCACCTCACAACAATCCCGCAGTACTAGCAAAAAGCCCTTTATTTCTTCGGGAAATCCTGGTTTATCCTCGGCTTGAGCTAAAATCTCCCTCCAAGCATCCTCATTCTTGCCATGCTTCTGAACCAAATACAATCCCGCCAAATACTCTGCTAAAGGATCTAAAGTAAAGCGCAGGGTTTGCAAGTCTGGTTTCTTCTTCCGCACCAGGTAAAGCCGCGATTCCAGGTATTTAAGGTGCTGTTGAGCTTTTTCGGCTCGTGTTTCTGCGTCCGATTCCAACCCTTCCAAGGCAGTTAATACCTGCTTACAATCGGCAGATTCGGGTTTAAAGGTAGGCTCAATGCATTGCCAAGCAACAAGTTGAGCAATTTCATGTACCTTCTGATTACTGAGTTCGCCTGAGGTTGATTTATTCAGTTCGTTTAAGTATTGCAACATCAAATCGGGCACATTATCCGGTAATTCATCCGTAGATGTACCTTCTTTGGCAGTAATCATCTGTTCGGCGTAAAGTTTCACCAGCAGGATGGTAAGTCCTTGTTTATTAGGTGCTTTGGCTTCCACTTGCCTAACACTTGCCATCCCCTCCAAGCGGCGATAAGCTTCGGAATAATCCAAACCATCAAATAGTTCTGCTTTGCCCTTTTTTTCCAAGTAGCGGTTCAGGAAAGAAGCCAAACTACCCACAGAAATGCGAAACGGTTCTATAAAGGTGGGGGTGATTTCTGAACCCAAAATATTGTTGAGGCGAGAAGTAACAATTAAGGCATTAGCGGGAAAATCTTGATTATCTGGCTGAATTTGATTGCGGGTTTCTTCTCCCATTTCTGAGAGATGATCGACAATCAGTAAAATACGCTGCTGTCTGAGTAATTGCTTTAACAGTTCCTCTGGAATAGCTTTACCTTCCTGGGTTAATTCCTTCAATAACCCACCAATGGTTTCCAGCAATGAACCATCTAATTCATCCTCAATCAAAATAGGTAACATTTGATGCCGACAAATGCGATCGCTTTTTTGTGGTGCAAATGCCCATTGAGCAATTTGACAAGCCAGACTGGTTTTTCCTGAACCACCTTCTCCCCAAATTACTACCCGTACCTGAGATTGAGAAAAAGTATCTTTCAGGGCTTTAGCATTAAAATCTTGGCTCTCAACTTTCTGTTCATTCAATAGAATTGGTTCAGCAACATAAATTTCGTGCTTCTTAACGGTATCCCTGCCCTCAAATTGTTCCTTGGCTTTGTGAATCCGCTCCCTTACCCAAGCATCTAACACTCTGGGATGATACTTAAGGAACAGTAAATACCGCAGGGATACAGGTAATTTCACAACCGGAATTGTAAATGTTGCTGGCTTAACCAATTCATCCAGCTTTAACAGCCAAATAGGACGGACAAGAAATATACCCAGATAACCAACCAAATACCCCACAGCTAACCAAACCCAAGGATTATCCTGAACCCACTTAACCACCTGGTAAAGGTTTTGCTCCGTTAGCTGGTTTAACTTGGTTTGCAGTCCACGACGAGCCAGCCGCAAATTCTCAATGTCTTTTTTCTTACTCTTCCAGTCCCGCTTATCTTTTTCTAAAGCAGTAATAGCCTTCTGCAAACTCTGCTTTAGCCCTTCTAGCCTTTGAATCGCCCTTAAGTCCCATTCTGTAAACTTATCCGCCTCCTTTTGGACTCCCCTAGCAATCTGAACTAGAGCAGAAGCGGCATTACTGCGAACTCTTTCATCACTATCTCCCAAAGCTTCTACCAGCCCAGAAACACCATCTTGGGCATTTGCACCGATTTTCCCCATAGTAGAGGCTGCATAGGCACGAATTACCGGATTATTATCACTTAGAGCTTGTGTTAAGAATGCGATCGCACTCTCTCCACAGTTTACCAAGACATCACTGGCAGCTTTACGCCCTTTATTATCCTTTAACTGTTGAATTTGTGCCTTAACATATTTCTCAGCACAATTCTGCGCCCAAGCATTACCACCGACAACAAAAGGTAGCAATAAACTCAAGCAAGCAGCACTGAACCAGGGAATAATCTTGTATGAGAAGACCTTACTCATTGATTCACACCAATATCAAACCAATACTACCGCATTTGGCTAACAGATCCCCGACTCAGCAAAGTTATCCTCTCCTTCTCTTTCTCTATGTTCTCTGCGCCTGGAGCGGTTTTTTATTTGAACTCTCAGAAATAGGGCAGACTACTAAACCACGTCTATCTTGAAACCCATATTTTTGCTTACGACGAATGTTCCATCGGTGAAAGGACACGGCAAACATAATATGTGGGAATATTGAATAATCTTACTGATGTTCCCTACCAGGAAAACTCCAGTTCTCAATCTGGATTGGGTTTAGTTAAAAAATCAAACATCAACACCTTACTATATATAAGATGTTAACCTTGGATACGAAAACTACCTGTGGCTAATCAAGCAGAAACTCTCATTCGTACACCTCTATACACCCTGGCTCAACAACTAAAAGCTAGATTTACCGGCTTTGGTGGCTGGGAAATGCCCGTCCAATTTAGCGGTATCACCAAAGAACACGAAGCTGTGAGAAATAATGCCGGCATGTTCGATATTTCCCACATGGGTAAATTTACCCTCCAAGGCAAAGAATTAATCACCCAACTCCAGAAACTAGTACCCTCAGACTTGAGCCGCTTACAACCAGGACAAGCACAATACAGCGTCTTGCTCAATGAAAACGGTGGTATTATCGACGACATCATTTTTTACTACCAAGGTGTAGATGATGCTGGTACCCAACGGGGAGTATTAATTGTCAATGCTGCTACCACCACCAAAGACAAGGCATGGTTGCTCAAACATATCGACACCAGTGAAATCCAATTTCAAGACCTTTCCCGAGACAAAGTATTACTAGCCGTCCAAGGACCAAAAGCCACTGGCATCCTCCAGCAATTTGTCAGCGCAGATTTAAGCCCCATCAAAGCCTTTGGACATTTAGAAGCCAATGTACTTGATAAACCAGCCTTTCTTGCCCGTACTGGTTACACCGGGGAAGATGGTTTTGAAGTCATGGTAGATCCTGAAGTTGGTATAGAACTATGGCAAAAGCTAATTGATACTGGGGTGACTCCTTGCGGACTCGGTGCTAGAGATACCCTGCGACTAGAAGCAGCAATGGCGCTATATGGACAAGATATTGATGATACCACCAGCCCCCTAGAAGCAGGTTTGGGGTGGCTAGTTCATTTAGATACCAAAGGCGATTTTATCGGACGTGCAGTTCTAGAACAGCAAAAAGCCCAGGGTGTCACCCGTAGATTGGTGGGTTTACAAATGCAGGGACGCAACATTGCCCGCCACGGTTATTCAGTATTATCATCAGGTAAAGTTGTTGGAGAAGTTACAAGCGGAACCCTTTCACTCACCCTTGGTTATCCCGTAGCCTTAGCTTACTTACCCAAGGAAATCGCCAAAGTGGGACAGGAACTAGAAGTAGAAATCCGTGGCAAACATTATCCCACCGTGATAGTCAAAAAACCTTTTTACCGTTCTACAAGTCGCCTGACTAACTGATAACATTTGATATTGTTACAGAAATAAACTGTTTTGGTGTTATTCCATCTCCTGTCAAATGGAGAACCAGGATTAAATTGTTGTATTTTGGAAAGGTAAGTAATATGTCAGATTATCCTGAAGATTTAAAATATCTCGATAGCCACGAATATATACGCCTAGAGGGTGATATGGCGACTATTGGTATTACCGCCTTTGCTGCGGAGCAATTGGGCGATATTGTCTTTGTAGAACTACCAGATGTTGAAGGCTCTGTGAGCAAGGGTGACAGTTGTGGTTCTATTGAATCGGTAAAAGCCGTGGAGGATCTCTACTCTCCAGTCACAGGTACAGTGGTGGAGTGTAATCAAGCCCTTGATGATTCACCAGAATATATTGGAGAAGATCCCTATGGTGAGGGATGGTTGTTCAAAGTGCGAATTAGTGACCCCAGTGAGCTGAATGATGCCATGAGTGTGGAAAAGTATAGGGATTTTTTAGAGGCTGAGAGCTGAGCTTTTTTGGGTAAATAAATTGATGAAACTTACATGAACAAATTCCTTTGACAGAACCTCTAAAGGAGAATTGTTGCAAAATATTAAATAGTGGTCAAGAATTGCATATACCAAAATGTATGAAAGAGAATTGCATCCCTTCTACATTGCCCGTAATGCATTCTATTTTCAACCTAGTCGTGTCTGGAGAGTAATTAGTGGTATTACAAATCCCCCGTCCTCAGTCAATCAATCAGTCAAAATCAGATAATAGTCAAAAGTCAAGTGATTTTACACAACGTCACATTGGACCAAATGCCGATGATATCCAGAAAATGCTGGATGTATTGGGACTTGATAATTTAAATGACTTGATTGACCAAACTGTACCACCATCTATCAGGCTTGCTGAACCTCTGGATTTGCCAGCAGCATTAAGTGAGTATGCTGCATTAGGGAAGTTAAAGGACATAGCCTCTAGAAATCAGGTTTTTCGCTCATTTATTGGCATGGGATATTACGACTGTATTACCCCCACGGTAATTCAGCGCAACATCCTGGAAAATCCTGGTTGGTACACTGCATACACTCCCTATCAGCCGGAAATTGCCCAAGGAAGATTAGAAGCCTTGTTAAATTTCCAAACCATGATTATTGATTTAACTGGGTTGGAAATTGCTAATGCTTCCCTATTGGATGAGGGAACAGCCGCAGCAGAAGCCATGAGCATGAGCTACGGTGTGACCAAAACTAAGGCTGATGCTTTCTTTGTTTCTCAAGATTGTCATCCCCAAACCATCGACGTGTTACAGACCCGTGCCAGACCTTTGGGGATTAAAATTATTGTTGGCGATCATCAAAGTTTTGATTTTTCCGAGCCAATATTTGGGGCTATTTTACAATATCCTGCCACTGACGGCAATATTTACGACTACCGCGCTTTTGTGGAAAAAGCCCATGCTGAGGGTGCATTGGTAACGGTAGCCGCAGATCCCCTAAGCTTAACTTTACTCACACCTCCTGGTGAATTTGGTGCTGATATTGCTGTTGGTAGTACCCAACGCTTTGGTATCCCTATGGGATATGGAGGGCCCCACGCCGCTTATTTCGCCACAAAAGAAAAGTATAAGCGTCAGGTTCCTGGAAGAGTGGTGGGTGTATCGAAAGATGCCCAAGGCAACCCAGCATATCGTCTATCTTTGCAAACCAGAGAACAACATATCCGCCGGGAAAAAGCTACCAGTAATATTTGTACTGCACAGGTATTGCTAGCAGTGATGGCGGGCATGTATGCTGTCTATCATGGTTCTAATGGATTACAAGCGATCGCTCAACAAATCCACCAGCAAACTGGGATCCTGGCAGAGAGTTTAAAGCAGCTTGGTTACAACATTACCAATGAATATTTCTTTGATACACTGCGGGTAGATTTGGCAAACCGCAGCCTGGAAGATATCCTCACTGCTTGCGAATTACAAAACATTAACCTCCGCATTTTTGATCACAATCATGTCGGTATTTCCCTAGATGAAACTACCACCACTGAAGATATCAAAGATATATTAAATATTTTCGCAGCTAGTTCCCCTACTCCTTCCACCTCTGTTACTCCCCCTGCTGCATTACCTCCCCACCTGTCCCGAGAAAGTGCTTACCTCACCCATCCCGTATTCAACAGTTATCACTCGGAAACAGAGCTACTCCGCTACCTGCACAAATTGGAATCTAAAGATTTGTCCTTGACAACATCCATGATTCCCTTGGGTTCATGCACGATGAAACTCAATGCCACATCAGAAATGATACCCGTAACTTGGCCAGAGTTTGGTAAAATTCATCCCTTTGCACCCCAATCCCAAACCAAGGGTTATCAAATCCTCTTCGAGCAATTAGAAAACTGGTTGGCAGAAATCACTGGATTTGTGGGTATTTCCCTCCAGCCCAATGCCGGTTCCCAAGGGGAATATTCTGGATTATTGGTAATTCACCAATATCATGAAAGTCGAGGGGAAGGACACCGCAATGTGTGTTTAATTCCTACCTCAGCCCACGGAACTAACCCTGCCAGTGCGGTAATGTGTGGGATGAAAGTAGTTGCTGTTGCCTGCGATGATGAAGGTAATATTGACCTAGACGACTTAAAAGCCAAGGCAGAAAAGCATAGCTCGGAACTCGCCGCTTTAATGGTGACATATCCCTCCACCCACGGTGTATTTGAAGAAGCAATTCAAGAAATCTGTGCTGTGGTTCATGAGCATGGTGGTCAAGTATACATGGATGGGGCGAATATGAATGCCCAAGTAGGACTGTGTCGTCCTGGGGATATTGGTGCTGATGTTTGTCACCTCAACCTACACAAAACCTTCTGTATTCCCCACGGTGGTGGTGGCCCTGGTATGGGCCCTATTGGGGTTGCCTCTCACCTGATGCCTTTCCTACCCGCACATCCAGTGGTGAACATGGGTGAGGAACTCAGTATGGGTGCGGTATCTGCTGCTCCTTGGGGTAGTGCGAGTATCCTCGTAATTTCCTGGATGTATATTGCCATGATGGGTGGAGATGGTTTGACAGATGCAACCAAGGTAGCAATTCTCAATGCTAATTACATTGCCAAACGCCTAGAAGATTACTATCCCGTTTTATACAAAGGTAAAAATGATCTAGTCGCCCATGAATGTATTTTAGACCTGCGATCGCTCAAAAAAACCGCAGGGGTAGAAATTGATGACGTTGCTAAAAGGTTAATGGACTTTGGTTTCCATGCCCCCACCGTTTCCTGGCCCGTGGCTGGTACAATCATGGTGGAACCAACGGAAAGCGAATCATTACCAGAGTTGGATCGTTTTTGTGAAGCACTAATTACCATTCGCCAAGAAGTCGCTGAGATTGAATCTGGTAAGGTGAGTGCTGAGGATAATTTGCTCAAGAATGCACCCCACACCGCAGCCAGTTTGCTTACAGAAGAATGGAATCATTCCTATTCTCGAGAACAAGCAGCTTATCCCGCACCTTGGGTTAAGGATAATAAATTCTGGCCAGCAGTCGGTCGTATTGATGCGGCATTTGGAGACAGGAATTTTGTCTGTTCTTGTGTACCAATGGAGGCGTATTCGTAATAATTTCGCAACAATAGTTGAGTGGGTACTACTTAACAAGAACAACAATTAACTAAAACATAACCACAGATGCACACTGATAAATTATTGGTGTGCATCTTTACATTTACAATTATTTCTGAAGCGCATTGGGATAAAAAATCAACACCGTTTAGAGCTTAGGATAATAATCTTTTAAGTAGTATCAAGCTAATAAACAGTTTTTTACTGTACGTAATATTTAGCATATTTTTGTATATGTATTTTGAAATTATACACAGTCAATATTTATGATATAGAGTTAAATTTAAATCGATACAATATACCTATATAAGACTCGAAAGTTTTACTATAAAAGGCTTTTTGAGCGTAATATCGTTCTGCGAGGTGTTTTTTTCAAATTAATAACATCGGTTGATTTTTGCAACAAATATACCTTGAATAATACAACTTCAAAAGCTTTTTTCTATTATTTGATTATAATTAAAAAATGGTGCAATTGTTTATTATCAACACTTGTGTACCTATAAAGACTTTCAAACTCTCAAAGCATAGTGTTGTCGTAGAAAGTTGCACATCCTGTAAGCATATAGCAATCCTACTGGAAACGTGAAGAAATACGTAGACGAAAAGTGCGTAAATATAAGCGTTTCAGCCTATTTCAATTTTCATAAATCAAACAGGATTGCTATATAAATAATCAATGGGAGGAAAAGAACAAATGGCTGTTTTTAATGGCGGTGAAGTCTTCCCTATCCCAACACAGGGTACTGAATCCAATGACATTGTTAATAGCAATGGCTTCATTTCAGTCTTCGATGCTCTGGGTGGAAATGACATCATCAATGGTTCTGGCAATGATGAGTACTTTGATGGCGGTGAGGGTAACGATCAAATCAATGGCAATGGCGGCAATGATACTCTCATAGGTGGGGGTGGCGATGACCGTATCATAGCCGATGGGAATTCCTTGGTTGATGGTGGTACGGGCAATGATGATATTTTACTTAACGGTGGCAGTGATACTGTCATTCTGAGAGACGGCGACGGCTCTGATAAAATCCAAGGCTACCAGCGCGGCATGACAGAATTTGATATTTCTGATGTTGATGGTGGTGTGGTACTTGGAGTAGGAACGAATCAGAGTGTGCTGATCACAAGTGCAGGAGGTGAACTTCTGGCTACTGTATTTAATGCAAATGCTACTTTGGAACAATTCCAGAATGACATCATTGGCGGCAACGTCACCATCCCTGAGCCTTAAATCCTTTCTAGTGGGGTGACACTGCTATGCTAATAGCTTGAAAGTTTTCACTACTGTCATTGAAAAGGTGACTGAAGAGCTTAAGGCTTTTAAATTACCACCCGATCGCAAATCTATCGTAGGAGCGCAAGCCTTGCGCCCTTGCATTGGTAAAATTATTTTCAGAAAAACTAAAAACAACAGATAAGTAAAACACTACTATAGGATTACTATTTGATTTTTGAACAGAACTCAGTACACTTTCTATTCCCTATTCCCTGTTCCCTCTCTTTACAAGCCAATTCAGAAATCAAACCGGATTCCTATACAATTGCACGCCGATAATCTATCGGCGTGCATTTTTATTCTCTACTCAACTTTTCAATAGTGTTGCGTACTAATTCAATATCTAATTCAAGTGCTTCAGCAATTTGTTCTACGCTCAACCCTATCTTCAAAAGACGAGGGATAGTGGCTAACTTTGTGTTTAGTTTTGTTTCTTCCTTGTTGTTACTAGCAGGAGGGAAGGTTGTTAGTTTTTCTGCTGTACTTCCATAAAGGGCAGAGAATAATTTGCTTAGGGTTGCTTCCAGGATAACGCTTAATTGCTTATAATTGCCCCTTTGTAGCACATTATGACCTTCAAAGTTGCCGCTAACAGTAACGGTAAACTCTTGTTGTAAATCCGTTAGTTTTCCCTGTGTTAATAGCTGTAATAATTCCCCATAACCCCAGGTATAAAAAGCTCTTTCCTCTGGTTCTGTTGTATCGGCGTTAATAAAGTTATCTGTATCTTGGGCGGCGTAAAAATAGCCTTGGGGTGCAGTCATTTCCCGTTTGAGCCACTGTACAGTAGTCGCGATCGCTCTGGCAAATCTTGCATATAGATGCTATCTATATCCGGTCTTTTTTCCCGATCTACTTTAATTGTTGACTACTCCCCTGCCTGAAGGCGAGGGGATTCTAAAAAGATTCTACGGGACGGGTTAAAACCGCGTCGCGAAGGCTTTTTTTTAGCTGTCACCCAGATATAAATCCGGGTGGGATGAGTCAAACCACCCCTACACACTCCACTCAAATCAAGTCCAAGTGTTGTGCTTACTTTGCGGAAAGTGCGGTCTTGGGTTCTAACCAAGAGGAGCAACTTTCCAAGAGAGTGGATTATATTGGCTGCACCATTACAATCTGCATTGATGTACCAATTCATTGCAGTAGGTCATAAATCACGCTTTACTCTACGACCAGAAGATTTCCAATCATTGGGTTTTTCACCATGTTTTGGTAGTGTATCACCAATTAAGTAATCAAACAAAAATATTTACCATTATTACAAACTACGCGAAATAATCCTAACCCTTGCTATTGCTTCGTTTCACTCCGTTACACTCGCAATGACATTGTGTAATTAATTATGTTTAACTACTTATCCCATGATGTGGGGACGGGTAAACTAAG
>NZ_FYBH01000087.1 GCF_900185595.1 Calothrix rhizosoleniae SC01
CTTCCAGAGCGAGGGTGATTAAGCACAGCCTCATACAGCATTGGTATGAGTTTAATTCTTTTTAATTTTATTCTCAATCTTCATCATATCCTATGACCATCCCCATCTTTTCTCCTACAAAGTCTTTATACCAATTTGCAAGAAATTGCGACAGACGGAAAGAAAGAAAAGTTTATTTAGTAACTCTTTAAAAATCCAAAATCTTTTGACGGCTCGACTGAGTGCTGACGACAAAATCTAAAATCTAAAATCTAAAATAGTATTAGCTTTTGTCTGACTCAGTAAAAAAGATTTCATCAGATTGCAAAAATAAGTTAACAAAGGCTGGGGGGAGAATTTCCAGTTGCGAGGTATAGGCAGATATTGCTTTCTGCTTTTTCTCTCGAACCGATGTAATTGTCAATCGTGATGCTGTTGCTATATCGTGGAACTTTAGCTTCAGAAATAGAGGTGCTTCCCAAAACAACCAAATTGGGTACTGTAACAATTCAGTATCTATTTTAGCTTGAGCGATCGCTTCCTTAACTATTTCATAGGTAGCCTCATGATCTTTATGACAATCTTTACGATGAGGAACATAAACTTCCCCTGGCTGATGAATTTTTAACAATTGAATTACCTGTTGGATAGTACTTTGTCGCTCTTCACTTGCTAAAAGCTGTAACTTACCATCAGGCTTGTCTAAAAAATGAATTGATGACTCCTCTACTCCCAAAACCTCTAATGCTTTTACAGCTTCTTGTTTACGAGTTTGAACATTTTTAGCTTCTAAATGGGAATCGACATCAACAAATCCTTGTCCGCCATCTGTTAAAAAAACTACATAAACTGGTATTTCATGTTCGCGTTTAAGTGCAATTGTACCTCCACAGCCAAAGGTTTCATCATCTTGGTGAGGAGAGAACACCATTGCTGGTTTATGACTTAATCCTATTACTTGACTCCCGCTATGTAAAATCCATTTACTTAATAAACATGATTGAAGAGATTGAATTTTCTCTAACAATAGATTGGGCAAAATTTTCCTAATTAATCGCAGAAAGATTTTAATCTTCATAATTAATAAGCACCTGTTTTTTGCAGTACAACTTGCACCGTCTTCAGTAAAATTTGTATATCTAACCAAAGTGACCAACTTTCAATATATTCGAGGTCTAATTTAATTGCATCTTCAAAATTATCAATATTAGAACGACCGGAGACTTGCCATTGTCCAGTGATACCGGGCAAAACTTCTTGACGAATAAAGTATGCTGACTTGAATCGATCCACATCTCTAGTAGGTAGAGGACGGGGACCAACAAGACTCATCTCACCAATTAAAATATTAAATAATTGAGGTAATTCATCTAAACTATAACGTCGTAAGAATTTACCAACTTTTGTGATTCTTGGGTCATCCTTAAGTTTAAATAAAACTCCATCCTTGTTTTCATTTTTATTTTCTAGAGAAGCTTGTAGCTGTTCTGCGTTTGATACCATTGTCCGGAATTTCCAGATTTTAAATTGCTGACAATGTAAGCCAATCCGATTTTGTTTAAATAAAATTGGTCCAGGAGAATCTAACTTAATTGATATAGCGATCACTAGATAAACTGGTGATAAAATAAATAACAAAATTGCTGAAGTACAAATATCAAAACAGCGTTTGATCCAGAAATCACTACCAATAATTATTGGTACCGGGATAGTCATACAAGGGCCTTCACCAATCATTCTAAATAAAGATTTGGAATGACAAAGCTCATTCTTCGTTGGTAATATGCGTAATGTAATACCAGCAGTTGAGAACTTCCAACAAACATACAAACGATTTTTAATCGCATTCCAGGAAACAAAAACCTCTGTCACACCCTTATCACGCAGATATTTTAAGGTTCCTTCCCTATTTTCCCAGTCTAGACATTTTGATTCAGAAATTCCTTCAATTATATAGCATTTTTCTTTCTCAATTAACTTTATATGAGATTCTTTCTCTTCTGTATCCGTGATAATAAAAATTGGATATCGAATAGCTCCTTTACTACGTAATAATTTAGTAAATACATCAAAAATTAAGCGATTACTACTAGTTAGAGCTATAGATAGGCACCAAAATAAAATAAAAGTTGAGCGAGATACATAATAGCTTGGTTCGTAGAGAAAAGCGATTAGCAATAAAAAGAGTTCTGATAAGGATACTGCCTTAATTAGAGATAGATAATTGCGACGATTCGGCCCTTCTTTATATAGCCCTTGTGAAGCAATTATACTAATTTCAACAACGACAGTTAAAAATAAAAATGATGAACTTTGAACCCAAGGTGATACAAAGGAAGTACCGTAAAATATCGCTAAATTATGTGCTATTACGAGAGCGGCTATATCTAAAATTAAAAGGGTAAAAATCCGTAGTATTTTAGTAAATAATCCCCTCCTTATTCTGACAGATTTAGCAGACCTTAAGTCAGATTCAGTATTGAAAAAAGATATAGATTTATATGTCATATGTAATAATAGTTTATATTTTGTCGGGTTTCATCTATTTGTTATGGGAAACTTCTCATTAAACATGAGTTATATTTTTTACTAGCGTTTGGGTGCATTATCAAAAGCTCTTGCTATCCCATTCCACGCCAGTTTACGTTGGAAGCTATCATCCAGAGGTAAAGGACGGACAGCCTTACCATCAGAACGAGGAGCATATTCTGAAATCCAAGTTACTTTATCGCTTAATCCCCAAGTTAATACTGCAATTACTGCTGGTTCATCTAAAACCGTTGAAAGATAGTCTTCGTAAACATCAGCAATAATGCGATCGCGAATATCAATATCAGCAGTTAACTCGTCATCTGTTACATCTAATTCAGTAATCAAGATTTTTAGACCAAGACTAGCAACATCAGCCAAAAAACTACGGAAATTTTTGGCATTAAAATCAGCCTTACCATCACCGCGAAGATGGGATTGAATTCCTAAAGCATGAATAGGTGCGCCTTTAGATTTTAAACGTTCTAAAAGTTTGAGAATCGCTGTTCTTCTTGCTTTATCTCTAGAGGAATTATATTCAAAAGCTGTTTCATTATATACTAGTAATGCCTTGGGGTCAGCTTCAGCAGCCACTCGAAAAGCAAGTTCAATGTAATCTGGACCTAAAAACTTCAGCCAAGGTGATTGACGCAAACCATCAGAACGTCCATGATCTAAATCAATAGCCTCATTAACTACATCCCAAGAATGCATCTGACCGGCATAATGTTTAGTCACAGTTGCAATATGTTCGATGAAAATTCTTTCAGCATTTTGCCGATTAACTACTTTTTCAAACCATTCAGGTAATACCAAATGCCAGACTAAAGTATGCCCTCGCAACAACATATTATGGGTGCGAGTAAAATTAGCTAACCAATCACCTTGGGTAAAATCAAACCGATTGCGGATACCTTGCACAAATCCCCATTTTAATTCACCTTCGGGAACTAAAATGCCGCACTCTTGAGCAAAGCTGTTTGCCAGAGTAGGATCTACAGAAAGGGTTTCGTAATTACCTGCTGATCCATAAATCAATCCTTTAGCAGCAGCACGCTGGCGAAGACTGGCTGTACCAACAACCTGAAAATCTTTATGTTTTCTGTCAAGGCTTTGCATATAGCTACTACCATATTTGTGTGAAAGTCCTTTGCTAATTCCTATAGTTGCTAAACTTCCTAAACCTAACCATAGAGAACGTCGCCTAGTCATTCGCTTACTGAACATCGATTATTTAACTTCTTTTAATAACAATTTAGTTATAAACCAAGGCTCTATAAGATAACGCTTCCAGAGTCTTTTTGGCTCATTTAACAAGCGATACAACCATTCAAGTCCTACCTTGCCCATCCAACGAGGGGGGGTAGGAACAGCACCAGCAACATAATCGATACAAGCTCCACCAGTCAAGATAGTATTACTTTTAATATGTGGTAAATTTTTTAAAATCCAATGCTCTTGTTGTGGCATACCCATTCCTACTATTAATATATGAGGTTGATATTTACTAATAGTTTCTAAAGTACTTAAGCTCTTATGACTATCTTGAGGCAGATTTATATAGCCGTGGGCTGTTTTAATCTGCAAATTAGGAAATTTCAATCGTAATCTAGCAGCTCCTTTTTCTGCTACTCCAGGTTTAGAACCAAGATAAAATACACGCCAATTATTTTCTGCTGCTTTTGCCATTAAAGGCCATATCCAATCGGCATAAGTTACTCGTTGCTCTCGCTTGATGGGAAAACCGAGTAATTTAGCAATAAAGACTAAAGGCATACTGTCTATATGCACATAATCAGCCTCAGCATAAAAGGCTCGCACTTTTTGGTCATGATGATAAAGATAAAGGCTATGCATATTATGATTAGCAATTATCCATTTTTTATTAGTATCAATGGCTTCTGCAATCAAGTCATGCAATTGTGGAATTGATAAAGCATCAATCTCAACACCAAGAATTTTATAAGGGGATCTTTTCATGATAATTTTGAATAAATTTATTAAAAACAAATAATATTAAAAGTCTTGATATCTAATCTTTGTTGGCCAAAATTTGCTCTGTACCTGCAATTAATTTTTCTACCCTAACTTGCCAACTATGATTATTTTCTATCTCTTGACGAGCTGCAATTCCCATTTCTGGTAGTTTTGCTCTGTGACGATAAGCTTCAACTAAAGCAAGCTTCAATTCCTCTTTATTACCAGGTTGAAATAAAAAACCTGTCTTGCCAACACAAACTAACCTTTGAGCATCTTCAAAAGCTGATGCTATGACTGGCTTTGCCATTGCCATATATTCATAAAGTTTCATTGGCGATAAATACATTTTGCCTATTTGTGGTTGAATTTGTCCAGAGTAACCAATATCAAAACCAGCAATAT
>NZ_FYBH01000171.1 GCF_900185595.1 Calothrix rhizosoleniae SC01
ATATCTTTATATTTGTCAAGGAATTGCTTTTGGTTTGAATATGGAGATTAAACTTGAGTAGTGCTATCAGCTCGACAAAATTTTATTGTGTTGTTTATGGTTGCTTTTATAGATTTATGGGAATCATCAGCTAATAATTTATTTTTATATTTTGAAAATGCCTCCGTATTGGTTGTCGTCATCACATTTTTTCTTGCTTGGGTAGGATGTTGGTTACCAATAGCCACCTTAATAGCAGCAGCTCTTGATTTAAAACCAAGCCAACCCTTAAAAGACAACCAAAAATTACCCTTACTCCTATCTCTCTACTTATTAGCACCTTTAATTGTCTGGAATGCTATGTGGTTAACAAATAGCTCGTTTGCAGATTATGGCTTTTTGATCAATGTTTCCCTCTTATTCTCTTTATTTTGGGGTTTTACATTGGGAGTATTGAGTTTAGTTGTGATTTTTTCCTGTCAAATATGGCTGGATTGGTGCAAATTTCAACCATTGAAGGTCAAGCAAATAACATCAATCGTCTTACCCATTTTGTTAATCGGGTTATTAGTAGGTGGGATAGAAGAGTTAGTTTTTCGGGGTTTTTTACTCACTCAACTAGGGCGAGATTATCCTATTTGGCTAGCTGCAATAATTTCTAGCTTAATTTTTGCCTTACTTCACTTAGTTTGGGAAAAAAAGGAAACTGTTCCCCAACTACCAGGACTTTGGTTAATGGGAATGGTATTGGTCTTAGCCCGGTTGGTGAATGATGGTAATTTAGGTATAGCTTGGGGATTACACAGTGGTTGGGTATGGGCAATTGGTTGTATAGATACAGCTGGGTTAATCAACTATACAGGTAATGTTCCAGAGTGGGTAACGGGTAAAAATAAAAAACCCCTAGCAGGGGTAACAGGATTTGTTTGTATGTTGCTAACTGGATTAATTCTCTGGTCTTTCTTTACATTTATTGCTACATCATCAACCAATAAAAGGATTGAATAGGGGTTAGGTGTTAGGCTTTCCTTCCTTACCTCCCTTGTTTGTCCCTATGATAAATCTGAATTTGACTACTCCCCTGCCTGAAGGCGAGGGGATTCTAAAAAGATGCTACGGGACGGGTTAAAACCGCTTCTCTTCGCTTTTTCTTAGCTTTAAGGATTATGCTGAGACTGTGGGATAAATCCCACCATATCGGGTTTCATCCCCTGTCTAAAGAACGAAACGCGCAACTGTGTTGCTATTTCTGGTGGGCTTTCACCCTCTCGTTACACTTCTGGTAAAAAACTACCCTTGTGAGACACTTACCCCCCTAACACCTAAGGAGCGTAGTGACTATAATACCTCCTCCTGCTTCATTCACTCTTACCATCCTTCCCTTTTTCCGGGGAGGATTTAGGGGTAGGAACAGAAATATTAGCCTGCTTGTTAATTTCATCCTTATATTGAGCAGGTGCTAAAGTAGCAGCAGTGGAAAACAAAGGTTTTGCTTCGTCACTCTTACCCTGTTCTTTCAAGAGCATTGCCTTAGCTAAAACGGGACGGAAATCTTGTTTATTATTTTTAATCGCCATATCATAGGCAGCAAGAGCTTGACCATAGCGTTTTTGGGAGGTATGAACATTGCCCAAAAGTAATTGCACAGCCACAATATCCACACTACCAGGCTCAATTTTATTGGCTTGGGTTGCTTTTGATAAGGTATCTTGCAATAAACCAATAGCAGCTTCCGGGCGTTTTTGCTCTAATAAAAGCATTACCATTCCTTGCAAAGCTTCCAAGTTACCAGGTTTAGTCTCCAGTACTGAACGATAAGCTTGAGCAGCTCCTTCCTTATCATTTACTTGTTGCTTGGCTTGAGCCAACAAAACTGCATACTTAGTTTGTTCTGGATTTAATTTAGCTAACTTCTCTAAGGTTTCTATAATGCTCTGAAGATTACCTGCGCCCAACTGCAACAACTGCAATTGCCTTTCTAGTAAACTCCTTAATGTAGCTTGGTTATTGGGTTCTCGTTGTAGAACAATTTCTAAACCTTGTATTTCGTTTGCCAGCTTTGATTTTTGGTTCGATACCGAAGAATTACTTTGTGCAGTGGCTGAATTTTGGGAAGAACCTTGTCCATCACTCAATGCTTGAATAATGGGCAACATAGAAACCCCAATAAAAGCAACAATTGCTAGTACTAAAATAATCTTAACGATCCAGCGATTACGCACTTCAGACACAAAACCTTCCTTAAACTTTAATAGTTATGATGATTGACGCAAATAGGATAAATGAAAAAGTTGAAAAACTTTACGGAATACAGTTAATACTTGGTGAACTTTATAACAAAGGGTGATCACGACTGGTGCGTTCCCTTAGGACTGTCGTCGTGGTGAGTTAGTACGTTGGGCGGGTTCCCCGACTTCAAGTAACTAATGAACCCTTTAGGGGGTTGCTCGTCAAAATATGCAAAACAAGTGCTGACTTTAGGAGGAACTGTCTAAATTTTAGCTGTGCTATGCTTCCGAAACTAGTAGAAAGGCGCTAAATTACACATTTAGTGTTAGTGTGCGCTAGATTGCGCTTTTTAGTATCACACAGGTAGCTATTGGGTGGCAAATTGTCAGAAAAATTAACCTGCACCAGCCACACAATATTTTTCAACTACCTTTGCAAAATCCCATTCTGGGATATCTCTCCGCCGCAAGGAGTTTTTATGAATTCCGACCTGATGCCTTCACCTGATTCCTCTAACTCAAATGCACCTCAAGAGACTCCAATTAATCAAATAGTCTCTGTGAACACCAATTCTCAAACAGAGGATGCCTCTGAACTAGATAATTCTACTGTCAACTCTAATGAACCAACCAGCAATGAAAACCTAAGGAATCGGCAGCAACCAATTCCACCACCCAGTGAACCCATGCAATACCGAGCCATTGGCTTAGTAAGAGGTCGCTATCTTGCTAGTAGCGAACAATTCACCCAAGGTTCATTGTTAACTTCCGATGGGGTGATTTTGGATGCTGTCCTTCTAGGAAGAATTATGAGTTTAGTCAAGAATCATCTTGACTTAGAAACAGAACATTTATGGGTTGTTTATCCTCGGACTCGTCCGCAAACTGACCAATTGCACTTGCAAATTGTTGGGGTTTGGGAGCCAGAAAACTTAGCTAAACAATCAGTTAAACCAGAGGAAGATTCCTTAGAAACTAAAACTAAATTGATTCCTTCATCAGCAATGACAGATGGTGGTTTTTCCGTTCGCGGTGAAATTGTTTATCAGTCTGCTGAATCTCAAAGCTTGGTGATCAAAATTAAGCAAGCACCACGCAAATCTACGGATAAACCAAAGTACTTTAAGCTAAAGGCTAAGGGTATGCTTAATACCAAAGCTATAGGTAAATTTTGGGACTTGCACTTGCAAAGGGAAGGAGATGCATTGGTGCTAGAAAATGCGGAAGCGATCGCTGACTTACCGAAAAAGCGTCGCCCACCATTCAAGAAGCATTCCCAAGGCAGTAAAAGACCCTTTAAAAAGTATTCTGGGGCTGGGGGGAGTCAGCGTCCATTTAAGAAAACAGGTGACTCCTCAGCACCTTCTAAACCAGTTCCCAAAGCTTCCCTTCCTAAACCTGTTAAGCGACCTAAACCAGAGCAGGAATAGTGTGATTAGGAGATGAAGTGAGGGGAGTGTGGGAGGTGTGGGAGGTGTGGGAGGTGTGGGAAGTGTGGGAAGTGTGGGAGTGTGAGAAGATATTATTCCTTTCTTGTCCTCCTTGTCCCCCTTGTCTTCCTTGTCCCCTTTGTCCACCTTCCCGTTGCCCCCTGCTCCCTGCTCCCCTGCCTCTTCTAAAACTCCGTCCAGCTATCTTGGGGTAGGAAAGAACGCTGTGTAGCAATGGATGCAACAGCTTCTGTTAAGGTAAACTTACCTGCCATAATCCACTGCTTTAACTCTTGAGCAACTTGCTGAGAAAAAAATAGACTAGCAAGGGGAGCAACACGAACTGTTTTACCGTCAATGGCAATCTTCCCCGATTTGAGTTGAGCATAACTTACTAAGCCAAAGGTAGGACGAACCCGCCGAGGAATAGAAAAATCTACGATTGGAGCTACCAACTCCTTGTCTTGAACCGCACAATGGGCAATGACTTCCTCATTTAAAACAGGAAATGGTATGCCTACACCCAACATTAAAGAAGGCCCATAATTTTTGAAATAGCAACCGCGTACCCAACGAGAATCCATCTGTTTCCCATCACCTACTAATGCCAAGGTTGCTGCTGGACCAATTGGTGTACGGTTGGGTAAGCGTTTTTGTAAAGGGAAATGCTGAGTACCTTCCCAAGCCACGTAGCCAATTCCTCCACCCAAAAAAATCCTGGTACCAATGCCAACTAACTGTAAATCTGGGTCGTTAAGCAGGGGAGATATGGCTCCAGGATTGGAATAAACCGCATTACCTAACCGTGGCTGTAATGGACCCAAATAAGTGAACAATGGGCGATCGCCTCCATTAACACCTACAATAAAATTTTGATATAAATTACGAGGATTAAATAAATAAAATTGATTGATTGTATCCCGAGTAATGGTCGTTTCAAAACTAGTTCGGGGATAACAATCTGTTACTTGACCTTGGGCACGGATATGAATTGGTTTACCTGCGATTAAATCTTCGATTACATGACCACCTCCACGTTCTCGAGCTTCTTCCCCCTCCATTGCTTCAACTGCACAACTGGCACCCAAGTATAAATCTACAGCCCCAAAACCAGAATATGCAGGTACTCCATCTAACCAACAACGACGAATTTTTATGGGAGGATCAGTATGTCCCAGGTTAATGATTGCCCCACTTGATTCCATTGGTTCAAATGTACCTGTAGTAATTACATCTACTTCATTAGCAACTTTCTTGACACCAACTTCCACAACCCGTGCTTTCACTTCTTGCACAGTCATGACCACAGCACGTTCACAACTAATTTTCTCGTTAATTTCTGTAATTGTTCGCATATTTATAGCGCTACGCGCAAGTAAGAAGTAAAAAGTAATAAGTTAACCATTGCAGTGGACAGTAAGCCATTGCGGTGGAGGTGTTTCCCGGCATAAAGCAAATGGCGTTGACGCAGTCTCTCCGGAGGAGACACTCCGAAGGAGTAATAAGTTTACTGTTTATAGTTTTGGGTCTCCAACAATGTCCTTAACCCTGAGCTAAGTCGAAGGGCTAACCTAATCGCTTAGTGCTATATATTATTGAAAATCATGATTTACACATCTACTTTTGGGATTTGTATAAGTAGGTT
>NZ_FYBH01000088.1 GCF_900185595.1 Calothrix rhizosoleniae SC01
AAGTAATAAGTAATACAGCAGATTGCAGGTAAATGAGGCACATCTTCTCTTGTCCCCCTGCCTCAAAAAGCAATATGAATTGTATAACCCACATTCCGCACGTAGAGGAAAACTTTTCGATATTTTCAAAATACTTGTATGGTAAGGGTTTTCGGAAATTTAGCTTTATAGCGATAAGCCTAACGGCATAGCTTCGCTTACCGCTAATTTTATAATTAGCGGGAATCGCCAAATCATAGCCTATTGATACCATTCTCAACTAATGCTCCCGTTCTTATCTAAGGTGCGGTTATCTTTGGGAGTCTCGCTGAATGCACTCATATTCACTGAATGTCTGAAAGCCTTGTTTTAACTGGATTACAAAAATACCAAGCTTGTTAATTGAACCTGCGGAATGTGGGTATAAGCCACTGCAGTGGAGGATTTTCCCGGTATAAAGCAAGTCCCCCTATTTTTAGGAGGACTACTACAGGGAGAGTTGTTTGACTTTACTTAGCTGCCAATTTCAGAATTTCTCCTGTGACATAAAGACTTTCTTCAAACAATACCTCCCTTCCCCAGCGTTGTACCTGTTGACTCAATAACACCTCGGCTTTTTGTTCTGAAAGGGAAGTTACCTGTTGAAATAAACCAGTGGATTGAGCACCACCGTGGGTTTCCATCCGCATACAACCACCGGTTTCAGAACAAATTAGGGTACTACAATCTGCTTGGGGATTGGTAGAACTGAGGCGGAAAGCAATCAAGTCACCAATAATATCACCCACATCACCTACAGGAACTCCGGCTAACTCAGCTTCTATTTTCCTTTGATTATCGGTAACAAAACTAACTTTCCTAATGTTGTAATCTCCGATTTCTTTTTGATAAGCAACCGGACGCCAATTCAATCTACTTGCCAACCAACCCAAAAACAACAATGCTTGGGCAGGATTACCTTTTTCATGATCGATGTTGACTCTATCCACTTCTGGAAGAGCTGCACGCCGTTTTGGTGGGTCAAAAGCTTCGGCTGTTAATTCTTGCCATGCTGCGAGACGACCCCAGTTTAAATCAGCGAGGGGTATACCTGTTTCTATTAACTCTTGCAATTTGAGCAAATCACTTTCTGGCTCGTTAAAATTGCATGAATCAACAATCACATTGTTACAAATAGAACCCAATCTCTTAAATAGAGGGTTATTTGTATCTGGTGTGGCTTTCCACCAGAGAAATTTGGGTAAATCACCGATTAGCAATTCTGGTACCATGCCACCAATTCTTTCTAAAGCAGCAGCAGTACCAGTTAAATTAATGTATTCGCAACAAACTAGGGTAGTAGAAGATCGCTTTTGAATTGGGCAATAGGCAGAGACTTGAGCCTTAACCCCTTCATCTCCTCCAGCTATGGGAGATAGGGTAATAATCCGACAGGGATTACGGAGGGCAATTTCATCGGCAATTCTCGGACTTTTGCTATCTGCACCATAGGATGTGCTATCGTCTGTGTTTTTTTCTCCACTATGAAGTTTAGCAGCTGCTTCCCGCAATATAGTTAGGGTTTCTGGATTAGCTGTTCCAGTTTCTTCTAATCCGTGCTGTTTTTGAAATTCCTGGAGTGCAGATTGAGTTTGGGGCCCTAATATACCATCAATGGGGCCATTATAAAACCCTGCGGTCGCTAATAAGTACTGGGTTTCTTCCGACTCATAAACTACAAGAGTAAAGGTTGTTGCCCTGGTTGCCGCAGGTAAAGCACCATCTTCACCTGATATACCATAACTTTGCCAAATTTGATTGAGTTCCTCTTCAATTTCTGTGAGGGAAACATCTTTGGGAGCCTGAAGTGAGAAAATAGTTGGAGCTTGGGTAGTCATAACAATTTGTGGATTATGGATTTGCGATTTTGGATTTGTGATTCTAGAGTCTTGGATTGAGAAGTTAGGAGTCGTGGAGAGGGAGTGAGAGAGTGGGGGAGTGAGGGAGTGGGGGAGTGAAGTGTAGACGTTGTGCGTCCACAGCTGTGGAAATACCTAATGTAAATTTGGGATTTTTTCTCTTTCCCTCTTTCACTCCTTCTCTTTTTCCCTCATTCCCTCCTGCCCCTTGTCCTCTTCGTTGACTCCTTCAATCTAAAATCTAAAATCTAAAATCTAAAATTCTAGAGTCTGCGCCAATGACGACCATCTTGGTTAATTAATAATTCCGCTTCCACTGGTTCCCAGGTACCAGCTTCATATTCAGGAATTAGGGTTGGATCGGAAGGCGAATCCCAGACGGAAAGGGCTGGTGTGACTACTTGCCAAGCTGCTTCTACTTCGTCTCCTCTGGTGAATAATGTTTGGTCGCCCATCATACAATCAAGAAATAAGCGATCGTAAGCATCAGATTTGGCTTCAATACCGAAGGAACCGTAAGTAAAGTCCATATCCACAGCACGGGTGCGGAATTCTGCTCCTGGCATTTTCACGTCAAAACGCAGGGAAATTCCCTCATTTGGCTGAATCCGCATGGTCAAAATATTGGCACTCATTTGTTGAGCAGCAGATTTAAACATCCGAGAAGGAACATCCCGGAAGTGGATAGAAATCTCACTGACTTTTTTCGGCATCCGTTTCCCTGTACGTAGGTAGAAGGGAACCCCTTGCCAACGCCAGTTGTCTACCACAAATTTCATGGCTACAAAAGTAGGGGTGGTAGAATTGGGGTCTACTCCCGGCTCTTGCCTATATCCAGCCACAGGTTGACCTTTCATCCACCCGGCGCTATATTGACCACGAATTGCCGATCGCTCTAAATTATTGACATCTGCTAATCTAGTTGCTTGCAATACTTTCACTTTTTCTGTACGAATGCTATCAGCATCCATAAAGTTGGGTGTCTCCATTGCTGTCAAACAGAACAGCTGCATCAGGTGATTTTGTAACATATCCCGCAATGCACCGGAGCTTTCATAGTAACCAGCCCGGTCTTCAACACCTACGGTTTCGGCTACGGTAATCTGGACATGATCGACGAAACTACGATTCCATAAAGGTTCAAAGATGGCATTGGCAAACCGAAATACCAACAAGTTTTGGACGGTTTCTTTGCCCAAGTAGTGGTCTATTCGGTATACTTGCTTTTCATTACAATACTTCTTGACTACTAGGTTCAGGCTTTTAGCAGAAGCTAAATCTCGACCAAAGGGTTTTTCAATGACTAGACGATGTTTGTAGGGATCGTCCAACATTCCTGCTGTTCCCAATTGCTTAATTGCTTCTGGGAAGAAGTTGGGAGCAACTGACAGATAAAACATCCGGTTGCCTCTAGTTCCCCTTTGCTTGTCTAACTCTGTTAACAAATTATTTAACTTCTGGTAACTTTCGGGGTTATCAATATTACCAGAACAGTAAAATAAACCTTTAACAAAGTCTGACCATAATTCTTCTTGCTGCACGCCTCCATGAGCTTCTTCCATGCCTTTACGCATTTGTTCACGGAAGTATTCGTGGCTCCAATCTCGACGAGCAACGCCAACAATGGTTGTTTCTGGGGCAATACGGCGTTCCTGGCGCAATTTGTAGAGGGCGGGAACGAGTTTGCGCCAAGTAAGGTCTCCAGAAGCACCAAAGATAACTATGATCTGGGGTTCGGACATCCCTTGCTGTTGGAGACCGACCCGCAGGGGATTTTCTAGCAGACTGACCATAACAATTTTAGATTGAGTTTGTTAGTTGTTAGTTGTTAGTTGTTAGTTGTTAGTTTTGGTAATTAGTTGCAGGATTTATGCACACGAAGTGAGAAATTCGGTTTTTCTGCATAAATCCTCAATTTTATTTGCCACTAACTTCTAACTTCTAAGTCTTAGGGCTAACCATTTGATCACAATGGCAATAATAGTTTGACCTTACTTTATCAATTTTCGATTGGCTAGTTCTTTTACTCCTTTTACTGCTAAAGACTTAAAAGCTACTGCTGCATCTGTTACTTTCTTTAGTTTGCCATTAATTTTAGGTTTTATTTTGCCAGTAATTCTACTCATCAAAAAAAACCAATAGCAACAGTAATTTTATAAATTTGCTCAATGGTTACTTAATGCTAGAGTTTTTGATGGGCAATTGAAATTTTTTTGTGTGATGCCGTTTTTGTCAAGTAATCTGCCACAAACATATTGGATCTGACATCATGAGTAATCACTTTGTATTCTCAATGCTATGCTCTGAGGATTGTTAATAAAGCATTGACGAGCTTGAGGTTGTCTCCCATGCAAGAGTTCTGACTAAGTCCAAAAGCTCCAATGACTATAATAAATAGCGATCGCCCATCGCAATTAGCGATCGCTATTTTAAGCAGTTGATTGAGGCATTTCACCACTGAGAACAGTTATTCAGTGACCGTTTTGAATAAATGACTCCACCTTGGCGACATCCTTCGGGCTACCAATAATTAAAGGTGTACGCTGATGTAGTTTGGTTGGTACCACAT
This sequence comes from Calothrix rhizosoleniae SC01, assembly GCF_900185595.1. Lineage (GTDB taxonomy): Bacteria > Cyanobacteriota > Cyanobacteriia > Cyanobacteriales > Nostocaceae > Calothrix_A > Calothrix_A rhizosoleniae. Next base: position 4,447 of record NZ_FYBH01000088.1, read on the forward strand.
CCAAAATATTCATGTGTCCAGTAGTTGCACGACCTCCCGCTTGCTCAATTATGAAGGCTAAGGGAGCTGATTCATATAACAAGCGCAATTTTCCTTCTGGTTTAGGCAGAGTGCCGGGATACAGAAATACACCACCTTGAATCAATAATCGATGGATATCACTGACCATTGCACCACTATAACGAGCTGTATAGCCTTCTGTACGATGCACATAGCGGATATACTCCCGAATCGATTCATCCCACTGCCAAAAATTCCCCTCGTTGACGCTGTAAACTGAACCATGCTCGGGAATCCGTATGTTTTCTTCTGTAAGGATAAATTCTCCCAAACTCGGATCAAGGGTAAATGAATGAACGCCATTACCTATAGTATAAACCAGCATGGTGCTAGGGCCATAGAGGATATAACCAGCTGCTATTTGCTTATGCCCCGATGCTAACAAATCTTTTGCCTCACCATTGAGGTCTTCTCCTTCCTGTTGCCGAATGGAAAAAATAGAACCCAAACTGAGATTTATATCTGTGTTTGATGAGCCATCAATGGGATCGTACAATAATGTGTAACGACCAATTGGGCAATTTTCAGGGATATAGTAAGGGTTTTCCATTTCCTCGGAAGCAAGGCGACAAACTAAACCACTCTGCTTAAATACAGCAATAAATACATCATTGGCATAAATATCCATCTTCTTGACGGATTCTCCTTGGACGTTCACTTCCCCTGTAAATCCCAAGGCTCCAGCCATTAAGCCTGCGTGGCTCATGTGACGGGCGATTAATTTACCAGCCAAAGCGATCCGATTCATCAAAGCACTTAAATCTTGTGCTGATCCTGAAAAACTTTGTAGTTGTTGCAGAACATGACGAGATAATGTTGTACAATCGCGGTCTAAACTACGCTCTTGTGTATCAGCGGTAGGTAAATCTAAAGATTCTGGTGCTTGAGTCATATGGAACAATCCTCGTTCTTTGATGAACTATGAAGTTAATTCGATTCTATTAAATTAATATTTGGCTTCTGCTTCTATATTAAAAAGGTAATTTGATTACTTAAATGTGATTTTAGATAAACTAAAGAAATGAATAATCTGTATATTTCCATCCAGTATTTTTGCTAATCCAGAAGCTTACAAGAGGTATTTTATATTTGATGACAATAAAATTTATCAATTTTTGACTTGAAATTTTAAGTAAATTCTAGCAATTTTATCCTGCATACACTCATACTGTTTTAGCTTACTCATTGGAAAAAATAAACTATATTGATCGATAATTCACAAACCAATACAATATATATAAAATTGTTGATTTATATTGATTAATCTATACAAAAATAAATTAGTGAACTGAACAATTCAGCTTTTACAAAGCAAATAGGATTGCTATATTGATTGTGTAGTACAATTAGCATCTGTATTTAAGAAAATATTTGTAAATAGCACAACCAGTAATCAGATTTTCCTAAATATCTGGGGTGCTGCATAAAAAAACAGATAATATATATGCTTCCCAGTCTAACCCCAGTTTTACGTTTTTGCAGATTGAGTCACTTACATAAGATTTGGCATCGTCAAGGAATAGGATTTATTTCTAGTTTCCTGATTGCCCTGATGGTAATTGTATTTTTACCTATATCAATGATTACAGCCAAAACTACCAATATTACTCCTGGGGATAACCTGGTTGTAGAAGGTATTCCCCCTATTCCTTCTACCCTGGCGGATACAGTTGAACCCTACACAAATTTTCGTTATGCGGTGCTGTCTAGTTGGCATCCTATCCGTCGGGAAATGTTGATATCCACTAGGTTTGGGGATACGGCTCAAACCCATTTAGTTAAGTTTCCTTTGGGTAGTCGTCAGCAAATGACATTTTTCCCAGAGCGGGTTAGGGGGGCAAGTTTTCAGCCAACCCAGGGGGATTACTTTGTCTTTAGCAAAGATATTGGTGGTAATGAATTTAACCAAAATTACCGTTATGATATGGCAACGGGTGATGTAACTTTATTGACAGATGGCAAGTCTAAAAATAGTCGAGGTTTGTGGTCAAATAAAGGCGATCGCATGATTTACACCTCTACTCGACGCACAGGTAAGGATGCAGATTTTTATATTGTGGATCCTAACAATCCCTCCAGCAATCGCTTGTTAATGGAGGTAAAAGGTGGAGGATGGGGTGCTTTAGACTGGTCTCCAGAGGATGACAAAGTTGCGATTATTGAGTATATTTCTGTAAATGAAAGCTATCTCTGGTTGGTAGATACTCAATCGGGAGAAAAGAAATTACTTACACCCAAGGGTAAGAAGGAAAAAGTCTCCTACCAAGCTGCCATATTTACCAAAGATGGCAAAGGTTTATATGTTATTACTGACCGGGGCTCAGAGTTTTCTCGCCTTGCATATGTAGATTTAGATACCTTCAAGCATACATATTTGACTAGTAATATTCAGTGGGATGTAGAAAACTTAGACTTGTCTGACGATGGTAAGCATCTGGCTTTTGTTACCAACGAAGATGGGGCAAGTGTATTGCATCTACTAGAAACAGCTACAGGGAAAGAAAAGCCCTTACCTAAGCTACCTGTAGGTCAGGTATATGGTATTGGTTGGCACAAGAATAACGAAGATTTGGGTTTTACTCTCACATCTAACCGTTCTACAGCAGACATTTACTCTGTGAATATTCGTACCAATCTAGTAGAAAGGTGGACAGCCAGCGAAACTGGTGGCTTAAATACCAAAAACTTTTCTCAGGCAGAGATAGTACGCTGGAAAAGCTTCGATGGTAAATCTATTTCTGGTTTTCTCTACCGTCCTCCTAGTAAATTTACTGGGAAACGTCCAGTTATTATTAATATTCATGGTGGCCCAGAAGGACAATTTCGTCCAGGCTTTTTAGGGCGTAATAATTACTACCTAAATGAATTAGGAGTAGCTATCCTATTTCCCAACGTCAGGGGTTCTTCTGGATATGGTAAAACCTTTCTCACCCTAGATAATGGCTATAAACGGGAAGATTCAGTTAAAGACATTGAGGCACTTCTCAAGTGGATACCCACCCAACCAAACTTAGATCCAGATCGAATTTTAGTGACGGGGGGTAGTTATGGTGGTTATATGTCCTTGGCTGTAGCAACAAAATATAGCGATCGCATTCGTGCAGCCATTGATATTGTTGGTATTTCTAATTTCGTCACCTTCCTGGAAAATACTGAAGGTTATCGACAAGATTTACGTCGGGTGGAATATGGGGATGAACGAGATCCGAAAATGCGTGAGTTCTTGCTGAAAATTTCTCCTGTCACCAATGCTAATAACATTAAAAAGCCATTATTTGTGATTCATGGTAAGAATGACCCTCGTGTACCTTTAAATGAGGCAGAACAAATAGTTGCGACTGTACGCAAAAATAATGTACCTGTTTGGTACTTAATGGCAAAAGACGAAGGACATGGGTTTAGCAAGAAAAAAAATGTTGACTTCCAGTTCTATGCCACAGTTATGTTTATCAAAGATTTGTTGTTATGAAAAAGTTGTTGGGATGAACATCCTATGGGAGCATCCCAACATTATCAATTCTTTTTTGGATTACTCTTCGAGAAGCTGCTCTGCGCCTAAACTTCGTACCCAGGCTATCATTGTTCTTAACTGAACTTTATTGTGTTGTGACTAACTCTACTCAACAATATTTACGATAAGTATTTATTTATAATTGTGAGTAGTTGTTCCTGGGTAAATGGCTTAGTCAAATAATCAGTCGCTCGAACCATTTTTGCTTTAGCCTTATTAATAAATCCAGTTTTTCCTGTTACCATAATGACTGGTATATTTTTGAATTCTGAATTTCTGCGTATCCAAGAGCATAATTGATATCCATCCAAATTAGGCATAGATATATCTAATAAGATTAGATCTGGCTTTGTACGAATAATTTGCATTAAGGATACTAATGGATTATCAATTAGTTCTACCGTAAAAAATTCTGCATCCAAAAAGCTATTGATTATATGCAACATAGTTGGGCTATCATCAATACAAGCAATTTTGTAGAGCTTATTATTTTGAGGAGTATGGGGTGCACCTTTACGAGGAGAGAAAACTGCTTGATTTGTATCTATAGTATGACTATTTTTATTTATTGAATGAATCTTTTGATGCTTATTTTTTTTGCTATGAAGTGATTTGTTAAAATCATTAAAAGTATGATCTAACATCACCGATAGTTCTATGTCATTGTGATCCCTTGCATTCTTATGGTCTTTGACATCATTGAAAACACGGGAGATAATTACATTTACATCTAAATGACAAAATCTTGGCATTTGATGTAAAGCGTTGTGATGAGAAATTTGATAAAAGCCTTCTTCTAATTTTAAAAATAATGGGAATATTTCTAAAGCTAATTCTCCAATAATGATTCCTGCTTGCATCCCACTAATTAGTTTATGGCTCACTAACCAGCAAATAGCCCAATAGTCTAAGTGTATTAAATGTTTTTCTTCAACAGAGCCTGAAAAACTATGATTTAATTCTTTATAAACTGTTTTAAAAATCTGAGCTACTTCTTTACTCAATTGGTATAATTTTTTGTAGATCAATTCAAACATTCCGTCTGATGAGCTACAGGCATAAATTAGTTTTCCATTTTCTAAATATAAAGACCAATAATGGGAACCAGAAAATACTTGTAAACATCCATTAATCGGCTCTTTAATTACCTGATCTAATATAAATAATGATTGTTCTTGATCAAAAAATCTATAAGCTACAAACTTGTCTTCATTCATAATTATATATATTGAATTTATTGAAATGGATGAATTAAATGTATTTACTTAAATTTTTTGGTTTGCGAATCAGATAACTTCTGATAAAACG
>NZ_FYBH01000017.1 GCF_900185595.1 Calothrix rhizosoleniae SC01
ACTCCTTTCAGTTCTGCTGAAAAAAGATTACAAAACAAACAATTATCTCGATGTGGAAATGTTTATCAAAAAAATGAACTTCTTTCTTTTGAGCTGCGATAATTCTGGGGTGTTGAATTAAATAATTATATAGTGATGTTGTTCCAGATTTCATTGCCCCGATAATAATAAAGTCTGGAAGTTTTCTATCTGGACTAGAAAAACATCGATAGCTATACTCGAAAAATTGATTATTAATTCCCTTTATAATGTTCATTATTATAGAAAAACTTTAAGAAGATTCTAAATGTAAAGAAACGCTATTAAACTCCTTGTTTATTTCCGCACTTTACCCGTAGTTGCCTCCAAGTTAATCGGCTATTGAGAACAAAGCTTAATACATTGGATAAAAGCATGGCTAATCCTGCCCCAACTGCACCAAACTGGAAAGTTAGGATCATTAACAGTGGCAAGTAAACCACCAAGATAGCGATCGCATTCACGCGCAAAGAAACATGGGGAAGTCCCATTGCATACAGGGCAGGTTCTAAGAGAAAATTACCCATTTTAAAAATTCCTGCCATCACTAGAATAATTAAAGTGTTATAGGCTGGAATAAAAGTCTCACCCATAGAATAGTGCAATAATTCTCTGCCCAAAATCATAAAAATAATAAAAAGCACTATCCCTATTCCCTGGAGAATTATTCCCAATCTTAAAATAATAGTGGCGAATTTTTTCCAATTCTCCTGGCTACCCAAGTGAGCTAGTTCTGGATAGACTGATTGGGTTAAGAGTAAAGCCAAATCCTTGAGGGGAGTAGATAATTCGTAACCCGCCCGATACAATCCCACCGCTATAGGATTGACCAAGAATCCTATCATTAAAGGAGTTAGGATAATTGTTAGGGGTAGAGATGAATTGACATTGGAGATTAGACAAAATTGCCAAATTTTTGGCTCTATTTGGGTTAATTTGGGACAAGAAAAATCCATATCCTTTAACAAACCATGTTTTCCAACTTCTCGCCAACCTAACAGCAACAACGAAAGCCCATTCAATGCTTCGGCCATGGACCAAACTAAGAAATATCCCCAAAGGGGAGCCTGAAGCCAAATGGTGATAACTGTTCCCAATAAGCGAATAAATGGAGCAATAGTTTGTTGCAAACCCAGTAAGTCAAAACGATTATACAGACGCAGTAAACCAGTGGGGGTTGACCCAATCGTAAACAAAATGAAAATGCTCAAATACTGCACTTCACGGATTGCAGTTTCATTCCATCCCAAAAACAAACCGATATAAGGAGCAGCAATCATAGCAATCGCTAACCCCGCCAACGACCCTAAACCGTCAAGTAAAGTTGTTAATTTAATTAGGTTTTGTAGAGCCTTTATATCCTTTTTTTGCAAAAAAATTGCACCATAGCGAATCAAAGCTTGCCAAGATTGAAAACTAGTCAAACCCACAATTACTGCAATATAGGTTCTCACCAATACCAATCTGCCAAAAAATTCAACACCCAAGCTATGGGCCGTTAAACTTAAGTATCCGAAGTTAGCTATGACAATAAAAACTTGTGCGGCCAAAAGCCAACTGAAGTTTTTCAAGATTCTATGGAATATGCGATCAGCAAACCATCTTTGACTCATTAATTTATTGTTTGTTATTTATAGCAGTTGATCTCACATTCTATAGGTGAGATGAAAAATCGTAGTATTTTTATAATCCATTTATAACAAGGCTTTCAGCTATTAAGCTTATATTTTGCTCGTTTTCTCCATGTCCTTTTTCTTTCTATGGGAACAATTGGTCAAAGGATTGTCGTCAACTCAGGCGCACTTCACCTTTTACACCTCTGTGTCGAGTAGGTGTGAAGCTTCTTGCTGTTTCAGCTAAAAAGCTTAATCCTTTTTTTTTGTATTTATTTATAATTGTAATAAATTACGTGATAGAAATGTAACATATAATTTATTACAACATTTGGTTAGGCTATGTACGAAATAACCACAATAATTAATTCAAAAAATAAGTTGTTAGATTAAATTAATATATGTGGTTTTTCTATCGCAACACACGCCTGTTAATTCTCATTATTTGCCTCATTCTCATGTGGGGAATCTCCTCATGGCAAATCCTCCCTCGCATGGAAGATGCAGTGAGCAGTCAATGGGTGGCGGTCATTACTACTAGATTACCTGGAGCCAGTGCTTACCGAGTCGAATCTTTAGTAACTGATATTATCGAACAAGAACTATCAGAAATTGACGAAATTCAAACCCTAGTATCGAGCTCAGATCTAGGTAAATCTACGATTAGGATCAAATTAAAAAATAGGGTAAAAAATCACGATGAAGTCTGGTCTCGGGTGCGCGATCACTTAGCTGATGTTACTGCAAAATTACCTCCAGAGGCTCAAAAACCAGAATACATAGAAAATAGACCAGCTTATACCCTGATTGCAGTACTAACTTGGAATTTAGAATCGCCAGTCAACTACTCTATTTTGCGTCGTTGGGCTCTGGAATTAGAGGATGAACTTCGTGTTCTGCCAGGAACAGAGCAGGTAGAATTATTTGGGGCTCCCACGGAAGAGATTATAGTGGAGATTGACCCTTCCCACCTCACCCCACTGGGTCTAACTCCACAACAATTATCCCAACAAATTCATTTAAGTGATGCTAAAGTGGCCGCAGGTCAACTACGAAGCCAGAATAACCTCCTGTTAGAGGTGCAAACCCAGCTAGATGACTTGGAGCGTATTCGACAAATTCCCATTCATTCTGTCAATGGAAGCGGACAATTAACCCCTTTGGGGAATATTGCTTTGGTAAAAAAAGGAATTAGAGAACCTCCCTCACAATTAGCCCTGATTGATAATAAACCAGCTATTGCTTTGGCAGTGCTGATGGAACCCGATCGGCGAATTGATAGTTGGTCACAAACTGCTCGTCAAAACCTAGAAGAATTTAGAGCCAGATTACCCTTAGGCATTGACCTCAAACTGATTTTTGACCAAAGCAGTTACGTCAACAATCGGCTCAATAACCTATTCAAAAATTTGCTGTTAGGAGGTTTGTGTGTTTTTGTTAGCACCTTATTGATGATGGGTTGGAAATCAGCCCTAATTGTGAGTTCATCCCTGCCCCTATCGGTGCTGATGGTATTTGGCGGGATGAGAGTGCTGGAGATTCCTCTACATCAGGTATCAGTAACAGGACTGGTCATTGCCTTGGGCTTGTTAATTGATAATGCCATTGTTGTTGTAGATGAAATACAGCAGCTGCTTCAACAAGGCCTTAAACCCCAACTAGCCATATCCCGAGGTATTCGCGACCTAACAGTCCCCCTATTGGCTTCTACCCTGACTACAGTTTTAACCTTTATGCCCATTGCCCTTCTTTCTGGAGGGATAGGTGAGTTTGTGAGTTCCCTAGGTATATCGGTAATCCTTGCTTTGTGTAGTTCTCTATTTATATCTTTGACCATTGTACCTGCTCTCATAGGCAGAATTCAGAAGACGAAAACCACAAACAAACAGTTGAAGGATCGAAGAAAGTATTTTCTTTCTGATCTATCCCCAAATAATTGGTGGAAAACAGGATTTTCCAACTCCAGATTAACTGCAAATTACAGCCAAATACTCAGTTTTATTTTAGTCAAACCAATAGTAGGGATAGCTCTTAGTTTAATCATACCCTTAACAGGTTTTTTAGTTGCGGATACTCTTCCAGAACAGTTTTTTCCCCCTTCAGAACGAGACCAATTTCCCATAGAATTACAATTATCCGCCTCTGCTTCCATATCTGAAACTCAAGCAATAGTAAAGCAGGCACAAGAAATAATTAAACGTCATCCAGAAGTAATTGATGTTTATTGGTTTATCGGCACAAATGCCCCGAAATTTTATATAACTTTACCTACTAGTGGCCGTAAATCACCAAATTACGCCAATGGTATCGTTCAAATTACCTCAGCTAGTGAAAGTCGTCGCTTAATTCAAACTCTACAGCAAGAATTAGATGGAGCCTTACCCTCAACTCAAGTATTTTTGAAACAATTGGAACAAGGTTTGCAGTCTTCAGCACCAATTGTTTTGCTGCTTTATGGTCCGGACTTAAACACCCTACAAGAATTAGGAACGCAAATTAGAAGTCAGTTAGCTCAAATATCTAACGTTACCCATACCCGCACCAGTTTAGGAAAAGTTTTACCCAAACTTGCCCTCTCCCTAGATGAAGAACAAGCCCAACTGACAGGATTGGATAACACCGAAATAGCTCAACAATTAAACGCCAATCTAGAAGGTAACATCGGTGGTTCTATCCTCGAAGATTCGGAAGAACTACCAGTTCGGGTACGTTTATCTAATGACTCCCGCGCAAACCTTGACCAGATTACTAGTCTCGATTTAGTTCCCAAGAAACAATTATCTCCAGAAAATCCTACTTCCTTACCCCTATCAACCCTTGGTAAGATTAAGCTGGTTCCAGAAGCGGCCATCATTACTCGGCGCGATGGTAAACGGGTTAATGCTATCCAAGGTTTTATTAAAGCAGGAGTATTGCCTTCAACCATATTAGCGGATTTCAAACAACGCCTCAGTGACAGTAATTTCCAACTCCCTCCCGGCTATTCAATGGAGTGGGGTGGAGAATCAGCCGAACGCAAGGAAGCAATAGTTAATTTACTTTCCACAGTAGGCATTGTCATTTTTTTAATGGTCGCTACCCTTGTTCTTTCCTTCCAGTCCTTCCGTAGTGCTGGTATCATTTTTATAGTTGCTATCGGTTCAGTGGGTCTAAGTAGGTTGGCGTAAAAAATTATCGTTTGGATAAGGCAGGGGGCAGGGAGCAGGGAGCAGGGGGAACAAGGGTTTTAGGCTTATTTACTATTCTTCACATAGTTTGGTTTTATTGTGCCGACTTACTTAGCACTAGCTTCCTTGTGGTTTTTCGGTTATCCCCTTGGTTTTATGGCTATTCTGGGCACAATGGGTTTAATTGGCGTGGCAATTAATGATTCTATCGTGGTTCTGGCAGCTATCCGTGATCATCCTCGAGCCAGAAAAGGCGATCGCCAAGCTATGGTAAAAGTGATTGTCCGTTCCACTCGCCATGTTCTTACTACCACCATCACCACCATTGTTGGTTTTATTCCCCTATTTCTAGATGGGGGTGAATTATGGCCTCCTTTAGCCATTTGCATTGCTGGAGGAGTTGGTGGAGCTACTTTATTAGCATTAGTATTTGTCCCCTGTGCTTACTTACTGGTTATAGGTCGAAACTATCCCATCTGCATCAAATTTTCTGGGGATCCAACATCATGAATGAGCCATTAGAGAATAAACACGCAAAAACTGAGCTAGAGTGCGCCCAAATTGACAATTACCACAATTACATTCATAAAATCCCAAAATTAACTTTATTTGGTCGAGCAACTATCCTGCTTCTATTAGGGTGCCAAAGCTTAGTGATATGCGAGAAATACTGCAAAGCGAAATTCAAACGAAAGCAGAGAAAAAATGTCCTGGTAGTCTAGCCGTTCAAAAAAAATACACCAGAGAATATCGTGTCAGTGCTCAAGTACAATAACTACAGCAAGTTATCGCACTAATTAACGGGATATGGGCGGTACAGGACTCGAACCTGTGACATCCTGCTTGTAAGGCAGGCGCTCTACCAACTGAGCTAACCGCCCGTTTGTTGCACACAAGAAATAATTATAGCGAACTATCTCAGATTGCGCTAGTATTTTTAAGAAAAAATTTTTGCAGAAATTCTATATCTAGATTTAAGTTGCAATAATTTTGACTATTGACTGTAGAATTTTGATTTATTTATGCCCTCTGGTAGGACGCATGATCGCATTACATTATGGGCTTTGCCTTGGATTGCTGGCTTGGCATTTTGGCAAACTCGTAGTAGCAATATTACTTTACTCATTGCTGGTGGCTTCCTATTTGGAGGGCTAATGTTTGGTCCCGATTTGGATATCTACTCTCGCCACTACCAACGCTGGGGATGGTTCCGATGGATTTGGCTTCCCTATCAAAAAAGTCTGCGCCATCGCTCTTTTCTATCCCACGGTCCTATTATTGGTACCACCCTGCGGGTAATTTATTTATGCTGTGTAGTTGGCTCGTTTACCTTGTTAATGTTGCTAATTATCCAAAAGCTACTGAATTTACAGTGGAATTGGCAGATAACAGGGGAGTCTATGGGGCGATCGCTTATTTTTTATGCTACAGAATTTATGGCTTTGTTTCTAGGGATGGAATTGGGTGCAATGAGTCATTCTCTCAGTGATTGGAGTGGTTCAGCTTACAAGCGGTTCAAAAAGAAAGGGATTGCTGGTGTGCTTCCTAGTGGCAAAATAAAGAAACGTAAGGTAAGCAGTCGGATGACTCGGCAAACGAAGAGAAGTCGCAGTCGTAAATCAGTTAAAACCGCAGAGAATAAGAAAATATAGAGTTTATGGAATTTAATCAAGCACAGCAACACCCAGAAACTTTAGAGGCTTTGCAAGAGTTAATTAATGTGGTGGCAAAGTTACGTAATCCTGATGGTGGTTGTCCTTGGGATTTGGCACAAACTCCCCAAACTTTAATACCCTACGTGATTGAAGAAGCCTATGAGGTGGTAGATGCCATTAAAGGTGGAGACTCTGAAGCGATCGCAGAGGAGTTGGGTGATTTATTATTACAAGTGGTGTTGCAAGCACAAATAGCCCTGGAATTTCAACACTTTACTCTCAAGCAAGTGGCTGAAGGGATTTCGCAAAAATTGATTCGCCGACACCCCCATGTATTTGGGGATGTTTCTGTGGCAAGTGTAGATGAAATACAGCAAAACTGGGAGCAAATCAAAGCTGAGGAAAAAGGACATACATCCAATGATGCCAATCAATTGAGCCGCAAACTCAGCAGTTATAAGCGCAAACTACCACCATTGATGGCAAGTATGAAAATTTCCCAAAAGGCTGCCGATGTGGGCTTTGAGTGGGAAAATATTGATGGGGTCTGGGATAAATTTCATGAGGAGTTGCAAGAATTTCACCAGGCTATAGCTCATGAAACTCCAGCAGAGCAGCAATCAGAGTTAGGAGATTTATTATTTTCTGTATTACAACTAGCTCGGTGGTATAACTTAGACCCCACTGAAGCATTGCAAGGAACTAATCACCGTTTTATTCAGCGATTACAAAAAATGGAATTATTTTGCGATCGCCCCCTTTCTGATTACTCCCTAGAAGAATTAGAATCCTTTTGGCAAGAAGCGAAAAAGCAATTAGCCAAAGAATAGAGGCGCAAGCCTTGCACCTAAGAGGAAATGAATAAACTGATAACTGTTAACTGATAACTGATAACTGATTTACTGCTTCTGGTGAAATTAACATGGCATCACCGAATGAATAGAAGCGGTATCCAGATGCGATCGCATGTTGATAAATATTTAGTAATCTTTGCCTACCAATTAAAGCACTGACTAACATTAATAAACTCGAACGGGGTAGATGAAAATTAGTAATCAAACCCTCCACCACTCGCCATTTATAACCTGGATAAATAAACAAGTTACTTTTACCACAAAAAGGTTGTATTTCCCCCGACCCTGCGGCTGATTCTAAAGACCTGACCACAGTTGTCCCCACAGCTATAATTCGACCACCTGCAGCTTTGGTTTGGCGAATTTGTTCTACTGTGGAAGCAGGTACTTCAATCCACTCCTCATGCATATGGTGAGCAGTCACATTTTCTACCTCTACCGGACGGAATGTACCCACACCCACATGAAGAGTCACAAAAGCTTGATTTACTCCCCGCGATCGCAATTTTTCTAGCAATTCTGGGGTGAAATGTAATCCTGCTGTTGGAGCTGCGATCGCTCCTGGGTTTTTGGCATATACAGTCTGATACTGTTCATCTTCAGCCTGGGTATCCAGAATATATGGCGGTAAAGGAACTTGCCCAAATACATCCAACAAATCCATTAAAGACATGCCTTCCGGCACATCAAACTGTAACAACCTACCTCCAGTCGCCTCATCAGTTTCCCATACCGTAGCCGTGAGCTCATCAGCCAAGTCAAACTGGTTTCCATCACCTTGCCTTGCAGCAGTAAAAATAAGTTTTGCCCCCAACTTAAACCGCTTTCCTGGTTTGACCAAAGCTAACCAGCAATTTTGTTGCATTTCCTCCAACAGCAGTACTTCAATTTCTGCACCAGTGGATTTATGACCATACAATCTTGCCGGAATGACTCTAGTATTATTCATTACCAGTAAATCGCCAGGAAAAAGTAGATCCGGTAAATTACGGAAAACAGTATTTAGCGGTTGCGTATTATTCCCAGTTTTTATAGAATCAACTACCAAGAGCCGAGAACTATCTCGAGGAAAAGCTGGATTTTGGGCAATCATTTCTGGTGGCAGTTCATAGTCATATCCCGACAAACAAATGTCTAAGTCCACTTCTGTATCCAGTGGATGAATAGCCGTATTTTCACTAGGAGTTTGATGCTGCATTTGTGTACAAAATTTTAATAAAACTAAGACTTTTTGAGTATTATTTATAAAAAATTAATCTTCATAGAACAAAAGTTAAATAGTGTTGTGAAATTTTCATGAACTATATCCGTATAATTTAAGTACAAATATAAAAGTTGGGTAAACTTACCCATGAGAAAACGGGGATTTTTACCCTACCGGAGAAAGGTTTTGATCGAGCAATATTAGGAATTGTAGGATTGGCTTTAATCCGAAGCAGTAACATGGAATATTTGTATTATTTGGCAAACGCCAGTCTCACTTTGAGGGTAGTTCAATTTTTTCACTCCAGACCGCAAATTCCCGTTTCATTTGTCACTGTTATCCATCAAATTGATGGTTGGGTAGTGAGAATCAAACTGAAAAGTCAGGTAAACTCCCAAGACGATGGTGACATTCGCGCTTATTTAAATGAATTAGGTATTAGCTATGAGCCACCCATGCGGGTGCAAATGGCTATGTGGAGTTTAGAAGCAGGACAAAATCCAGTGGATGTCATGCGTCGCTACCAAGTGGCAATTGTATCTCATGGGCATCCAGAAAAGAAAGAAATTGAAGCTTTTAGGCAACAATTTGTCCGAGGGTTAGGTTACTGTCCTGAGACTCTAGCCTAAGTTTCAATCTCTATATGTGTACTCTAGCAGGAATGCATAAAATTCTTCATCATGAGTAATTGGTAATGGTAGTTGGGCTTTTTCCCAATTACCCCTCCCATATATTAGCCCTGAATCGTAGAATCATCAAAAGCTGCGGGTATATATTCTTGCAGAAGGAATTCATATTCCCCTGTGACAAAACCGAACAAATTTTGTTTGTTGACTATCCTTCCTTGTGAGCTGGATAAACGCTGACAGAGAACAATAGCAACATCAAATCGGCATGAGTAATCTGCTTTGTGTGGATACTCAACTAAAAACATTTCTGCAGTACGCCAGATTTTGGTTTGTTTACGGGGAGCAACAGCATATCTTCCTCCTCCATCCCAATTACCAGCAGTTCTAGTTTTCACTTCAATAAACGCCAACAATTCATCTTGTTGAGCAATAATATCAATTTCACCCCACCGGCAAGAAAAGCGGTGGTGTAGAATTATCCAACCAGTAGATTGCAGCCATTTTACTACTAGGTCTTCTCCTAAAGCACCGATATCGGGATAATGGGATGGAGAATGGTTTGCCATTGAATGAAATATACAATGAATTTTAAATTAAATAATGTTCTGAAACAGGCACTGGGCAATGTTCCCCAGGTCAGCCGTACAAAACGAGAACGCGTTTGGAAGGTCGCAATCAGTTTATTATTGGGAGGAGTATTGTGGCTCACCGGATTGATCTATTTTTCTCCTCCTGTATTAGCACTTAACTATAACAACCGTATCCTAGAAGGAGTTGATTTTGCTGGACAAGATTTGACAGATTCCAGTTTCGATCATGCTAATCTCCGTAAAAGTAATTTTAGTAACTCTAATGTTCGTGGGGTAAGATTTTTTTCAGCCAACTTATCTAGAGCTAATTTTACTGATGCTGACCTCAGATATGCTGATTTAGAGTCAGTCCGTCTAACTAACGCTAATCTAACAAATGCGAACCTAGAGGGAGCTTTCTGCACTAACACCATGTTTGATAAAGCAATTATTGATGGTGCAGATTTTACGGATGTTTATCTCCGTAGTGCAGTACAAAAAAAACTATGTGAGGTCGCAAAGGGTACTAATCCAACTACAGGTAGAAAAACTAGCGAAACCTTAATGTGTCCTTAAAATTAATACCATTTTGAAAAAAAATGGGACAGATGGGTAGCTCACAAGGGTAGGTTTTTAACATTTCGGTTGAGGCTAGACTTGGGAGATTACAAGACAGGCAGACAAGGAAGATTGTTCAATGGAAAAATAGGGTTTTGAACCAGTTTGTATTGTTGGGAACCGTACTTTTTTGGTTCGGTTTTTTCCTCTTGTCTACTTTCCTTTTCCTCCTTGGGGATTATAGGTGGGTTGTCTACCTTGTCTGACCAACCAACACCCAATTGTAAAAAGCCTACACCTGTGAACAGATGGGTAGGGGCAGGGCATCGATCAATCTTTCAATATATAAAAGTATCTTGCTGGTGCTGTGCCCTTACGAAGAATTTATATGTTACAAACATTATTTGAACTGGTATAAGGTGGGTTTCGTTTTTCAGGCTTAGCTAAATTTTTTCCAAATAGCTGAGAAGATCCGCCATTTCTTGTGTACTGGGTTGAAATTTGGGCATGGGTGGGGTTTCTCCACTAATAACCTGGAAAATTAAGCCGTAGCGGGATTTATGTTTGGATACACCTTTTAAACTAGGTCCCACCCGTCCATCAGCTTGCAAGCCATGACAACCAGCACAGTTGATTTGGAAAATTGCGCTTCCTTGTATGGGATCCCCTGTTAGGGAAAGAACAGTTTTGACATATGGATCCGAATGCTTTGATATGCGAACAGCCAAAACACCTAAGAGTACTGCTAACACAATTGCTACAAAAATCAAAGCAATCCGCTGAATTAAAATTTCGGGTTTGGTGAGTTGGTTATCCAAAGGTTTTACTTTTGTTAAGTTTAGCGATACAAAAATTTTATTTCATACACATAGCTTAAAAGTTCTTGATTATGGCTGCAAGTATAAATAATATTTTCTTGCTGAAATATTATTATCTCAGGTGATTTTCTGGCAAGGGATGAATGCCATATTTGGTAAGATTAGGGACAGAAACGTTTGTTTATAAATTGCAATAAGGAGCTTAAACGTGGTTGAACCCCTACTTTGTGGTATTGTTCTCGGATTAATTCCAGTTACCCTTGGTGGCTTGCTTTTCGCTGCTTATCAGCAATATAAGCGTCCTACTGAATTAGGAGGCTAAGGGCACGAGGGATGGAGGGATGGAGTGAAAGAGTGAATGAATGATATCTTCTCCTTTTTCTCCTTTGTCTCTCTCCTCCCAACTCCCAACTCCCAACTCCCAACTAACAACTAACAACTAACAACTCCCAACTAACAACTAACAACTAACAACTAACAACTAACAACTAACAACTAACAACTCCCAACTCATGGGATAGTAAATATCGATAGAAAGTAATTGCAGTACTACCGTAAACCTTTTCCCGGCATATTTCCCAATTAGCAATCGCAGGTGGGCTCCAACCTTGGGAACTATGCTCCACTGCTATTTCTCCTTGAGGATCTAAAAGTTGATAGTCAGCGATCGCTTCTAGTACTTTTTGGTAAAATAACCCACTAGCATAGGGAGGGTCGAAGTAAATACGGTCGAATTTCTGCCCTGCAAGTTTTGTTAATTCTTGTAAAGCATCTCCTCGGATTACTTGCCAATGTTGCGTATTATCAGCTACTTGCAACCAGTTCTGTTGGATGATGCTACAAGCACGAGATGATTTTTCAATACCTACTAATACACTGGCTCCTCTACACAAAGCCTCTGCACCCATTGCACCAGTTCCAGTGCATAAATCTAGCCACCGACAGTCAGTAATTGTTCCTTGCCAAATATTAAATATTGCTTGCCTCACCCGCGAACTTGTGGGTCTTGTGTCTTTACCTGGTAAAGTTTTTAGCTGACGATTACCATAAATTCTCAAAGACATAATCACAAAGATAGCAAACTTGAGGGCAAAAGCGGGTCTACCCTTTCAATATTTTTATACAAGATGAGTAATAGGTGAAAACTATAACATTCTACAGCTAGGCAGCTATTTGTTCGCGGACTTGGGAAACAAAGTTAGAGAGAATTTGCAGTCCCACATTAGCAGATTTTTCGGGGTGAAATTGAACTGCCATTAAATTTTCATGGGCGATGGCAGCTGTTACAGTTTGACTACCGTGGGTAGTAGTAGCTGCACGGATTTCCGGCTGACTTGGGTCAACATAATAAGAATGAACAAAATATACCCAAGGTTGAGCAGATAAGTACTCCCATAAAAGACATTTTGGTTGAGTTAATTCCAGCTGATTCCAACCCATATGAGGAATAGTTAAATCAGGCTCGGGACGAAAACGTCTAACTTTACCAGGTAAAATTCCTAGCCCAGGTTCTTTACCTTCTTCGCTGGATTCAAATAAAATTTGTAGTCCCAGACAAATTCCTAAAAATGGTTTCCCTGAAGCAATAACTGCTTTGATCGGCTCTTCTAATCCACGTTCTCTGATGTGTTTTACAGCAGGATCAAAAGCACCTACCCCTGGTAAAACAATAGCATCTGCTTGTTCTAAATCTTTGGCAGAAGAAGTTACTTTCGGAATCGCTCCGGTTTTTTCCAAACCTTTGCAGACTGAATGCAAATTTCCCATGTCATAATCAACAACTGCAATTAACGCCATTTACCTGCTCCCTGTAAATTAATTTATGGAGGGTGTTTCTATTTTAAATAATATTTTCCATGAAGAAAAGGTTTCTATTAACTTCTTTTGAGACTTGGCTACCCCATCAACGCTCAAATTCAAGTGATGATTTGTTGATTGAACTATCGAAACTTAACTCAATATCCCATAATTTAAACTTGCTCCGACTTTTGCCTGTAGATATTGAGCTTGCTAGTAGTCAAGTATTAGAAAGAATTGCAGAACTACAACCAGATGTAATTATTTGTTGTGGAATGGCAGAAAGTCGCCTCCTATTAACTGTGGAGTTTCAAGCTCGCAAGACATTTATAGATGGTGAAGAAAATGTTTTACCAACAAAAGTTGATTTAGAGCAGCTGGTTCTGGGAATATCATCAGTGGAGATTAGCCATGATTGTGGAAAATTTGTCTGTGAAGGTCTTTATTATTCTGTATTAGATTATCTACAACAGCACCATCGCCAGATTCCTTGTATTTTTGTTCATGTTCCCATTTTGACTAGGGAAAACTTACCTATAATGCTGGCAGATTTTTTATTAATTGTTGATGGTATGGCAACTTTATAAGTTAATGACTGTCTGAAACTAAAAAAATATCTACTAATTATGTTGCTATTCTTACCCGATTTATTTATTGCCCAAACTACTCCTCCTGCAAAGGAGTTGGTAAAAATTCAAGAGGTACGTCCTTTACCGGGTAAACTCGATCAAATCCCCACTTTTAATAGCAATAGTCCAGAAAAGGTACTCAAACCAGGAATACTACTTTCTACCTTCCCCCCCCAAGGGAAAAAGATGCCCGCAGCCCACCTGAATTTTCCGTTTCAGGGACGGTTTGATGTGTTTGCCCATCATGTTGCTCAAGCAAGCTCTGGGAAGGATTTACGGACTTTGTATTTGGGGATATTGCTACATAACCCTGACCAAAAGACGGTGAAAATAAATGTGTTGCAGGGAGCAAGTTATTTAAGCCAACCAGATGCTCCTTTTATTCAGCTACCTAGTTTTAGTCAGAATATTTTGGGTAGAGTATTTGCTGGCCCAGGCGATCGGGTGATGAATGATATACTCAGGGGCAGAAGAAGAAATATTTTCCCAGCCCAAATTATCATCCCTCCCAGACAAAGTCGGATGTTGCTCAATGCGCCAATCCCTGTCAAAGATTTAACACCACCCCTGAATGGTCGCTCTACCTTTGCTCGTTTGCATAGTAATGGTAAAGTCTACGCTGCTAGCTTGGCCATGTTTGCACCGACAAATGATGATGACAAGGAACGTGCCCCGATTTTAAAAGAATGGTTAAATTTACTTGACAATAGTGAGATAGCTGGCCCTAGAGATAAAGCTCCCACTCCACCGAATGCAACTAATGGAGGGATAATTTATGGTCGTGTGGCGGGAGTTGCTCAAGGTTCCCAATGGCGAGCATTGATTACAGATAATAACAAGGTAAAATATCTGACAATTCCTCAACCAGGAAAAGCTTATTCTTACCCCCTGAGTACAGTTCCTGGAGGTACTTTGGGGACTCAGCAAATTCAAAGTGCAAAGATGCTAGTACGCTATCCTGACACGGCATACAGTGCCCACGGGAATTATGGCATTCAGTATAATTTACAATTACCCTTGTATAACAAAAGTAAAGTTTCTCAGAGGGTAACTGTATCAATACAAACTCCTGTGAAGGAAGATAGATTAAGTCAACGAGGACTGCGTTTTTTTAGTACTCCAGTACCACAAGTATTCTTCCGGGGGACAATACGCTTGCGTTACAAAAATGATCGGGGTCAACGACAAACTCGATATGTACATTTAGTCCAAAGAAGGGGTGAGCCCGGTAAACCTTTAGCTACACTGAATATACCAGCAAGCGATCGCCGCTTGGTAGAAGTTGATTTTCTCTACCCCCCAGATGCAACACCACCCCAGGTTTTGACCGTTTCTACTCCGTTGGATGAGTGAAGGAGTGAAGGAGTGAGGGAATGAAAGAATAGGGGAGTGAAAGAGTGAGGGAGTGAAAGAATTAATGATTTATCTACTTTCCCTGCTCCCTCTCTGTCTTTTTTTCGGCAGAGGTATTGAGTAATACCGGTAAAAAAATTAGCGGAATTTATTGGGGTTTAACTGTAAGCCAGATGAAGCAGGATTAGAACCATTACGAATAGTAACTCCATCTCGCAAATATCTAGAATTACCACCATCATTTTCATCTAAGAAATATTTAAGTTTGATGGCATCCTTAGATACTGCACTGCGATTAATACTACTACTGCGGTTCCGTCTGCCGAAAATACCTACTTGTTTAAAGATATCTTCTATCTCATTGCCATTGCTAGTACTAGTGTAAGTATTAACACCAATAGTTTCCTGTCCGCTATCAGCAGTAGTCAAATTGTTGAAAATTTGATTGCGAGTTGAATAAGCATCCTGTCCTGGTGGTATTGTGAGGATTAATCGACAACTACTATCCTTGTCAGTGGTAACACATAGAGTGTCGTAACCATTTAGTCGGGAATTACGCAGCTCTAGTAAGCCATCTGGACGATACCTTTCCAGGCGTTCAGCAATAGTTCGACAGCGTCTTTCTGCATCCCAACCACCACCTAAAGTTCTGGGAACTGCCCATGCAAAGTACCTTCCTGGCTGACTTTCAGGTTGATACATCACTGTATATTGACGATTCTGAAACAAACAATTAAACCTGGTTCCAGAAGTAATGGAGCTATTGGTATTAGGAGATGGTCTGCTGTTAGTGGAAGAGGTGCTGGTAGTTACAGTAGAGGTTGAGCTACCGTCACGGCTGCGAGTATTTGATGTTCTGGTTCTGGTAACGCTGTTATTGGAGTTTTGATTGGTGTTACCAGGGGATGATGTTGTGGGAACCACAACGTCTCTATTTGTTTGTGCAGAAGCGATGGAATTAGCCAGAAATATGGATAATCCCAAACCGCTACAAAGAATAAATTTTAGGGTTGGTGATGACATAAATCATCCTCTCGTTAAAATTAAAAATTGGGAGTTGTTAGATGTGATGACGCAGAAGTTCTATTTTTGATTCATTTGTATATCTTTATTTAAATTTCATCAATAGTTGGCTTAAGTTAGCTTAAATTTGAAATAGTGCTGTTAATGCCACCGCTAAAGCATCCGCAGCATCATCAGGTTTAGGAATCTCATCCAAATTTAACTCCCTAGCTACAGCTTCCTGAACGTCGTATTTCTCAGCATTCCCATACCCCGTTAAAGCTTGTTTAATTTGTGCAGGGGTAAACTCTACATAGGGTAATTTGTGCTGTGCTAATACTAACATCAGCACCCCTCTAGCTTGGGCGACTAAAATAGTATTAGCCATGCGGTAAAAAAATAATTTCTCGATCGCCACTAAATCTGGTTTAATCTCTGTTAGCAGAGTGTGCAGATCGTCATGCAAAGTACATAGTCGCTGTCCCATTTCCTGTTTCGCAGGTGTACTAATGATCCCAAAATCAACCATATTTACGGTTGTCTGAGATGTTTGATGACAGTCAAGAGTATCACTTTTACTGACAATTGCTCCAAATCCTAAAATAGCTAGTCCTGGATCTAATCCTAAAATTAGCTTTTCCATGCAATGTTACTGTTCTGGGTCTGGAAACATTTCCAATTTTGGCACATTGGCAACTGATACCTACATTTCCAAGTCTAATGTAGGGGATAACTCAGGTTTAATTTAACGAGGGAGTAGGGAGTAGGGGCATGGGAGTAGGGATGCCCCATACTTAAAAGTAGGGGATTTAATGTTGACGTTTTATCTGTCGGGCTTGCGCCTCTCCACCCAAATTTTCTTAACTTTCCACGGATAAATCCGGGGGCTATGTCATACCGGACGCGCTATCTCCTTTCAGGAGACGCTTCGCTAACGCTAACAAACCATCCTGGAGTAGGGTATCTTCCCTCTGACCCTACTCCCTACTCCCTACTCCCTACTCCCTATTTTGGTGAAAATTCCTAATTTTTACACAATCCCAACAGATAAAACACGAAAGATTCATCTGCAACCCTCACCATCAATATTAATATCCAGTGGTCTGATAAAAAACTGTAAGTATGTTGTCCAAGCAGTTTAAAGATTTGAAATAAATCCTAGCTCTGAATCATAAAAGACAATTATAAAAACTAAGATATAAGGTGCGGGGTATAGTGTGGGATAAATAAATTTTTGCCAACACTTTTTTAATCAAGATTCCTTGTTTTAATTAAAAAATACTTGTATCAACTTTATACCAGTAAATATAATATGTAAAAAAATACTAATTTAAAGATTTAATACTTATGCTGTTTATTGAATATTCGGTTAATTTTCTGTTTTTGTTAATGATTGTTGTGAGTAGTGCTGGGAAATAGGTATGTCAATTGCTTTAATCAGACAAACCCTGAAAACTCTACATAAGCATTCCCGTGAGCGCAGTGGTCGCACATCTTATAGAGTCAATCAGTGGTTCAAATGGTTGTCTCCTGGATTATCAGTCAAACGCTGGCTGTTGATTAGTGTGGGAGGTGTAATCTTAGCGGTTCTGGGATTAGCGATTTGGATTAAGCTGACACCCATATTTTGGATGATTCAGTTACTGAGAGGTTTGTTAGGATTTATCACAAATTTGTTACCAAACTATATCAGTGGACCTTTGGTTTTAATATGTGGTTTGTTGTTACTACTGTGGGGACAAACTCGCACAGTCCATTCAATTACTCAAGTTATTCGACCAGAAGGTGATGAAGAAATAATTGATATGCTACTGGCTCATCGTCGGCTTTATCGAGGGCCAAAAATAGTGGTTATTGGCGGAGGAACTGGTCTTTCCACACTTTTGAGGGGATTAAAAAATTATAGTGCTAATATTACAGCTATTGTCACAGTGGCTGACGATGGAGGCTCCTCGGGACGTTTGCGACGAGAAATAGGAGTTTTACCCCCTGGAGATATCCGCAACTGTTTAGCAGCTATGGCTGATGAAGAAAAGTTATTAACAGAATTATTTCAATATCGCTTTAGTGCTGGAGATGGACTGACAGGTCACAGCTTTGGTAACTTATTCTTGACAGCCATGAGTGAAATAACTGGGGATTTAGAAAGAGCAGTTGCTGCTAGTTCTAAAGTATTAGCCATTAGAGGACAGGTATTACCAGCTACCCTCAGTGATGTGAGACTCTGGGCTGAATTAGCAGATGGTCGCCTAATTGAGGGAGAATCAAGCATTAGTGAAGCTGGAGGAAAGATTGTTACCATTGGTTGTACCCCTGCTCGTCCTCCAGCATTACCGGCTGCAATTAAAGCTCTCAATGAAGCAGATTGTATTATTATGGGGCCTGGAAGCCTATATACCAGTGTAATTCCTAATCTATTGGTACCAGAAATTGCCGATGCGATCGCCGCTTCTGTTGCTCCCCGCATTTATA
This sequence comes from Calothrix rhizosoleniae SC01, assembly GCF_900185595.1. Classification (GTDB taxonomy): domain Bacteria; phylum Cyanobacteriota; class Cyanobacteriia; order Cyanobacteriales; family Nostocaceae; genus Calothrix_A; species Calothrix_A rhizosoleniae. The sequence goes on from NZ_FYBH01000017.1 coordinate 18,339, forward strand.
TTTGTAATATCATGACTCAGCCGGGAGAAACCCAAGGATATACTGTTAGCGATCACGTTAAAGCCATTGATAATGCTTGTGGTAGGTCTTTATTTACTTCTGTATTAGTCCAAAAGAAACAGCCCTCTGCTCGTGCTCATATCCGTTATTCTCAGGAAAACTCTCACCCCGTATTTTTTGACCGTAGTGAAATAAGTAAACTGGGACGACGTGCTGTAATCGCCAATGTCATGCATGAAGATGAAACAGGTTGTGTACGCCACGATCCCCAAAAATTAGCCAGCATTTTACTACAGTGGTATAGTGGTGTATCAAAAAAAAATATGAAAATCAAAAACTAAACCCAGTCCATGTTGAAACTTGGAGTTTCTGATTATTCGGATATGTAATTGCGACGTAAGGAAGCAATCCCAAATTCATGGGTCAAAAACTACGGTTATCAAAGTAGATGAGGTTTATTAGGGTTTTTGCAGAATGGGTAACTGTGCAATCAATGATCAAAATTTTGCTAGCCAATGCAGAAGCAATGCATCAGCTAGGAATCTACTTAGGTAAATCCCTTGATGCTCCGAGTATTCTATTGTTAGAAGGTGATTTAGGTGCTGGAAAAACGACCTTAGTACAAGGTATTGGTAAAGGTTTAGATATTACCGAACCAATAGTAAGTCCTACCTTCACCCTCATTAATGAATATACGGAAGGACGCATTCCTCTGTATCATTTAGATTTATATCGCCTTACCACCCCAGAAGTTGCCAACTTAAATTTAGACACTTATTGGGAAGGAATTGAGTTCACACCAGGAATTGTTGCTATTGAGTGGGCAGAGCGAATGCCCTACAAACCTGATAGATATATTAGCCTATACCTCACCCATACAGATGAGGATTCCCGGCAAATAGAAATTGTCCTATTCAACTGTACCTTACCCCAAACAATTTTAGATTTTTGCCAGTAGTCAGAATGCAGAAGCCCAGAAGATTGAATGGAGATTATCATGTTAATCTTCAAAATTTCAAATGCCTCTTGCAAAGGAGCTGCAATCACAAAATTATTCAACTCCTTGACAATGAATGAAACAAAGACATTTTCGTGGCCGTCTATAGCATTACTATATAAGGGTTATAAAATTTTTGAATTAAGATTACAGTCTCAAACTTAATCTGAATGTAGAAGTCTTATCTTCCACTGCCTCGTTCGTTATCTAGTAACATATTTGGTATCTCAAAAATTAATTTTTAACGGTTTTCAAAGATATTTTGCTGATTGAGTTTAATGAAGTATTGACATTTAGTTTTTTTCTTGTTACCACTATTATTACTTAAGTAATTTTGCAGATACTTGTATGAAAAATAGTAACTTCATCACTCCGGAATTCCTTTAATATACTGGATCTGTTTTGATGACTTACCTCCGGTTTCCATCTTGATAACTCCGGTTTTATTCTCTACGTTTAACTAAAGAACAAATCCGGATTTTTAGGTTTAGTAAGGCTACATAAAAACAAATTCAGTTAAATAATCGCAAAACAAGTTGAATGATCACTTGCTTTGGTATCATGCTGTTTAATTTGTTCTTAAGATTCATTATTCCCAAGTTGAGTCAATGATTTACATCTCAAAGGGATTAATTTTCTCAGATGAGAAAACTTAATTTAAATAAACTTTGTTAAATAGTTATACTAATATTTTGTTTGTAATAATTAGTTATAAACCGCATACACAAATACTAGATAAAAAGGTTATGGGAATTCATAAAATACGGTGTAAATAACTAATACCAAATTTGCAAATATTATTTGATATTTAGCACTACCCAATTACGGTCTGCTGAATAACTGAAAAATATTGATTTATCAATGCTTTGAGGTTATTTTATTGGGGAGGGGCGTGCAAGGAAGTTAGGATTTTAGGTTTAAAATCCTTGCATCTGTTATTTTTTCTGGTAAAAATAATAAAAATCAAGAAGCTGGAACTACTCCCCACTCCCTACTCCCTACCCTTACCAAAAGACTTTTATGCCTAACGGCACGCTCCGCGAACAGCAAGCCTCAATTAGATTAGCCCTTCGACTTTGCTCAGGGCTAACGGTGAGCGAAGTCAAAGGGCTAAGACATTGTTTAACTGTGAAATCTATCTACAACGCTGAGGGCTTATAGAGACATAAAAAGCTACATCTCTACATGGTATATTTCCTTAGCCTAATTGCTGAGTATACGGACTAGTCAACAGATTTAATTGCTGTATTAGCAAGCTGAGGAATAACCCCACATCAGTTACTACACCCATAGATTCTACAGAACCGCGATCGCTCAATTTTGTGACCACGGCTGGATTAATATCGACACAAACCATTTTCACACCTGCAGGAGTCATATTGCCCACACCAATGGAGTGGAGCATTGATGAGAGCATTAAAACCATCTCTACACCTTGAAGCTGTTGTGCATATTCTGCCTGTGCTTTAATTAGATCCATCTGAGTATCCGGTAAGGGTCCATCATCGCGAATGGAGCCAGCTAGAACAAAGGGAACGTTATTTTTCACACACTCATACATGACCCCACTCTTTATTGCCCCCGCTTCCACGGCTTTGGCAATATTACCGTAACGGCGTACAGTATTAATCACCTTCAGGTGGTGGCGGTGTCCGCCCATTACAGCTACACCTCGCTTCATATCCACACCCAAGGAAGTACCCATGAGGGATTGTTCCATGTCGTGAACTGCGATCGCATTACCTCCCAGTAATGTCTGTATGTATCCTTCCCTAATAAGTTGGGCTAGGTGTTGACCACCACCAGTATGAATAACTACTGGCCCAGCAGTGACAGCTACTTTACCACCAGCATCCCTAATTTTACGTAGTTCCCAGGCGACCTGCTCAACTATTAGCTCCACCCTGCGTTCGCTAGAAACACCGGCGGACATAAAGCTAAATTCTTGGGGATTGCGTTGTTCTCGGGATTCTGGTTTGCGAATGGTACGGATACCTTGTACATCGACTACTACTTTGTCTGCAACTGTTAAATCCCGCAGTAATTTACACTGAGCCAAAAGACCATTGGGAGTTTCGCTAATTGCAATCGCTCCATCCATGCGTTGTTTTTCTACCTTCACCCATGTGCCATTAATTCGTACTTCTGTAGGATAAATGGTAGAAACATAAAAATCATCGGGAGCAACCCCAGCTAGGGTTACAGGTAACAATTTAGCATCCCGCTCATCTTGGGGTAAATCTACAGCACCCAAATCAATTAACTGGGAGATAATTTCTTCCATCACTTCATGGGAAGGTGCAGAAACTTTCACCTCTGCGGAAGAAGTACTTTGACGTTGTTCTCCCAAATCAAAATTGAGGACTTGGAAACTACCACCATTATCAACAATTAAGTCTAGGGCACGGTTAATCAAACCTGCATCTAAGAGGTGACCTTTCATACAAATCACCCGACTTTCCACATACACATTACCATGAAGTTCTTCTCGAATTGGCTCCGTGGTTCTCAGGGTGAGACATTTTGCAGCTCCACCAGCTTTGAGAAATTCTGTCAGGGGAGTTTCGATTACTTGAAAACCAACATCTACTAGCTGTTTTTTCAGCTGTTCAGATATCTTATTCATGATGACGATGCGGTCTACATTGACTGCATTACAAGCAAAGTTAACTGCATCCGGTTCTGACACTACAATCCGCTTTTCTGGGGCGACTCGCATTTCGATTAAGCGGTTGGAGTAAGAGTCAAAAGCTGGTGGATAGTATAGTAAATAACCATTGGTGAGGGGACAAAAACAGGTATCTAGGTGATAAAAACGATCATCAGTGAGTCGCAAGGATAGCACTTCAACATCCAACCATTTAGCTAAATAGGGATGGGAATCTAGTTCTGAACGAAAACCATATCCAGCCCATAGCCACCGTCCTTCCCGATCTAAAAGTGCGTCTCCTGCACCTTCAAAGGGTAGTTCTGGGGGTAATACATGAACTGTATAACCATTTTCTGCAAACCATTGCTGGAAGTAAGGTTCTTCTCCCTGTCTTTCTTTGTGTAAAAAACGACTTAGTACTACGGTTTTACCCAATACCAATCCAGCATTGGCTGTAAATACCATATCAGGCCACCCTTTTTCTGGTGTTACTAAATCGACAATGGCGTGTTCTTTGATACTTTGGTGTAATTTATGCCACTGTTCCACAGCGCGATCGCGTGATGACTTATGTATATTCCCTTCCATCCAGGGATTAATTACATAGTCTACATCGTAGTGGTCTGGAGCACACATTAAAAAGCGAATCAGGGAAGTCATATATATCACAAGATTATAGATGCTACAAGCCTCTTTTATAGGAATACTTGCCAGTATATTTACGTAGAGGCTAGAAAGCTCTAGTATTTAATACTATTAGACGATACCAAGGCTTATTCACCTATTTTATTACTCCCAAGAGAGAAGAGGTTGATTTTTATACCATTTCTTTATGAGGCTGCGCTAAATAAATTTGCGAGGGAAGGTCTAATGCCAATTCTCCAAAATAAAGCTACACATGGACAGGAGAGGGGCAGGGAGCAGAGGGAGAATTATCTGTAGCCAGGATTTAGAGAAATGGTATAATGCAAATCCAAAGCAGATTATCCCTTTTGGCGCATCTTCACACAGAATTAGTATTAGTGCTAAGGATATGGGAAAAATAGAGAAGTTTATTCAAAAAAAGATAATATTAATCCAAATTGCAACTACAAGCAGGGCTGCTAATTGATAGTAGAGAGAACATACACGGTCAAGCTTCCGCAAAGCAGCCATTAAATGAGTCATATCGTTACCATCAGTATTGGCCACATTACCTAATTTAACAGCAGCCTGGGCGGTAGATTTACCAATAAAGATAATATATATAGATAGGACTAGAATACCAACAACAAACTTGACCATAGGTGCCAATTCTAGTTCTCTAGTACCCATAAATATGCCTAGGAACAATTGCCGTAAATTTCCTCCTTTTCCTTGAATAAACAAGAAAGCTATTCCAGATATTAAGGCAAATGTACCCATCGTAGTCCAAAAATAGGCAAAATTCCGCATTTTGATGGCTAATTTCCACAATAATTCGTTTTGAATTGAATCAAACTCATATTCTTGTGATTTCAATGGAAAAATTTTCATAAAAACCTCCTCAAGGCTGTAGGACTCCTTTGTGTTCGTTGAACATTGAAAGAAGGTATAAGCATCTATTCCACAAATTCCTAGATATTGTATCCGTAAAAATAACTATATTTTATGTATTGGATTATGTGAGGCTTATGCGATCGCGTCTTGCAGGGCAAGGGTTTGAACTATGTGTTTTGCATAATTTTCAAGAGTATGTATAATCTTTTTAAGAGATGCGTCGATTTAGAGACTGAAACCCTTACCAGGTAAAGGCTCCTCAGCGAACTCCCCACCGATTGGGTTAATTTGGATTAGTTGGGAACCATTTGTTAAACTAGTGCCACAGCAGCTAGTATAATTTGGTGAAAACATCCGTTTTTTTGTGAATGACAACAATCAAGCTGCTCAACAATCGCTATCAAGTAATTCAGGTATTAGGTAGTGGTGGTTTTGGTGAAACCTTTTTGGCGGAAGACACCCACATGCCTTCCCGTCGTCGTTGTGTCATTAAGCAACTCAAACCAGTCACCAACGATCCCCAAACCTACAAGATGATTCAGCAACGGTTTGAGAGGGAAGCAGCAACTTTAGAGTATTTGGGGGAAGGTAGCGATCGCATACCCAAACTTTACGCCTATTTCTCTGAAAATGGACAGTTTTATTTAGTCCAGGAATGGATTCAAGGTCAAACCCTGGCAGATATTATCCAATCCCAAGGGACTCTCAACGAAACTATAGTCTGGGAAATTATTGTGAATTTGTTATCGGTTTTGCATTATGTCCATAGCAAAGGCATTATTCACCGGGATATCAAACCTGATAACATCATCTTGCAAACATCCTCCCAACCCTGGGGGAAACCAATCCTCATCGATTTTGGAGCCGTTAAAGAAACAATTCGTTCTATAGTCAATTCCCCTGGTGTACCCACCTCTTCCCTAGTAATTGGCACACCAGGATATATGTCTAGGGAGCAATCCGTCGGACATCCAGTCTACGCTACCGACATTTACAGCTTAGGTTTGACAGCAGTGTTTTTATTGACTGGTAAACATCCCCAAGATTTCCCAGCCAATCCCCAAACTGGAGAAATTATTTGGCAAAATGATGCATCAGGAGTATCCCCCAATTTTGTCATGGTAATCGATCGCGCCATACAACCCAATGTTAGCGATCGCTATGGTACGGCAATGCAAATGTTATCAGCTTTACAATCATCTCCTAGTGCCATTCCATCACCCACTCCTTACCCCCCAACCCAAGCCACTATTTCCCTCTCTCCCCATAACCATGCAACTAACCGGGGAACTCAAGCTATACCCTCCTCCAAGAGAATAGCCACAATCCCCCCACAAAAGGATAGTCAAGATTGGCAAAAACCAGCTTTAATTATTGGTAGCTTGCTTGTTGGTGGCTTAATTGGCGCAGTCGCAATCACTACTATGAATCGTCAGCCCCAAGTTACAGAGTCCGCAACTAAAGCAACTACATCTACCCAAGAAAATACAGATACTAATCCCGTTACAGAATCCCCCATTCCCACTATTGAACCAGAAAGTATCCCCAACATCCCCAAATCAAGAGTTACTCCTACACCTTCTCCTACACCTTCTTTCCCTTCAGAGACATCCCCACCCCAACCAGAAACTATACTGGAAAATACTCAACCATCACCACCATTAGTTACATCTCCCACTACTCCACCCGTAGCTTCACCACCACCCCAAAAACAGAAAACACCTACCGTTGGGCAAGTACCAGCATTTCCCGCAGGTACAGCCAGAAAGGATGTAGAAGCAGTCCTTGGGAAGCCAAGGAGAGATTTAAGAGGTTTGTGGGGGAATACCCGTGCTGTCACTTATAAGGTAATTCCCAACCAAATCGATCTTGGTTATTTATTTGACCGTACATCGGGGGAACTTAAACAAACTGAAGCATCTTTTGCTCAATCCGTAGATCCCCAACTAATGCAAAATACCTTAAATGGAATGTTAGCAGGTAAAGCCACACCGGATATTCAGCAAGGATTGCAACAAATCCAGCAGCGTCAGTCTGATAATTTTTCATTTTCCCTTGGTACCTGGAAAGGTCAAATTATTAGACAAGATTGTGACTTTATTTACATTAGTATTTGGGATGCTGACTTACATGATTTTGTGAATCCTTCCCAAGCAAGAAAATGTTGAATCACCTGAGTTCGGGATAAGTTCAAATCCTGATTATATCGTTACCTGATTTTGACCTTCACAAACGTGTTTGCCTTATTTCAGACATTAATCAACATCTCAAAGTGAAATAAAGCTCCTTAACACAAACTGATACCATTTTGGATTTTAGATTTTGAGGACAGTGTGGTCTTGGGGAGCCAGCGTTGTAGTCGGGTTTCCCGTCGCAGACGACTGGCGTTGGTTTCCCTCATGAGCAACTGTCCGGGATTGTGAAAGGGCTACTGTATAAGCTTTTCTTGCTTTCCATCTGTCGCAATCATTTTTTAAATTGGTATGAGATAAATTAGGCAAAGCAACAACAATCAAACTACCAAAACCAACCTTCATTCTCTGAAGCGAACTCCTAAACTCTGAGAGCTTTTTATTTATTGTCAAAAGCACCGGAGAAAATAATATGTTTTTAAACATTTGGGATGCTCCCGTGAAATTGATTAATTTATTTCTTGGAATTTCCTAATCCTTCTATTAAGGTTCGAGTTACAAAACTGGAGATGGATTCAACATCTTCAGCTTTTACTAATGAAAGTTGATTATCAATTAATAACATTGCTAATCCATGTACCAATGACCAAGCAACCCATGCTAGTTGTCTTGACTCTCCAGATTTAATCAAGCCTTGGGACTGACCTTCTATAATCACGTTTTCCAGTACCATAAATGCTTGCTGGCTGGCTTCCTCAAGGGATGAATATTGCGTTTTTTCGCTGCTATATGTGCTAAACATAACTCGGTAGTGGGCAGGATGAGCGATCGCATATTTAATATAAGCTACGCCAGTAGTCTCTAATTGTTGTAATGGCTGGTTTTCTAACCCCCCGATTGCTGCTGTTAAGTCTTGAGTTAACTCTAACAATCCTTCTTCTGCTACCACTGCTAATAGAGCTTCCTTGTCTGGAAAATGACGATAGGGAGCTGCATGGGAAACGCCAATATAACGAGCTAATCCTCGCAAGGATAAGCTACTGACATCTTGTTGATTAATTAAGGCAATCGCTCCTGCAATCAATGCCTGTCTTAAATCTCCATGGTGATAGGTGGCTTTGCTTTTGACAACTCCCTGTCCTGAAGGAGTGGGGATTCTTGGTTCGTTGGGACTACCCATGTAGCTTTCCCTCTCCAAAATTCACTGCGATGTGCCCCACCACTGCATATCCAAATTGCTGTACCACCTGGGCAGCTGCAACATCTCGATTGGCTTCATAACCGCATTCAGAGCATTTGTAAATATTAAGCCACTGGTCGAAAGTCTGGCGTTGCCCATCGGCAGGTATGAGCTTGTATTCGTAGGTTAGATTCAACATACAAACATTATAGGGGCAGGGAGCAGGGAGCAAGGGGAGAATTAAATTATCTGTAGCCATGATTTAGAGAAATGGTATTACACCCAGTTTTTCAGTCATCTAAACCTTTACGTTTCTTAACACCAGAGTTGACAATGTAAATATACGGAGATACATTGATGTTGTCGCTGTAAACATATGATATTCCCTTTGAGTAGGAGGAAGCAATCATGAAAACTACACATACTGCTAGGGATTATGATTTGATTTTGATTGGTTCTGGGATGGGTGCATTAACTGTTGCGAGTTTAATGGCACAGCTGCGTGGTAAGCGAATCTTGGTATTAGAGCGTCATTTTCGTGCGGGGGGATTTACCCACGCTTTCAGTCGGAAAAATTTCCATTGGGATGTAGGGGTTCATTACATTGGGCAGATGGGTGAAGGGGGTTCCATCCGTAGCCTTTTTGATTTGATTACTGGTAAAGGCGTGCAATGGTCAAAAATGCCAGAACCTTTTGAAAAGTTTGTTTACCCTAATTTAAAGTTTGATTTATATGGTGATAAGAAACGGTTTATTGCTGATTTAGTGCAGCTGTTTCCGGCAGAGGAAAAAGCAATTCGGCAATACTTTCAGGATATTTCCAAAGCTTCCACTGCCTTGTTTTTCCATACCATGCGGCAAAATGGTACTCCTGTGTTTAAGTTAGTGGGGTGGTTAGGAAAATTCTGGAATTCCATCAGTCTAGATCTAACAACCAAAGAATATTTAGATAGTCATTTTCAAAATCCTCAACTGAAAGCACTGCTAGTATCTCAGTGGGGAACCTACGGCTTACCACCAGCTCAGAGTCCCTTTGTCATGCACGCCACCATTGTTAATCATTATTTGCAAGGTGGTTACTATCCTGTGGGTGGTGCGGGAAACATTGCTGACAGCGTGCAATCCATTGTGGAAAGCAAAGGTGGTAAATTTTTAATTAATCGGGAAGCTACAGAAATTTTACGCGATCGCGGTGAAGTTGCAGGGGTGAGAGTGCGGAAAGTTAATACCCCTAACAAGGATGAGTTTGAAGAATATTATGCCCCTGTGGTGGTTTCCAATGTGGGAGCAGCCAATACTTATTTGAAACTGATTCCCCCCGACTACCCGATTCCCTTCCGCCAATCTCTAGCTGAATTTGTCCGTCAGCATCCTCCAGCTACCAATGTTATGGTGTATTTGGGTTTAAAGGATGACCCCAGAAAACTAGGATTTCACGGGGAGAACCATTGGATATACGAACAATTTGACCATGATGCTATCTATGAACAAAGAAGCAGTTGGATTAAAAATGGTCAACCAGTACAGGCTTATATTTCCTTCCCATCCTTAAAAGATCCCCAAGCCAAGACTCACACAGCAGAAATCCTCACCTTTGCGGATTATGATACCTTTATTTCCTGGCAGAATCAGCAATGGCGGCATCGAGATACAGAATACAAAGCCCTAAAACAACATATTAGTCAGACATTAATTGACCTCGTAAATAAACATTATCCTGGTTTTGCCGACATTGTGGACTATGTAGAAGTATCAACGCCACTCACCAATGAATATTTTACCGCCCATCCCCAGGGAGGCATTTATGGATTGTCATTTAAGTCAGAACGTTTCCAACCAGAGAACTTGCCTTGGACTAAAGTAAAAACACCATTGCCGGGTTTGTACTTAACAGGTGTAGATATTTATATGGGTGGCATTGTCCCTGCTGTTATGAGTGGGGTAATGACAACCAGTAATTTACCCGATGGGATTTCTATACCTCAAGCTTTTGCAATGGCAGCAAAGGCAAATAGGGGAGCAGGGGAGCAGGGAAATATAAAGATGAAGTCAATTGTAGAAAGTTAGATAATTTATTTTTTGGAGTTTCCTCAATCAACCAACCATTTTGACTTTTGACTTCCGTGCAGGGGCACTAGTCTCGCCAAAGATAATCCGTTATCCATGTGTCGCATTCTTTTTTTAAATTGGTATTAGGATGAATCACGGATTACAGTACATACATTGTGCTGGTTCAGCAAACTCCTTACCGTTGGGAAATAATTTTTCTTGAGTAAAACCACATTTTTGACATTGATATACTACAGTCTTAGTTAAGGCAGTTGGCATATGACAAAGTTCGCATGGCAATCCTGCAACTATACGAGTAATATCAAAGCCTGGTGTTGAACATTTGGGGCAACGACTATTAATTTTTTTGACCAAATTATAGGTTGCTTTGGCAATATTTGTCATCCGGGTTGGATTATACATTGCCCGCATATCAGTTTCTAAATAAGCTTTCCCTGTAGATGACTTTTCCAATACCAAATTTACAGCTTCTACAAGTTTTTCTTCTGTAATAATTCCTTTAATTATATTATTACTATCCTTTGGTAATTCCTCACACATCACAACCAAACCATGTTCTGGAAAACCAACTTTATCCGCAAACTCTAATGCTTGTTCCACATTCTGAACCATAAGATGATTATGATTAGTTGCTGTAGACAATTCTTGACCAATAATTTCGATATCTTGTTCTTTATCTATAAAAATGACAATTTCTCTATTACTCGTAATATAAGGCAAACTGGGATGGGGCCCGAAACTACCTTCACTAGCAATCGCAACACTCTCACCTGTAATATCTAGGGCTTTTTCTGCTTTTAATCTAGCTGCTTCGATTTGATTTCCTGGTCTTTTAATTTCCCTAGTAAAAGTACCAAATATATCTGTATTAAAACCTGGTGGCACCATAACTTTCAGACCTAATTCATTGTCCAAAATTGGAGCAATTACCTGATCCTTTTGATGCATGGTAGCCAGAATCGCAACTCGATTAATAAATAATGCTTCCCTTCCCATTGTTTGCCTTTAATTTTGAATCTGATTGTCAGCCAGACAGAAATATTAAGTCCCTTACTTCTGACTCTGGTTTTTCTGTACCTCTGCTGTTAATTAAGACTATTATCCAGTAGTAAACAATATTTTGTCACAGTTGGCAAAATATATAAACAACGCAAGAAACAAACATATTTTTATCATTTAGTTAAAAGCCTTGCTATATCATGGTTATAAAATATGTTAATTAGGAGATCAATCCAAAATCTAAAATTGTATGACTGAAGCAACAGTATCCCATTCTGCTCCTCTCCTGGAAGAATCTCTACCCAAGATTCATTATCAGGTAGCTATGCCTCAACCAGCAACCCACCTATTTAAAGTGACGTTGCATATCCAAAATGTCTCATCACCAATTCTGGATTTAAAATTACCAGTGTGGACACCCGGCTCTTACCTAGTCCGGGAATATGCTAAATACTTGCAGGATTTTACTGTCGCTTCTGTCAATCAGCCTTTATCTTGGAGCAAAATTAGTAAAAATCACTGGCAAGTAAGTACAGAAAATGTTGCAGAAGTTACTGTTGAATATAGTATTTTCGCCAATGAGCTATCTGTACGTACAAATCACTTAGATAGTTCCCATGGTTATTTCAACGGTGCAGCTTTATTCCTGAGAGTTATAGATGAGGAAAAGCAACCAATGCAGGTGACTATTATCCCACCTAATGACCAATGGCAAATTACAACAGCTTTACCCACAATCCCAGGCAAAAGTCATACCTTCCTGGCAGCAAATTTTGATACCTTGGTTGATAGTCCCTTTGAAATTGGCACTCACCAGCTACATCATTTTCAGGTGATGGGTAAGCCCCATGAATTGGCAATTTGGGGAGAGGGTAATTTTCAGGTGAAGCAGATGATTGCTGATATTACCAAAATTATCCAAGTAGAGGCAAAAATGTTTGCAGGTTTGCCCTATGATAAATATCTATTTATCTTGCACCTATTTTCTCAAGCTTATGGTGGGTTAGAACATAAGAATAGTTGTTCGTTAATATATCAGAGATTTGGATTCCGCGATCGCCAAAAATACGAACGCTTCATGCAGTTGGTAGCCCATGAATTTTTTCATCTGTGGAATGTCAAACGGATTCGACCCCAAGAATTGTCAGTATTTGACTATGACCAAGAAAACTATACCCCTTGTCTGTGGTTTTGTGAAGGTACAACCAGCTACTATGATCTGCTAATTCCCTTCAGAGCTGGAATTTATGATACCCAGTCATTTTTGCAGAATTGGAGCAAGGAAATTACTAGATTCTTGAATACACCAGGAAGAAAAGTCCAGCCATTGACAGAATCTAGTTTTGATGCATGGATTAAATTATATCGTCCCCATGCCCACAGCCCTAATTATCAGATTTCCTACTATTTAAAAGGGGAAATGATATCACTATTATTGGATTTATTAATTCGTTCTCAGCACCAAAATCAACGTTCCTTAGATGATGTCATGGTACAGATGTGGGAGCAATTTGGTAAATCCGAAGTTGGTTATACTTCCGCACAACTCAAGGAAGTGATTGAGTCGGTAGCTGGTAAAGATTTAACTGATTTTTACCAAAAATATATTACAGGTACACAAGAGTTACCTTTCAATGAATATTTAGAACCTTTTGGTTTGCAACTAGTCGCAGATACAGAAAAAGTACCCTTTTTCGGAATTAGAGTAAGTAGAGAATCTGGACGGGAAGTGATTAAGTTTGTGGAAGTAGATTCCCCAGCACATTCAGCAGGAATTGATGCAGGAGATGAACTACTGGCAATTGATGGCTTAAGAGTTAGTGAAAATCAACTTAGCGATCGCCTCCAAGACTACCAACCCCAAGATACCATCCAAGTAACATTTTTTCACCACGACCAACTATGTTCCGTACCTGTCACCTTGGATAAACCACATCCTCATAAATATCAGGTAGTACCCATAACAAACCACTCTGAGATTCAAAAACAGAATTTTTCCGCCTGGTTAGGTACTTCCTTGACAGATATAGCGCTAGACGCAAGTAATTAATAAGTAATCAGTAATCAGTAATAAGTTTACTGTTCACGGGTTTGGTGCTTCAACAATGTCCTAACCTATACTAAAGAGTAAAATTTTGACTTGCACTTAGTGCCATATTATCAGGAGATGAGGAGATTATGAGCAATACCCATGATTTCATCATCTCACTTCTTCATCTAAAATATTGAACCTTTAGAATGGAGTATATCTGTTGCTTGTTGGGAAGAAAGGGGTCGATAAAATAGAAAACCTTGTACATTCTCACATTTAATAGATTTCAAAAACTCCAGTTCTTCTTCCTTTTCCACTCCTTCAGCAGTTAGCTTCAAACCTAAATTTTGTCCCAAGGTTACAATTGCCTTGACAATATGCAACATTTTTGCGTCAGTTGTTAACTCTTTAATAAAAGAACGATCTATTTTCAGATTGTGAAGTGGTAACATCTGCAAACGGGATAGGGAAGAATAGCCAGTACCAAAATCATCAATCGAAAGATGAATACCCATTTTTTGCAATTCTTGCAACTTAGTTTTAGTAAAAGATAGATCCTCTATAGCAGTGGTTTCCGTAATTTCTAGTTCTAAATATTGCGCTTCTAAACCAGTCTCCTGCAAAATATTAGCCACAATTTCCACCAAATTGGGTTGACGGAACTGCTTAAGAGCAAGATTGACAGCCATCGTTAGGGGAGGTAATCCAGCATCCTGCCATATTTTAGTTTGTTTACAAGCTGACCGTAAAACCCATTCGCCAATGGGTATAATTAATCCATTTTACTCTGCAATGGGAATAAAAGTACTGGGAGATATCAGTCCCATATCCGGATGTTGCCAACGTAACAGTGCTTCCATCCCCGTAATCTGACTCGTGGTGATGTCAATGCGAGGTTGATAATACACCACTAATTCATTTCGTTCTAAAGCATGACGTAAACACTTTTCTAAATTGAGTAATTCTGGATTTTTGCTACTCAATGAAGTAGTGTAAAACTGATAGTTATTCCTTCCCTGTTCCTTGGCATAATACAAAGCCGCATCTGCATGTTGAATGAGAGTTTCATCATCTGGGCTATACTCATCTAAAAGAGCAATACCTAAACTGGCACTGATAAAAAGCTCATTTCCGTCAAGATGAAAGACCTTTTCTAAGGATTCTAGGACTCTTCCAGCTACATTTACCACCTCATCAATATATTGGATGCGAGGTAATAGGATTGTAAATTCATCACCACCCCAACGGGCAACAATATCTCCAGCTCTGAGAGATTCTCTTAATCTATAGGCAACATCTTGTAGTAATTTGTCTCCCAATGTATGCCCTAAAGTGTCATTGATAATCTTAAATCTGTCTAGATCGAGGAACATCACAGCTAAACTTTCTTCATTTCGAGATGCATTGGCAAGAGATTGAGTGAGCTGTTGATTAAATAGTGAACGATTGGGCAACCCTGTAAGGTTATCATGGAGAGCTTGGTGACGAATGATTTCCTCCACTTTTTGGCGTTGCCAAAAATTACTAATATTGGCAGCCATTGTCACTAAAGCTGATTCTTCCTGCTTAGTCCATTGCCGCTGCTTGACACAATCGGCTAAACCCACATAACCCCATAATTGATTTTCTAACCGTAAAGGTACTATAATGAAGGATTGGACATCATCCTTAATTAAAAATTCTTGTTCTCCAGGAGTAAATTCTGGTGTAACACCGCTAATAGAATTGCCTTCGGATAGTATGGAGTACCAACGAGATAATCCACAAAGATCATAAGCTTGATTCTGCCAATGAGTACGGGAAACTGTCATCTCAGGTGAACTCGTCCATTCATATCTCAAGCTAATAGCCATGTCTCCTGTCGTTGAATGGAGATGGTTCTCAAATAGATATACCCGATCTGCATTGGCTGCTTCACCAAGTATGGCTAGAGCTTGATTTATGGCTGTTTCATAATTCATTTCCGCCAATAAATAATTAGCAGCATCAGCAACCGCTTTTAAAAGGCGATCCCGTTGGCGTATTGCTGCTTCAGCTCGTTTTTTATCAGTAATATCACTAGTAATAAAAGTTCTAATTAAATCGCTTTCAGGAATATAATGAACGGACTGTTCAAAAAATTCTTGTTCTACCTCCACCTCCCGCATAAAAGAACTTCCCTGGCAATCCTGTACCGCAGAAGAGAGCCCTGTTAATATCGGATGTTGGGGACCTTTTTTTCTTAAATTGGG
>NZ_FYBH01000019.1 GCF_900185595.1 Calothrix rhizosoleniae SC01
CGCCGTCGAGCCCGCTTTGTTTGCGCTTCTCTCAGGCACTTAATTAATATATCTAACCTATCTTGACTTGTCAACCACTTTTTAGGAAAAAAATTTCTGGAGTTGTGTTTATCAGCTTGAAACCTAGGCTTAATAAAGGTTTTGCGTAACAAAAAAATTTTAGCTATTTATCTGAACTGCCTGTCTCACAGCTTCATGTAGCAGTGATTTTTTGTGCGGACGCTTTACTCCCTCTTACTCGCTTTTCTTTGAACTAGGCTTTAGATATGCTCCGACATTGGGCACAAAGGGAATCTTTAATGAACAATGACTTCGCCACCAGAAGTGAGTTATTTTCTAAAATCACCTTTTTGAGTAAAAGGCATCTGTGAATTAATTCCGTCAATTTCCTGCTGTTCTAACTCATTCACTTCACCGATGTAAGCACATAGGATATGTTGTAAGCGATCGCTGTAAAAACGATGTAAACTATGATTGGATTTGGCCGGAAAACCACGACGCTTTTTATGTCTTCCACCAGCGCCAGGATCGAACAACTGTATATTATTAGCGATCGCCCACTCAATTGGTGCATAATAACAAGCGTCAAAATGTAAGCAATCTATTTCCTGAAAACTTCCCCAATAACGACCATATAAGCGATCATTTTTAAATAGGCAAAAGGACATTCCCAGGGGTTGTCGTTGATCATGCTCACTGTAAGCAGCCACTAAGAGAATACGGTGGCGATAATTATGTAACTGCTCAAAAAACTCCTTTGTCAGGTACTTACTACCCCACCAACCAAACTTGTCACAGGTATCAGCATAAAAGCCATACATTAACTCCAACAAAGAATGGGAAATACGATCGCCAGTCAATGTTTGCAGTTGCAAACCAGCTTTGCCAACAGCCTTGCGTTCTCGCTTGATATTACGACGTTGGTTAGCATTAAATACACCTAAGTAGTCATCAAAGTTATTAAATCCCAGATTTTCCCAGATATAGCTATGGTGTAACCAAGCAGTAAAACCTTGACTCTCAATTTTCTGTTTCCATTGAGGATCGACAAACAGGAAATGACAGCCACTTAAACCATATTTGATACAGAAAGTATCTATTTCATGCAGCATCATCCCTGTTATCTCATCTTCATCTTCCCCTGGCGCAATCAAAAATTGATAACCTTCCACTGGGGTAAATGGAGACATCCCCAATAGTTTGGGGTAGTAGTTGATTCCCAAGCGTTCGGCTAAATTAGCCCACTGATGGTCAAAGACAAATTCACCGTAACTGTGCCCTTTAATATATAGTGGAGCCGCAGCAATTAATGTTTGTTCTCGCCATAATGTTAAATGATTGGGTAACCAACCATGTTTGGCAATAGCACTACCAGAAGCTTCTAAATTATGTAGCCACTCCCACTCTAAAAATGGAGTTTTTAATGGCATTGCCAAAGCATCCCAAGCTGATTGAGGAATTTCGGCAATTTTTTGCATCCAAGTGACAGAGTAACGAGGCTTGAGTTTTTCCACCATTCTGATTGTCCAAAATAATTTGCTAGTCAGAGTTAAGAGGATATGAAAAAATGAATTATCTGGTAGGGGAACCCACAACCTTGACCGTTATGGAATAACTTTACTATTGACAATTATAATAAAATCACCCAAAAAATCTTCTCGGCTAATTATGACTAGCCTTACACCTCAAAAAACAGAAATTTTCTATCCCAGCTCGGATGGTAAACCCTTGGCTGAAAGTTACGTACATTTATATGCTATCCTTGCCACCTTGGAAGTACTAAAACAATATTTACAAGGTCGTCAAGCAACGGTTCTGGCGGATCAATTTCTCTACTATGCTCAAGGTTATCCACGTTTACGGGTGGCTCCCGATGTAATGGTAATTTTTGATGTTGCTCCTGGAGGTCGAGATAATTATAAAATTTGGGAAGAGGGACAAATACCCGTGGTGATTTTTGAAATCACTTCCCCAGGAACCAAAGGACAAGATACAGAATTTAAGAAAACTTTATACGAACAACTTGGCGTTCGAGAATACTGGTTATTTGACCCCAAGGGAGAGTGGATAGCAGAAAAGTTACAGGGATATCGTTTGCGCGGGGAAGTATATGAATTAATTACAGATAGTCGCAGTGAACCCCTAAAATTACGGTTACAGGTAGAAGATCAATTAATTGGTTTTTACCGAGAGGATACGGGAGAAAAGTTACTGGTTCCTGAAGAGTTGAAAGCAGCATTAGATAAAGAAACAACTGCTAGACAGGAAGCTGAAGAAAAAGCTAGACTTGCACAGCAGCAAGTTGAACAGTTGAAAGAAAAGTTACGAGAGCTTGGTGTCGATCCTGATACTATTTAGGAAGTTGTAAAAGATTAATTTCTATAGATAAATTTATTTCAATATCTGTCATCTGTCTTGGGGATGATATTTGCCTGATATTCACTAGAGTCTATTTTGCTTATAGCTGCGATCGCATCCTTGGGTCTATATACCCTTATAATAAGCCACCTTTATAAAAAGCAATTTATCAATAAATTTTTGAGCAAAACAAAAAACCAGGAACTCACTTGCTTCCCGGCTCTTCATACCAAACAACATGGTCATCATAATGTTAAGGTACGGCATCGCCGTACCTTTTTATTCTCAGTTACAACTAGGCTTTAACTGCTTTTTTGGTCACAGCATCTAGTTCGCCTTTAGCATACTTAACAGCAAATACATCACTAGATACTTGCTTAATTTTGCTAGCATTACCAGCAGTAGCAAATTGTTGGTAGCGATCAGCACAAACCTGCTGCATGTATTTAATGGAAGGCTTCAGGAAGTGACGGGGGTCAAATTCCTTAGTATTTCCAGCTAAGGCTTCCCTGACTGCCGCAGTAATGGCTAGGCGGTTATCTGTATCAATGTTAACCTTACGGACACCACTCTTGATACCCTTTTGAATTTCTTCTACAGGTACACCGTATGTTTCAGGAATGGTACCACCGAACTTGTTAATCAAAGCAATTAAATCTTCGGGTACGGAAGAAGAACCGTGCATTACCAAGTGAGTATTAGGTAAACGACGGTGAATTTCTTCAATACGGCTGATTGCCAAAATTTCACCAGTTGGCTTACGGGTGAACTTATAAGCACCATGGCTAGTACCAATAGCTACAGCCAAAGCATCTACTTGAGTTTGTTCTACAAAATCAACAGCTTGATCAGGGTCGGTTAACAGTTGTTCTTTATCTAGCTTACCTTCAAAACCGTGACCATCTTCAGCTTCACCCATACCAGTTTCTAGGGAACCCAAGCAACCTAGTTCTCCTTCAACGCTGACACCTATTGCGTGAGCGACTTTCACTACTTCACGGGTCACATTAACGTTGTATTCATAGCTAGCAGGAGACTTAGCATCGGCTTCCAGAGAACCATCCATCATGACACTGGTAAAGCCATTTTTCATTGCTGAATAGCAGGTAGCAGGCTCATTACCATGGTCTTGGTGCATGGAAATAGGTAGATGGGGATAGGTTTCTACTGCTGCTAAAATCAAGTGGCGCAGGAAATTTTCCCCAGCATACTTACGAGCACCGCGAGAGGCTTGCAAAATCACGGGGCTATCTGTCTCATGGGCAGCCTGCATAATTGCTTGGATCTGCTCCATATTGTTCACATTGAAGGCTGGAATGCCGTAGCCGTTTTCAGCCGCGTGATCCAATAGCAACCGCATTGGTACGAGTGCCATAGATAGTCCTCCTAAATTTTTATGATACGTTTCAGCTAGTCGTTTTCAGACAAGCGTAATTATTACGCTAATCTTAAGATATTTTTCAACTTATAAGAAATTATAACTACTCATGTGTGTTTATGTTTAATAAGTTTAAGCTGAATCTCAAAAAATAAATGATAAATCTGTAAACGATCGCAAATATTTAGTTAGTAGCTTTGTAGACAAAATAGCGATCGCATCCCGGCTCCTGGAGGATCAGTTCCGTAATCGAGAGTAATCATCAATCTTGTGGGGGAGGGGAAGTGTTGGGAGCGTGGGAGCTG
>NZ_FYBH01000216.1 GCF_900185595.1 Calothrix rhizosoleniae SC01
CAGATTGTACCTATGTATTTCACAGAATCCGGTGAAGTAGTAAAATAGAGTTTGATAAAGCTAATATTACGTCCAATGACTTCACCAGTAAGTTGAGCCTCTCCTAAATAGCTATCATCAAGAATTGAGCCAGTTAAACCATTACCACTTTGAATCAGGGTAGCTTCAAAGCGAGTGGGTATTCCTTGTTGCCAGTATGTTCCTAACCAAGTACCACTGATGTCTGCCATATTACTTTGCTCCGAATTCAAAATTTAACATCGAGTGCAGTCAAGATGCTAAACCTGCTTATTATCTAAGCTTTTTGTCTATTGGAAATAGTGTATTAATCTACCAGTAAGATTTTGGATATTTTCCTAGAAATTTCCCAGAAAATGCTAACCAGATGCAACATTCATTCACTCTAATACATCATATTAATTCGGAGGTAAATTTTCCAGATGAGATATTGGGAAAATTTTGGTTAATATATTTAGATTCTGGGCAAATTTCATTATCATTTATCAATAGAATTTAATTTTTTCAATTATGGGTATTATTTCCAATCAAAAGTTTCGTCTGACAATTAGTTTAGCAACTTTGTCATGTATGGGTGTGGCGAGCATTTATTTATACAATAAAAACCAAAATATTAGCCTACAACATAACCCGATTCATCAACAAAATATTTTAAGCAATCAGCCCATAAATTTACATTTATTGAGTCAATTGAGGACTGATAATCAAAATCAATCCAAAAATCTGCCTGACATCAAAAAATTAGTGTCAGCCCCAAAATCTTACCCAGTTATAGATGAGTTGCTCAGATATAAATTTAATATCAATGGTAGTAAAGTTTTTCAGACAGGAAAACTACCTAAAAGTAAGGTAAATTTTAATCAGTCAGACCTATTAGTAGTTCTGAACAATACTAGGGATTACTTCCGTAATCATAGTCAGGCAGATCCAGATGTTATGCGTCCAGGAATTTTAGCTACTAAAGGTGTCACAGTTGAAGATACCTTGAAAACCCTGGATTTTATGATTGCAGTCCTCGAAGAAGATATTGCCAATAAACGAATAACTCGTTTACAAGATCCCAATTTTATTAATCAGCATTTTCGCGTGATTAAATGGACTGCTCATAATCCCAAACGCACCAGGCAAAGGAATTTACGTATTACCAAATATGCGGTTTTTACCCATCCAGGTTCTCGCACCAAAACCTCCACTTTTAATATTCCAGTATATAGTTTAAAAAATAGTGAATCTACCGATAAATTTTATAAAAAATATACAAAACAGGATGTTTTGTCAGGTATTTATGAAGCAGGAGGGGAAGAATTTGGGAAGGTAAATACCCTTGTATATTTAACTCGCCAAGGTTTTGAAGAGGCATTAATGCAAGGAACTATCCTGATTAATTTTCCAGATAAGACCCAGGCATTTTTTAATGTGGATAAAAATAATGGTATGCCCTATGTGCGGGGATTAGCTGCCAGATCGCAAAAACGTTATTGGTATTTTAAACAGGTGGAGTCAATCAAAGGTTATGGGCATAGCATTGATGCCAAAATTTCCATTAAACCAGGAGTAACTTTTGCAGGGGATGTGTTGAATGTTGGCTTAGGCAAGGTTGTTGTGATGGAGTATCTCAGAGGTGGGAAGAAACAACTAAGATTAGGTGTAATCGCTGATACTGGTGGTGCGTTTTTACCAAATTTGTATCAACTAGATTTCCTCGCAGGTATTTTTAAGAGCCAAAAGGATTTCCGGCAGTATATTCGCCAACTGCCTACCTATGCACAGTCAACATATATTTTGGTGAAAAAATAAAGTTGATGGTTGATAGTTGATGGTTGGTAGTTAGTTATTTCATCTCCCCACACTTCCCTCCTTCACTCCTTCCCTCCTTCACTCCTTCCCTCCTTCCCTCCTTCTCTCCTTCTCTCCTTCACTATTCCGCCTCTGCCCATAGCCTCGTATTATAAAAATATCAAAAAGTAGCCAAAACTTAACGGCATAACATGGGCAGTATTTGGGAACTTGATTTTTACTCTCGTCCAATAGTGGATGACAAACAAAAAAAAGTATGGGAAGTCTTGATTTGCGAAACTCCTACAGAGGTTGGCATCAATACAGATGAATTATTTCGCTATGCTCAATATTGCCCCAGTACAACCGTAAACTCAGGTTGGTTGAAGACTGCTATGCAAGAAGCGATCGCTCAAGCTGGAGAAGCACCCATGAGAATCCGCTTCTTCCGCCGGCAAATGAATAATATGATTACCAAAGCCTGTGAAGATATTGGTATTCCTGTACAAGCTAGTCGTCGTACCTTGCTACTGAATCAGTGGTTGCAACAAAGAATGGAACAGGTGTATCCTCAAGAACCTGGATATGCAGGAGGAATTAATCCTTCAGTACGCTTACAAGCACCCTTGCCACAAAAATTACCTGATGCCTTGGAAGGGCAAAAATGGCAGTTTGCTAGTTTGTCAGCAGCTGAGTTTAAGGATATGCCGGAATGGGAAATTGATTTTGGTGAAGGCTTTCCCCTAGAAATAGTGGGGGTTTCTGAGGCAACCCCAATTCCTGGAGTATTGATTTTTTCTCCCAGAGCATTACCTTTAGCAGGTTGGATGTCTGGTTTAGAGTTAGCATGGTTAAGATTTGACAATAGCCAAGGTGCAAGATTAGTTTTAGAAACTGGTGCTAGTGAAAGCTGGATTTTAGCGAATCTCAAAAATCCCCAAGTTTTAGCTGCTGCTGAGGATTTTGAGTCAGCCAAGCAAAAAGCAAACGGTGTTCATTTTGTTGCCGTGCAATCAGATGCTGAAGCAGAATCATTTGCAGGATTTTGGCTATTATGTGAAGTCAATCTACCTTAAATTTTTGACTAATACAATGTGGAGGGAAATGGCTCAAACTTTTATGACTCATAACTTTATTCTCCCATAGTGGAAACTCTCCACTCTCCCAAATATTTCTGCATCAGCAGCAAGCTGTATGGAACTTCCATTTGCAGGTGTCTTACACAAGTCAATTCAAGGTCATGGCATCTAAACAGTTACCACAAGATACACTAGCCGAACAACTGCTGGAATTAGCCATTAAATTTGGGGCGGAAGCGGCTGAAGTTTATCAGTCGCGATCGCTTTCTCGACCTGTATTTTTTGAAGGTAATCGCTTGAAACAAATAGAAACCAATCAAGCGGAAGGTACAGCTTTAAGATTATGGCGTAATGGATGTCCAGGAATCGCAGTTGCTTATGGTCTTGTGCAGCCAGAATTAATGGTGGAGCGTGCTTTAGCTTTAAGTCAACTTAATTCCCCAGAATTGATGGAGGTTGGTAGCAATTTTCAACCTCATTACCCAGATTTAGGGAAAGATGTACCTATAGAGAAGTTAGTGGAATGGGGCAAACACACCATTGATTTGATTCGCAATGTCTATCCAGATGCGATTTGTAATGGTGATTGGGAGTGTGATGTGGAAACTACCAGATTGGTAAACACCAAAGGTTTAGATTGTTATTATACGGACACTACTTTGAGTTCCTATATTTCTGCTGAGTGGGTGCGTGGTGATGATTTTCTCAGCGTCTCAGATGGTGAAACCAAACGGGGTGCCCTGCAACCAGAAAAGGTGGCTGCCCAAATTTTGCAACGCCTAGCTTGGGCGGAGAACAAGACAGCACCTCCCAATGGTCGCGTGCCCATATTGTTTACTTCCAAAGCCTCAGATATGCTGTGGGAAACTGTGCAAGGAGCCTTAAATGGTAAGCGTATATTGGAAAAAGCTTCTCCTTGGGTAGAAAGAATGGGCAAACAAGTTATTTCAACTGCTCTGACTCTCTATCAAAATCCCCTAGCGGGACCTTATAGCTGTCCTTTTGATGATGAAGGCACTCCTACCAAGCCTTTAATATTTGTAGAAAACGGAATCCTACAGCATTTTTACTGCGATCGCATCACTAGTAGAAAACTGGGTACTAGTTCTACGGGAAATGGTTTTCGTCCCGATTTAGGTAGTTATCCCACCTCTGGCTTATTTAATTTTCTTGTCCAGCCCGGTTTGGCAACTCTACCAGAATTAATTACATATATGGATAATGGCTTAATTGTGGATCAAATGCTGGGTGGTAGTGGTGGTATTTCTGGTGATTTTTCTATCAATGTTGATTTGGGTTATCGTGTCCAAAATGGTCAGGTAATTGGGCGCGTCAAAGATACTATGGTAACTGGTAATATTTATAGTGCCCTCAAGCAGTTGGTCAAATTGGGTAGTGATGCTGATTGGAATGGCTCTTGTTATACGCCGTCTCTAATAGTTGAGGGGCTATCGGTTATAGGCAAAATTGACTACTCCCCTGGCTGAAGGCGAGGGGATTCTAAAAAGATGCTACGGGACGGGTTAAAACCGCGTCTCTTTGCTTCTGATTAGCTGTCACCCTCTAGTTAGGGTCTGCTGAATAACTGAAAAATATTGATTTATCAATGCTTTGAGGCTATTTTATTGGAAAATAAGTGCAAGGGAATTAGGATTTTAAACCTAAAATCCTTGCATCTGTGATTTTTTCTGGCAAAAATACTAGAAATAAGGAGGCTGGAACTACTCCCTACTCCCTACTCCCTACCCTCACCAAAATACTTTTTCAGCAAGCCCTAGTTACACTTCTGGTAATTAAATTTGACCAGGAATTATATAATACAGTGATTTGAATCATAGAAAAGATTGACACTTAACATAGTAATTCTGTGATGACAAACACTGCACTTCTAATCCAGTAATTATACTGAATAATCTTGCTCTACAAAGTTGCTTTGCAGTTTCTTTAGTTGATTTTACTCTTGTGGCACATGAGCAAAAAGGAAATCCTATACATAGAATAAATTCGTGTGTAATAACCACAAAAGCTGATGGAAGAGACACGCAAAATATTAATGCTTGGCTGTGACCAGCAAGACTATGGCGCACTATGTAAGCTACTTAGTCAAACAGGTATATCCGTAGAAGTATCTGTGGTAAATCAGCAAAAAAGCGCCGATGCCCTTGACCCATTTTTGCATGGCACAGCCTATGATTGTATTTTCCTCAACCATCACTTACCAAAACATGATGCTTTTGCCATTATTGAACAATTACAGTCTCTAGCAATTACAATCCCCATAGTAATTATTATTGATGAAGATAATCAGCAAGATGCTACACAATTGATTAATAGTGGTGCAATTGAATATATCCGCAAATCCGAGCTATCTTCCACAATATTGACAAAGATTTTACGTCTATGTATTCGACTTGGGGATGCAGAAAAAAAAGTCGCGCAGATGATGCACAAGCTACAGGAAAGTAATGAATCCCTTAAGTGTCAAAACCAAGAATTGGCAGCACAGAAACAGTTAATTCGATTGCAAAAACTGAAATTATTAGAAGTCTCACAGCTAAAATCACAGTTCTTAGCCACCATATCCCATGAGTTGCGAACACCAATGAATGCGGTAATTGGCTTTGCTCAATTATTGTTACGTCCTAATTTTCAGACATTAACTCTTCAACAAACGGATATGGTGGAACGTATTCTCAATAATGGTAAACATTTGTTGATGTTGTTAAATGAAATACTTGAGTTTTCTGGTTTAGAGAATGGTGATATTTCCCTCAAGCCAGAAGTATTTGATTTATCACAGTTGATTGATACTACGGTTGCAGAATTTCGTTCCCTTGCAGACGAAAAGCATTTGTCTATTATTGTTCGCAACCACTTGCAAAATCATGTAGTATTTAACGACAAAAGAAAAATTAGCCAGGTGTTAACAAATTTACTGTCAAATGCAACTAAATTTACAGAATCTGGTTACATTTGGGTAGAAATCGATGAATTGCCTGACAATAGAGTAGCGATCGCAGTGCAGGATACTGGTATTGGTATTGCTCCTCAAGATATTAATAGTATTTTTGAACCTTTCTGGCAAGTTGATCAAACCACAAGTCGTAAATATGGCGGTATGGGCTTGGGTTTGGCGATCGCTCATTCTCTGGTAAAAATTATGTGTGGGCAAATTACCGCCACTAGCCAGCTAGGGGAAGGTTCTATGTTCCGAGTAGAACTACCACGTCAAATATTAACCCCTAATTCTCATCACATTAATGACTCCTATGGAAGCAAGATAATGGATCCTGTCAAAAAGAGACTCTTATTGTAATACCTAATCTATATTCGCGATCACCCCAGACAGAAAAGGTAGACAATTTGGGATTTGGGATGTGAGTTTAATCACAATAAATCATGCCAAAAAAATTTTCCCCTAGGATGTTGACAGTTTTGTAATACGAATGTAGTATATAAATATCGACGGACAAAGATTAAATATCAATCAATCATTTAAGTCAGAGCAGATTAGCTCACTGCATGTAATATAGGAGCTTTAGATATGGTTCATATTAGATTTGAAGGTCGTTCTTATGATGTAGATGAAGCCCAATTAGGTGTAAAAGCAGGTATGAACGATACTCTCATCAAAGAGAGATTAGCACAACATTTTGATGTACATTTAAATCGTTGGCAATCTTATGTAATTGACCGCAGACCAAGTGGTGATTTAATTGTCAGACCAGAAGCGGTATATGGATAATAATTTTTGATAATTTTATCTGCACCCTAACCACAAAAGCATACATACATCCGACTGGAAATCGGACAATGTTTGATATATTTTTCAACTTATCTGGTTAATAAAAAATCACTCCGTGCCCTAACATTGAAAGCTTACATACTAGCTCACTGGTAGAGCGTTACCCTGAAGAGGTAAATGTTACAGGTTCGATTCCTGTGTATTACAAAACAGCTTTCTTAACTTGCATGGGGTGACTAATATAGCGATATGTGCAAGTAACAAGTAACAAATAATAAGTAATCAGTTTACTGCTCATCAATTTAGTGCTTCAACAATGTCCGCGTCATGATTCCGTAGTGCTATTGTACAGAAAAGAGTTTCCTAATATCAGATAAATTATCATCAATAGTCCCGTGCCCTAATGACTAAAGCATACATACTTTAAACATATACTTAAAAAAGTAAACTCCGGCTTTAGCAACTTGCATGGGATATCCAATAAAACTATGATTTATAATTTGTAAATTATAAATTTATCCAGTAACAATCTACTTGGTAAATGATTTCAGTTTCGCGCCCTAATTTGTGAAGCTTACATACCACTTTTAATCGTAGTGTTGTAGGTTCGACTCCTACCATCTCCATTAGCGGAGATGTAGCTCAATAGGTAGAGCATACGGGTAATTTAAAGCTTTGTTGACTTGCGCGAAACCTCCAAATGACACCTCAGATCTTTTTGTAAGAGGTCCCAGAATTGCCAATATTTCATCTCGCGCCCTAACATTAAAAGCTTACATACTTTCTAGAGCAACAGTAGCTCGCTTGACATTTAATCAAGAGGTTGCAGGTGCGAATCCTGCGATAGTAGCCAAAAACAACAGCTTTTTTAACTTGCGTGAGATGATATAAACAATTCAAAATTCAAAATCTATATTGGTTGCTGCGCCCCAACACAAAAAGCTTACATACTAGCCGAATGGTACAGGCGCTTGCATAAGAAGCAGGATATTCCAGGTTCAACTCCTGGGTATACACCAAAGGCTTTTTTAACTTGTGCGGCAACTTTTAATAACTTTCCTTTTGCAGGGAATACACTGCTTTTTATTGTATTAAATAATCAGCGTTCGCCCTTGTATCACTCTTAATTACATTCAACTTATCCCAGTAGTTGTTACCGCGCCCTAACATAGATAACCAGTACTGCTTGTCATGACTGGTGGAGCTTACATACTAACCCTGCCAAGGTTGATCAAATCAAAGCTCACTAAACTTGCGCGGTGATTACCAAAAATCACTGCTTGCGTGGAACACCTACTACCAAATTACACTTCATTGATGGAGGTAGTATTAATGGATACAGCAGAGCAAGATTTACGTTTAGAATTGCTCAACAGTTTGCTGACAACCCCTCACCGCGAACTGGCAAAGGTAGCAGAATTCCATAAAATCATGGTGGAATTAGACCCAATTTTCTACGGTCACCTAGCTTCATGGTATCAGCATCATGGTGATGTTCGCGACCATAAGGAAGTATTTCTGGGACATTTGTTGACAAGTAACGTTAACGAGCACCGGGATGCTGGCTTTATGATGTTGCAAGAATTCCCTCCTTATCAGGTGGCGCGGATTGTGGACTTTATGAAGCAACAGCAAGGTAAAGTTCCCCGTTCTGCTCGGACTGCGGTGCGTCGATATCTGCAAACCAGGGAAGCAAACCCGAAATTTTTTGATCGTGCGGCTTTACGGGGACGTAAGGCGATGAAGCATCTATATGCTAGTTTGCACATTAACCCTCTTTTGTCACTCTAGGCAGAGGAAAAATAGAAATCCCAATAATCCAACTGGCTGAAAATTGAATTTGTGAAATAATTAAT
>NZ_FYBH01000247.1 GCF_900185595.1 Calothrix rhizosoleniae SC01
CAGTTATGAGTTTAAAGTCAATCAAAAATATGATCAAGACTTTTGGCCGTTAATTCATACTTTTTCCACCCCCAATAGTTAATTTCATACTTTGACAAGGAAATTCAAGGTCAGTTTATTGTGAAATTTTGATAAAATTAACTTGAGGTTAACCTCAAGTTAATCTGAAGTTACTGTGTGCAGCTTTATATAGTGGCACAATTCCCCTCACCTACTCCTATGAGAGATTAAACTTTATCCATAAAGATACTGAATTTTTCCTCGACCTCAGCTGACTTAAGTTAGAAGAAAACCACAGACTTATGACTTTTAAATTGAAAGTTCCTGATATTGCCTGCCAGGGATGTGCTGACACAATTACTGAATCCCTCCTGGCACTGGAACCTAGCGCCAAAATCCAGGTAGATGTGCCCACTAAAATTGTTACAGTAGAATCTACAGTATCCCTTGAAAATATTAAACAGGCAATCATCAATGCTGGATATCAGATTGAATAGTTTTTTATGGGAAAATATTTCTCAGTATTCGGATATCATTTTTTTCTCATTGTGAATCGCCTTCTATGTAAATTTACTGACAAATAAAATTAGTAACTTGAAAAGATAATTCCAGCAGCCAACTCATTGATGTTGTGATGTGAACGCTATATTTACGTACTAATTTATTGAGCGTATTTTCTAGGTTTTCAAAGCCCAGTCTGTCTATGGCTAATTTTAGGGATTGACCTGAGTTACAGTATGTAAATTTTGTCAGTATTATGAATTGCTTCGGATTATACTGATCAGAAAATTTTCAGGGTGCCATTTCAGGGTGTAAATATACCGAAATTATTACAGAATATTCCCTGTTGCAAAAGGTGAAAATTTTTCCTGGTAATATTGTAATGCGTGGGAACTGATGACATTCCAATCATACTGCCATTACTGGAAATTACAGTCACACTTTTATACTGAGACAAAATATTCAGTATTTCTACTGTTTGAAATGAATAATGTCAGGACAGACATTAGTTATCAGAAATTTAAGGGGTAACTACTGTAATTTAACTAAGTGCTGATAGGTGGTGAAAATGTTTAGAACTCCAATCATAGAACCTATCATTAATTCTTTCAGTATATTTATGGAGGTTTTAATTATAGGTATATAAATACTTAAGGAAGAATAGGTCTTTATTTTGAACATTCATTCCTAATAGAGAGTACCTAAATATTTTATTTAAGTTTATACCCAAAGCAGTTACGATAAGGCACAACATACAACAATGAATATTTCTATTCTGGTCTTTGGAAGTGACCATTTTCTGACTACACTTCCAGATCAGATCCATGATACAAATACTTTTAATTTAGAAGCGATCGCTAATCTTAATCAAGCAGTATCTCAGATTCAAGTGAATCCTCCGGATATAGTCCTTGTACAGGCTAGTTTAGATGGCAGCATGGAACTATGCTGCTGGCTAAAAGACCAAACCAACCTATCTTGGATACATTGTATTTTGTTGGAGGAGCGTCCCGAAATGATTTCTCTAAAAGCCCAAGGGAACTGGGAATGGGAAATAGAAATGAATGCTGCTGCACTCCAACAAGGAGCAGATGCTTATATCTGGCAAATACCAGAAATAACCACTAGCAATACTAATACTAATCATTGCTTATTATTGGCTCAACTAACTGTAGGTATACGCAAAGCACAAAAGTATCGGGATCTGATTCGCACCAATGATTTATTATCAGCCATAGCTTTAGCAGATTCTTTAACAGAACTCAACAATCGTCGTGCTTTGGAATGGGATTTACCCCGACAAATCCACAAGGCTCGTAGCAATAACACTCCATTAAGTTTGATTATTTTAGATGTGGACTACTTTAAGAGTGTTAATGATACCTACGGACATTTGGTAGGCGATCGCCTATTACAATTGATGTGCACCCGTATTCGACATAATCTGCGCTTCCAGGACACTCCTTTCCGTTATGGTGGTGAAGAATTTGTGATTCTTCTGAGCAATACAAGTTGTCACGAAGCACTAGTAGTAGCTAATCGTCTCAATCGCATAGTCTCTGAACAACCATTTGCTATTAATAATAAACTAGCAATAAATATTACCATTAGTTTAGGTATGTCTTGCTTACAGCTTGAAGATGATAAAAACGGTGTTAGTCTGTTGGATCGTGCCGATAAGTACTTACTACAAGCAAAATCTAGTGGACGCAATCGTGTAATCAGTTATGACCGTCACATATGCCATACTCCCCATCTGGAGGTCATGTCTTCTTAAGAGAATCAAACTATTTTGGATTTTGGATTTTGGATTGACCTCATATCTAAAGTCAAAAGTATTAGCCCCCTCCCCACAAACGAAACAAACACATTTTTATTGTTTAGGTAATAGCCTTTATATAAGGGTGTAAAATGTGTTATTTAGTAGTAACTCCATATTTTGGCAGACGGCACTGATCAATAACTTCTATACATTCTGATACGGATAGACGTTGACCCATAGCATTTACTAAGGCTTGATATGCTGACCAATTTTCTTGGATCAAGTTTTGTGCTTGTAGTGCATGGAATCTCTTTTTTTGTGTATATGCTAACTCTGAAAATCCTAAACCTTGCAAAATAGCTGCCAATTTTTGTTGATCATCTAACCCACCTATAGCATCATTAAAAACCAGTTTTTCTGCCACAATACCCGCCATCCAAATAGTGCAGTATCGATCTAGGATGTGATTATTTAAATTACCTTGCTGCAATTGAGAAGTTAATTGATGATCATCAACGGTTACTCCTCCCTGTCCAGATTGATTTTGCTGCATTGCCTCCCAATTATTCAGGGTATAATTGATGATATTAAACTCTAATAAATGAGCCACAAGAAAGTGACCAGCTTCATGGTGAATAATCCTTTCTCTGTGTTTAGGAGAAAAATTAGCTATCCAGTCTAACAGTAGTGTAGTTCCTTGATTTTGCCAGCTAAGAGTATCAACAGTGGCAATAGCTAAAAGAGTAAAAGTAACTAGTGCAGGTATTGTAGGAGACAAATGGATTAATGGACCCAACAGAATGGAAAAGGTCATCAAAAAGATAGATATTGCAATTAAATTGAGGCTATTTTGGCTCATCAGAAAACTATTTATGTACTAAAATAACTTAGGAACTTTCCTAAAGCAAATGCTATATATATAAATAACATGAGAGATGTATCGCAGTTTTTTTTCAGGGTAGGCTACATTGATTGACAAACAAAATTATATGGCAAAATTATGTCGCAAAATATATTCATATATAGTGCAATCACAGTTTACTTGTTGATGATAGTGTGTTTTTTTCGGAAATGGCTATTTTTTTTGCAGTCAGATGAACACAGTAAATTAGAGCAACCAATATTTAATGGGTTTTTTTTAATCCTGGCTAGTATACTCTGGCCTTTAATAGTTCCATTCGCTTATTTAGAATTGTTGAATTTTCATCAAAAACACCAGGAAGTAATTGATATGCTGATAAATATGTCTGATTACCCATTGGCAGATGATTGAGTCATTTAATTTTGGATTTTGGATTTTGGATTTTGGATTTTGGATTTTGGATTGAACCCACTGATAAATCTGGGGGATTGAAATAGCGATGTAGCGTGCAGAAAGGGTTTTTCCCCATGAGCGACTGCATCAAGAAATCAATAATTGCCCCTTATGCTTATGCATGGCGGCACAATTATTGATTATTTGTCAGTTTAGAATCTTCCGTTACCTTGAACAATATGCTTTACAGTAGTTAAACTCTCCAAACTAATTAACCCTCGACGATTTCCTTTTTGATTAGACATACCTAGAAATACAGAATCACCACGGGAAGGATTGCGGGAAAAACGCGGTGAAGCATTGATATATGTGGAAGCACTATTTACACCTAGGGCAAATTGACGACTTTCTTGGTAGGAGTCTGTAACAATGCTATCAGCATGACCGCTACTATATTGATTAATCCAGGCGATCGCATCTTCTAAATTATCTATTAATTTCAAAGCCACCGTATTATTTAAATAGGCGCATCCCCACTCATTATCTTTAACCAATTGCAATTGAGGAAAAGTCTCTACTAATTCCGCATCTCCCCGCAAATAGAACCCTTTATCTTGTAAATAGTTACACAATCTTGCGATGGAAGATGGCGAAGCTCGGCGATGAATCAGTATTTTTTCGATGGCATTTACTGGATCGGGTTCGCTGGCGTGGCTATCGCCAATCATCCAACTAACTGTCTCCACACTACCATTAGGTGACCAGTAAAGGTAACAGTTACCCATAGATGATTTAAGAACAGGGCAAGTGGACTGCCTGACTACCTGTTGAATTAAACTAGAACGTCCGTAGGGAATAATTAAATTGATATATCGATCTTGAGTAACTAAATCACGTACAGAAGCACAATCTTCTGAAGTAATTAACTCTAAACTACCTGGTGGGAGACCAGCTGAGCTTACAGCCATTGATAGAGCATTGCCAATTGCGGCATTGGAATGACTGGCTTCCGTACTGCCTTTGAGAATAATACTGTTACCAGTTTTTATACATAAACCTGCTGCGATCGCTGCCATTTCGGGGAATGCTTCATAAATTAAGGCAATGACACCCAAAGGCATTAACTGTGAATATGTTTGGGAATCTTGCAATTGATAATCAGCACTTCTCACCCGTCGCAGGGGATCTGATAGCTCCCCTAACCTCTGTAAAATTTCTACAGTTGTTTCTAAACGGTTTGGAGTTAGCTTCAGCCAATCTAAAATTAATTCTGGTACAGCCATTTCTCGACTAGCTTCTAGATCCAAAGTATTGGCTTCTAGAATCTCATCAAAAGAATTTTTTAGTGCTTCTGCCATTGCCAACACGGCTTTACTGCGATTGCTTCCCTTAGCAATGCCCAAATTAAAAGCAGCATGGTAAGCACGCTGAGCACTAGTAATTATTTCCGGACGAACGTCAAAAGCATCCACTGTCATCGAGTTAACGCCTGTAAGTAAACCAGACCATAAGTGCTGGCAGAACAGCCAAAAGTAACGCTACCAATGCCCAAGCGATGATGTTGTAGCCATTGGCTAATTGTAGTGCTAATGGTAACCATATAATCACTAGCACGAAAATAATACCAAGAGCCACTGGCATATAGCTTTCTCCTAATCGAGAACGAACTACCTGCCAATTAGAACCATTCCACCGCCAAGCTCGCTTATAAGGATAGGTCGTGGAAAGTTGTTCTAATGCATGACCATGATCTTCAAGCACAAAAATTTGCTGACAGCGATCGCAGCCAAATGCTTCTGTCAGTATGATGGGAATTAATTTACCTCGTCGACGACAGGGACAAGGGTATTCCTTATTCAAGTCTATTTTGTCAGCTTTTTTAGATTGCACAAGCGTTCTGATAATTTCAGATAATTTATTCACAGCTAGCTGCGAGAGCAGAATCCTCGGTCAAATGGTTTGGTTAGAATACAATATTCTCAATAATGCTTTTTGATAACAATTAGTTGCTGGGGGTGATGGTTAACCCTCAACTATTTTGCAGGAGTCCCCAGGCTCAACGAAAGGAAGTGGAGTAGCCTGGGGAGGGATAGGGGGAGGACGGAGGAGCGGAGTCGTCCAATGATTCAGGATGTTACGCATAATCGTGTACTTCTTTTGAGGAGTTGAACTTTTGACGGGCTAAATTGTCCAAGTCTGTGCCAATTGTGGTCATAGACTGAGACGTTCTTGGTTTTGATTGTTTGGGTGTAACCACCAATCCAGCCGATATACGCTTTGCCCCCTTTCTCTGCTTTTACCAAATCGCCAGAACGAAAACCAAATGGTGTCACTGTCCCGCCTTTTCGTTTTCTGTGACCTGGTACATCTTTGACTGGATTCTCAAAGTGGAGTTGACGACGAAACACTCTTGGACGTGCTACAACACGAAATGGCGCAGATGTAACTACGACTTCTCCCACCCAACGATGCCCGCGAGTGTTAGGGGTTTGAAATTTCTCGAACTGCATGAAGTTACTTGCAGCCAGGGCAATTCCATCATGGGCATGGGTTTTAGGAGCTTGTTTCTCCTTATTTTTCTTGTCTTTAGTCAACCCTAACTGTTGTCTTAGTGTTGAAGTCTGCCAGCCTGAGTGTTTATTTGTTGGGGCAATTTTTTCTAGCCATTGCAACATGACTTTCTGCCCAACCATTACCGGGCTAAACCCCTTATCACCTTTAGCTTTAACGTATTCGTAGGTAATTTGAGTCACGGGAAATAGTTTTACCAACTCCTTGGTAATGCGTAACTCTAATTCTTTGTTAGCTCGAATACTAGGTGGTAATTTGTTCTGCTTACGATTATCGAAACGTTTTTGACGGTGCGCTCTTTTATGAAATGCCATTTTGCGATTTATGCGTCTACCTCGCCTAGCGCGTCGTAGAATCAGCCGCCCTGACATCTTTTTCGTAACATTTGGAAATGGCAGAATTAGATGCGCCATAAACAAAGTAAACTTGGCAGATTGCACACCAACACCCGTAAACTTTTTACCAGGGTCTAGTCCTAAAGCAATTGGTTGCTTTTTTTGACCAGATGGTTCTACTAATAGTTGAATACAAAAAACATTCAGGTCGTTGTGTACAATCTTGGCTTTGCCTTCTTTGAGCCAACGTCTAGCACGACTAGCTTTTGTTGGCATGAGTGGCTTGCCGTTTTTGTCTAATACCGGGACACGAATCATAGAGATAATCCTTTCGTGAGCCAACTGCATGGGCGGGTTCCCCGACTTGTGCAGAGTGGCGTGTAAGTAATTAAGTCCCTTAGCCCACCATTACCAAAATGTCCTTTCTGGAGCCAGCGCCTTGGGCGGGTTCCCCGACTTGGGGCGACTGGCGTCAAGCACCTACAACCAGTAGGTTTGGAAATAATCCGAACTAGGGAAACATTCGGAAGTCCGTATTAGGTAATGGCTACTGGGCTAGTCATCTCTTACGTTGCAACCTGGTTCTTGCAAGCCCCTACCTCAGCCCTTAGGCAGGTAGGGGTAGTTGACATATATTTTGGCTCCATTTTAGTCATAAAAGCTTAACTGTACTCAAAAACCTGAATATATCAAACATTTTAGGGAATTTATCTATATGACACTAGGGTGGGGAAAATAGTTGCACTAAGTTGTTGTAGCACTTAATCATTAATTCTATCGATTTTAGGGCGAGAATAAATTACCTATGGAAAATTTGGGGTGAGGCTAGCTCCTCCAGGTGAGACTTGCCTGTTTCAAAATCATGTTTCTTACCCCAGATTTTGTCAATATTCTCAGTATAAATTTTAAGTATATTTTTTTGTTGGCAATTAAACATTAATTTGAACTTGTGATTGATCAAGGGGGTATGAGGTGTAGGAAATATTATTCTATACTCAAAAAAATGCGGATATTCTCGATTGGGTGATCAGCTTTAGCTTTAAGGGGCGATGAACAGCATATAATAATTGGTAGAAATTGGGCGATCGCAGTTGCCATTAATTTAGTCTTAAAATCTAAAACTCACGCCTGATGTGAATTAAAAACGTCTCTTTTCCCATAAGGGTTTTGAGATTTTTCCAAAATCATGGTTTTGGCATTATCAACGTAATTACAATGGTTTCAGCACTTAATTTCCATTAAACGTAACTCATAATTCTTAATTTGCAATAGCCTATGAATCTGGAACAGAAAACTGCAATAGAGGGTATTTACGAAGTATGTATTGGTGTTCCAGATGCAGTTGCAGCAATTCAATATTGGGAGCAATTTGGCTATCGTATTGCTCAAGAAGGGGAACTATCAGCAACGGCAGCACAACAATTATATGGTGTAAACTCTGCCTTACGTTCGGTACGTATGTACCATCAAAATGCCGATCATGGTTTAATTCGACTGATGATTTGGCAAAAACCCACTAATCAAGGATTAGGTATGGGTTCTATGAAAATCAAAGGTAATCGCTGGGGGACAAGTTTAACTGGGGATATTTTGAATATACTCAATCACATTCAGGAAGCGAAAGCTGCTGGCTGGAAAATTAAGAATACCTACCCCCACTGGGAAATTATTTACAACAAACAACAAAAAAGTCGTCCTTTTAGCGATCGCTTGTGTGGGGTCAGAGAAATGTTAATGCTACAACCCCTAGCGCGACAGGTGTTGTTTCAAAGATTTGGTTATACTATCCCCAACTACGGACAAATTCATCCTACTTCTCTCATGCGGACTAGTCAATTTACCCATATGGGGATGGTAGTCCAAGATGACAGCAAAGAAATACTGAAATTTTACGAACAAATTTTAGGCTTATTGCGATCGCGGGATGATGTGGAAACTAGCTACGAATCTTCTCTGGCTGGGAGGGAAATTTTTGACCTCAAACCAGGGGAAAAGTTTTTTGTCACCGCTTTTGACGATCCTCGCTCATCCCAGAGTAACTTTATGGCAGCACGTAGCGGCAGACTATATATTATCCGCTTTCCGGAAGCAATCAACCTAGAATCACAGTTTAGTTTTGCCCAACCTGGGAGTTTAGGAATTTGTTTGTATACTTACCGAGTCAGGGGATTGAATACATATTTTGATAAAATTCTGGCTAGTTCTGTGCAAAAATTTACTGCTATTGCTGTGAATGAATTTGCTGAGATGAGTTTTTCCTTTGTCGCTCCAGATGGTTATTTCTGGACATTATTGGAAGGTTAATTTATGAGCAGATTATGAGCGATCGCCCACTAAAATTATTATTAATTGACCAAGATCCTATTTTCCGCTTGGGACTACAGGTAGCTTTAGAGGAATTTCCTGAGATAGAAGTGGTGAATGCGGTAGAATCTGATACTTTTGCCCTACAAGTTTTAACTGAATTATCTCAAATCGATCCAGAGGGAATAAATCTGGTAATTTTAGAATTAGGTAATGGTCACTCCCTATCGAGTCAGCAGTTGGGTATATTGCTCTGTAAACAGCTAAAAGCTCAATATCCCCATCTCTACCTATTTTTATTTACTGCTATTCAAGAGTCAGGTTTGCTTTTAGCTGCCAAAAATGCTGGTGTCGATGGCTACTGTCCTAAAGGGACTCCCATCCCAGAATTAGTCACAGCTATTGAACAGGTAACAGCAGGGAATGGCTATTGGTGTAGGGAAGAAAATTTATTATCAACTGAAGTATCAGCAGCAGTGGTTTCGGTGGAGGAATTAAACTCTTTTGCTCAGTTACAACGTAATCTGCGACTGTCAGCAATTGACTATATTAATGGTAATTTGGTACAGGTAACCAAAAAGTTGCAAGTTCCCGGACAACCTATAATTGAAAAGGCAATTTTAGCAGGAAGGCAACGGGAATTAATTGCAGCACGGAAACTAATGCAATTTTTCTTGACATCATCCCAAGAAAGAAAACAACGACAGCAAACTCCAGAAATAGATGCACAACAGTTACAATTGCCAACAATTGTTCCTGATAGAGGTGAGATTAATTCATCAGAATTCCCTCAAACATCTACCAATGCACCCTCTTTATTGAGTCCTAGAGCATTACAATCAGAATTATTCGCTTCTGTAGTCAATAAATTGCAATTTAGTTTAGAAAATATCACTGATTCGCCACTAGAAATAGATATTTTACGGGACGATAAAAAACGGGAAATACTTTATCTTATTTTGCAAAAATTAGCTGATGTTCTGGATGAATTGAGAGAGTCGCACATTGAGATGAATCAATTATCATCAGTTTATCAAGTTAGTTTGGTGGACTTATGGCAAGCCGCTATGACTGATTTTTTTGGCAAGTTTTCGCGGATTAATGTAGATAATCAAGAAATAGAAATTGTCAATTTCTTACTACAAGATAGGGAAGTAGTGCAAAGGGAGATTTTAAATAAAATTCCCTTGGTTTTAGAGTTGTTTGCTTATTTAATCTTTCAGAATAAGTTAATAGTTGATAACAGATCATACTCTTCATATAGTAATGAAGCTAAAGAGCGTGGCTGTATGCTACTAGAAAATCTCTTAATTCAAGTAGCAAATAGTATTATTCAACCTTTGTTAAATAATCTAGCAGATATCAATTATATTAAGCAGAATTATTATAATCAAACCTTAGCCTCTACTAGGGAGATTGAAAGAATTAGAAATGATTTATCTTGGAAATATAGACTGAAAAATTATATTAAAGAGCCCCAAGAAATTTTTGAAAGCCGTTATGAAATATTTGTCTTTGCACCTCGCGGTATTGCTAAAACATCAATTTATGCCCATCGGAATGATGAATTAGCCCAACTTACAGGTATTCCTCTAACATTTACTTTGGTGTTAGAATTTCGGGATGCGATCGCTCCTCGGTTACAATCTTTAGTATCTTTCCTAGGTAGCGGTGTGGTGTTTGTTTTGACTAAAGTAGTTGGTCGAGCAATCGGCTTAATTGGACGGGGAATTTTACAAGGTATTGGCAATGCATCCTTACCAGATAAAAATTGGCGACGAGATAAAGAACGAGGTAATTGAAGAAGACAGAAGGCAGTCCCGATGAAAAAATGTCACCACCATTCCCAACTCCCAACTCCCGACTCCCGATTCCCGACTCCCCACTCCCTACTTTCAACACCTACCTACTTATTATTTGCCAATACAAAACTTACTAAATATCCGATCAAGCACAGATTCTGTTACCTCCTCACCAGTAATTTCCCCTAAAGCATGAATCGCACCCCGCAAGTCAATTGTCCAGAAATCTAAGGGTAACTGCTCGTTAATAGTTGCTTGTACCTGTGACAAAGATGTTTTAGCTTTTACCAGCGCAGCTTGTTGCCTTTGGTTAATGGCTAAATCCATATCTGCGGCTTGGGCTTTCCCCTGGCGTACAGTTTGTAAAATTGCTGTTTCTAACCCATCAATACCCTGATTTTGTGCTGCTGCGGTAAAAATTTGGGATTTTATCTGTTTAATTTGAGATTGCAGCATATTTATTTGCATATCGTCTACAAGGTCAATTTTATTGACGACCAGAATTAACGGATGATGGTTGACCTGGGCGTAAATTTCCTCATCTGCCCTTGTCCATCCTTGGGAGGCATCAATGGTAAATAAGACCAAATCAGCAGCATTCGCAGCACGGCGCGATCGCTCCACGCCAATCTTTTCTACCTGGTCTTCTGTTTCCCTAATCCCCGCAGTATCCAGTACTTGAATGGGAATCCCAGCCACAACTAACTGGGATTCCACCACATCCCTGGTAGTTCCAGGTAAATCGGTGACAATGGCTCTGTCACTACGACTCCAAGCATTTAACAAACTAGATTTACCCACATTGGGCTGTCCCACAATTGCCACCTTTAACCCCGTGCGGAGCAGTTCACCTTGATCGGCGGTTGCCAAAAGTTGAGTAATTTCTGTGGCAATTGACTCAATTTGTGATACTATCCTTTTATCATCCAGCGGAGATAAGTCTTCCTCAAAATCAATCCGCGCCTCAACCTCTGCCAAAATATCTAAACAACTAGCACGTAGCTGACGGATGGGATGGGCTAACTTACCTTGCAAACCAGCTAAGGCGAATTGTGCTGCTTGGGGAGACTTCGCCCCTACCAAATCACTAATACTTTCCGCTTGGGTTAAATCCAGTCGTCCATTGAGAAAGGCGCGGAGGGTAAATTCTCCTGGTTGTGCCAGTCTTGCTCCAGACTGCAAACATAGTTGCAAAACCTGCTGGACTGCGATAATTCCCCCGTGGCAATGGAATTCTACCACATCTTCCCTGGTATAAGAGCGGGGTGCTTGCATAATCAGCAACAACGCCTCATCGATTAATTTCTTTGTTTGGGGATGGCGGACATAGCCATAAAGAATGCGGTGAGATGACCACACTTGCTTTCCTGGTGCATGGAAGAGGGTTTTGGCAACTTGCATCGCTTCTGCACCAGATACCCGCACAATACCTACACTACCCTGTTGGGGGACAATTGCAGTTGCGATCGCGGCGATGGTTCCTGTAGTAGCAAAGATTTCTGACATGAAGTTTTGGATTTTGGGCTTTGGGTTGTAATCAGGATTTGACACAGTATCTGTTTAGTCAATCCTGTACAGATTTTGCACTCTCAAGTTAGTAACAATGCAAATGATATTACTATTTAACTAGGCTCACAAAGTATTTTTGCCTAGCAGCCGGTGCTGTCTGCTGTTTTCCCGAAGATATCCCAACAAAGGAGGTTTGCATGGAGGAGAACATCAAAATCAATTGTCAGGAAGCCTGTGTTAACGGTTGCGTTTTGGGAGATAAATGTCCCAATATCAAGTATAGGGAAGCTGCATCCCAGTTTATTCAAGATACTTCCTTGGACAAAATGCTAGAAATGGCGGAAGCTGCTAGACTCAAGAAAATGACTGAACCACCAAAATGGGTGTTTCCAGAAGATAATTAAATTGGTACAAATGTTTTGATATTCTCCTAGGTGAACACTAGGGAGATTCTCAAGGTTATCTACGGCGAGGTGTTAGTCGTCGTAGATGCTTCTCTGCTTAAAGTTGACAGCATAAAACTTATGTACTATTGGGAACAAATTCTGCTAAGCCTTATGTGGTGAAGATTTTGACTGATTGTATCCCTCTTGATTATAAAGCGATTTTCCTTCGAAACCACTTAACAAAACAAGCCATTTTAGCTACCCAAAATAATAAATACCTCAACCAAGTTTAAGTCATTTTTGATACTACATTAAATGACGATATAAAGGGGTAAAACCCTTATTAAATAACAATAAATATGCCAATATGACACGTAAAAAATAAACTAAATTAATTATTTTTAAGTCACATTAATAACTAAGTAGCATTCCCCTCTTCCATTTGTCGCCTCCGCACCTCAATCGAAATGTAACCCTGGATATTTTATATTGGGTACAGTGCGATCGCTCTCTCCATGATCACTACAAATGCGATCGCTTTCTTAAGAGTCTTTGTGGCTAGGGCTTCTTCTTCCAAGTTATTGCGATCGTGCTTTAGTTTTTCTGTGATCGCACACCTAACAAATTGCAAATAGTTATCTTTTTTCTTTAGCTAAAATAGTATGAGGGGTGTCAACCCTCTACCCTCGAACCAACTCTTTAATTACAATTATGTTCCACAAAAGAACACACTATAAGCGCCAGCTTTTGCACCGTATTCCCTGGCGCTTTTTATTTTAACAAAACTCCTAGGGACTGAAAAATAGAGAAGTAATAAGTAATAACTGTGCGTTCGCTTATTTTGTAGGAGTGAAATTTAATTACTGTCCGTTCGCTCATTTTTGAACCGAAAATTTAATTAAGCCTTACAAAGCTTATGATCTAGGATATGCCGTCAATTCAGGCATTTTTGGCTCTTACAAGGTTTTAGCCATTTTTATGATTTAGACCTCCCTACGTCTTAAATAGGCGCTTCTGGAGGCTTTTTATTAAAGTTTCAAATATTACTTCTAAATAACCGCTTACTTAGGAATCGCCTTTTTCCTTTTAAATTAAGGCTTTAATTCAACTTAGAGTTTCAAAATAAGCGAACGCCGAGT
>NZ_FYBH01000174.1 GCF_900185595.1 Calothrix rhizosoleniae SC01
ACTTTAGTACATAACCGGAATATATATCCCTCAAATTACAACCATTGCCGACTATATTCTATACCTCTTTAGGAGTAAACTAAGTTAATCAGCAGCTATAAATTCTCATATCCAGGTAATTTTATTGATGAATTTTATTCACGAACTCGAGCTGGACGAAGAAAACCAGGATCTATTTTTATCTCAATTATATACATTTAATGCTTAAGTACATTCTATGATTATAAAATAAGTCTAATCAAGACCTACATGAATATTTCATCTGTAGATATAAGCAAATATCACAATTTATAATTGCTATAATCTATCACTCATCTAAAATTCTTTATTTATTTATAGGTGTAAATTTATATGACCATTACCAGTAATCGTCTGTCTATTTTTGTAGACGGAAACAATATGTTCTACGCTCAACAAAAAAATGGTTGGTTTTTCGATCCCCGAAGAGTATTAGAATATTTCGCTCATGAACAACCAGAGACAACATTAATTAATGCTTTTTGGTACACTGGCTTAAAAGACCAACAAGACCAAAGGGGGTTTAGAGATGCTCTAATTAGTCTGGGATATACCGTCAGAACTAAAATCCTCAAAGAATATTATGATGATTCCTCTGGTCGTTATTCCCAAAAGGCAAATTTAGATATTGAAATTGTCGTAGATATGTTTAATACAGTAGACCAATATGACCGGGTCGTTTTATTTAGTGGAGATGGTGATTTTGAAAGAGCAATTGAATTATTACGATCTAAAAATACTCATATAACTGTAGTATCAACAGAAGGAATGATAGCCAGAGAATTACGTAATGCTACTGACAGATATATTGATTTAAATGATCTCAGAGGGAAAATAGAAAAAGCAGAAGCATCTCAATGTTAGGCATAATTGTTTTATTTATATAAAAATTTATAAAAATAAATATATCTATAAAATATTGTCAGCGACTAGTACAAATAGAACAAAGGGTGGCATATGAGCAATAATTCCGAACGCATTATTATTTTTGATACAACTCTCCGAGATGGGGAACAATGTCCGGGAGCAACACTGAATATAGAGGAAAAACTAGCGATCGCTAAACAATTATCCCGTTTAGGGGTCGATATAATTGAAGCAGGTTTTGCTTTTGCCAGTCCTGGAGATTTTGAGGCGGTAAATCAAATTGCTCGGACTGTAGGTACGGAGAATGGGCCAGTAATTTGTAGTTTGGCAAGGGCAAGGCGGGATGATATTAAAGCAGCCGCAGAGGCAATTGCACCGGCAGCCAAAGGTAGAATTCACACCTTTATTGCCACTTCCGATATTCACCTCCAATACAAACTGCGTAAAACTAGGCAAGAAGTACTGGCGACGACAGAGGAAATGGTGGCATATGCCAAAACCTTTACTGATGATATAGAATTTTCTCCCGAAGATGCAGGGCGTTCCGATCCTGAATTTTTGTACCAGGTTTTAGAAAAAGCGATCGCTGCCGGAGCGACTACGGTAAATATTCCCGATACCGTTGGTTATACCACTCCCAGCGAATTTGGGGCCATAATTAAGGGAATTAAGGATAATGTACCCAACATTGATCAAGCCATTATTTCTGTTCATGGACATAATGACTTAGGTTTGGCTGTGGCCAATTTCCTGGAAGCAGTTAAAAATGGTGCCAGACAGTTAGAATGTACCATTAATGGCATTGGCGAACGGGCAGGAAACGCTGCTTTAGAAGAATTGGTCATGGCTTTGTACGTCCGCAAACAATACTTTAATCCGTTTTTGGGATGTGCCGCAGACTCAGAGAAACCCCTCACCAACATAGATACCAAACAGATTTACAAAACTTCACGATTGGTTTCTAACTTAACCGGGTTGTTGGTACAGCCCAATAAAGCCATTGTTGGCACTAATGCCTTTGCCCACGAATCAGGTATTCACCAAGATGGGGTGCTGAAAAATAAGCGCACCTATGAAATTATGGATGCTCAATCCATTGGTTTGACAGATAATCTGATTGT
This sequence comes from Calothrix rhizosoleniae SC01, assembly GCF_900185595.1. Taxonomy (GTDB): domain Bacteria; phylum Cyanobacteriota; class Cyanobacteriia; order Cyanobacteriales; family Nostocaceae; genus Calothrix_A; species Calothrix_A rhizosoleniae. The sequence continues at coordinate 2,007 of NZ_FYBH01000174.1, forward strand.
TTTAGGCAAACATTCCGGCAGAAACGCCTTTCGTACCCGTTTGCAAGAATTGGGTTATGAAATTACAGAGACCGAATTAAATAAAGCCTTCCTCCGCTTCAAAGATGTCGCCGACAAAAAGAAAGAAATTTCCGATTGGGACTTGGAAGCAATTGTAAATGATGAAATCCAACAAGCACCAGATTTATTCCGTTTGGAGTTGGTACAAGTTTCCTCTGGTTCTAATGCTAAACCAACTGCAACTGTTACCCTCTATACTCCTGATGGGGAAGAATTGACGGATGCTGCCATTGGTACAGGGCCTGTGGATGCTGTTTACAAAGCCATTAATCGGGTGGTGAATGTACCAAATAAGCTGATTGAATTTTCTGTACAATCTGTTACGGCTGGTATTGATGCTATTGGGGAAGTGACAATTCGTCTCAAACATGAAGATAAGATATTTTCTGGACGTTCTGCCAATACCGATATCATTGTGGCATCAGCCCAAGCATACGTGAATGCACTGAATAGATTGTATGCATATTTACTGAAAGAGCAAAAGCAAGAGCAAGTCACTGTGAGCTCTTGATGGAAGAGGCAGGGGAGCAGGGAGCAGGGAGCAGGGGGAGTGTGGGAAGATGGGAAAGAGAGGGAAGGAGGGAAAGATCAAAAATCTTAACTTCCAACCATCAACCACCAACTAACAACTAACAACTAACAACCATCACTCCATCACTCCATCACTCCATCACTCCATCACTCCATCAAAGGATCTAAGATGAGAAACATCTGCATACCCTATGATTAGTATTAGTTTTCCATGCCCTTGTCACGCTTAGTCACCCTAATTGTTGGTTTAATCCTGATTCTGGGATTAAGCTTGTGGCTGGTTGATTCCCTCTCTCGCCTCTACTGGCAACTATCCTATTCTCCCTTGCTGGGCAATTTGCTGTTATTTTTGCTAATTGTCCTCATTGCCGGTTTAATAGCTGCCTTTGTATATTATGTATTGGAACTACGGGCTGGGGAAAAGCGTTCCCATCGTTCCCGCAAACTTCGTCCCCAAATCAAAGTCCCAGAGGTAAAATCAGAAGCTGCTTCTTCCACACTCCAAGCTGTAAGACAACAGGTATCGCAAATTCAAGATGAAGTTACTCGCCAAGCTTTATTAAGTAAATCTCGGGAAATTGAAGCTAACCTCGCCAGGGGTGAAATTCAAGTAGTGGTATTTGGTACTGGTAGTGCTGGCAAAACTTCCTTGGTAAATGCTGTCATGGGGAGAATGGTGGGTAAGGTCAGTGCCCCTATGGGAACTACTATGGTGGGAGAAACCTATTGCCTGCGATTGAAAGGTTTAGAACGGAAGATTTTGATTACAGATACCCCAGGAATTTTGGAAGCAGGGGTAGCAGGAACCCAAAGGGAAGAGTTAGCCAGGGAACTAGCAACGGCAGCAGATTTATTATTGTTTGTAGTGGATAATGATTTACGACGTTCGGAATACGAACCCCTACAAGCATTAGCTGGTATTGGTAAGCGTTCTGTGGTGGTTCTGAATAAAACTGACTTGTATACAGATGAGGATAAGGAAGCTATTTTAGCCCGATTGCGTCAACGGGTACGGGGTTTTATTTCCACTAATGATGTAGTCGCGATCGCAGCTAACCCCCAGCCAGTAGAATTAGAAGATGGGGAAATTTTTCAACCAGAAGCAGATATTCTGCCATTAATGCGGCGCATGGCAGCTATTTTACGGGCAGAAGGGGAAGATTTGGTGGCAGATAATATTTTGTTGCAATCCATGAGATTGGGAGAAGAAGCCCGAAAACTAATTGATGTGCAACGTCGTCGTCAGGCTGACAAAATTGTGGATAGGTTTCAGTGGATTGGTGCAGGGGTGGTATCAGTAACTCCTTTACCAGTGGTGGATTTATTAGCAACAGCAGCAGTCAATGCCCAAATGGTGGTGGAAATTGGCAGGGTTTACGGTTGTGAGTTGAATATGGAAAGGGGAAGGGAACTAGCTCTATCTTTGGCAAAAACTATTGCTAGTTTGGGAATTGTTAAGGGAGCATTACAGTTACTTTCCACCGCATTACAACTGAATGTAGGTACTTTTATTATTGGTAGAGCAATTCAAGGGGTAACTGCTGCCTATTTAACTAGAATTGCTGGTAAAAGTTTTATTGAATATTTCCGCCATGATCAAGATTGGGGCGATGGAGGAATGACTGAGGTTGTACAGCGTCAGTTTCAACTTAACCGCAGGGATGAGTTTATCAAGGCTTTTATTCAAGAAGCGATTGCTCGAGTGGTGAAACCATTGACAGATAAATCTGAAATGGAAAAAAAAGAAATTCAGGAATCAGAATAATACTCACTCTATTCTCGTAAAAGTATTGCTTGATACGGAAAAAAAAATCCAAGTAATTAGGGAACAAAATACAAATATTTAGTTCTCAGTATAAATCACCATATATTCTGAGCAAATAAATTATTAGTGTAAATTTACAGACATTTCTCTACCAGGTATTCCGGAAATTGTGGGTGACATCAGAAAAATTAAACAAGTAGTCTCCTAGTAACCAATTCATGACTAACTACATGATCGGTAAAGTTTTGCAAAAACGTTACCACATTGTTCAAAATTTAGGCGCAGGAGTATTTGGGCAAACCTTCATTGCCATAGATATAGAGCAACCAAACAATCCCAAATGTGTTATTAAACAACTAAAAATTTTCAGTTACCAGTCTAATTACTTAGAAAACCTCCGCTTACGTTTTCTGACTGAAACTCAAACTCTGAGTAATTTAGGACACCATACCCAAATTCCCCAGCTTCTTTCCTGTTTTGAAGAGAATGAACGGTTCTACTTAGTCCAAGAACTAGTGGAGGGAAATCCATTGACGGTAGAGCTTCCCATTACTTACGATATGGGTTCCATTTACTTATGGACTGAAAGGGAGACAGTTAGGTTTTTAAAAGATGTTTTAGGTATTTTAGATTTTATTCACTCTCAAGGTGTTATTCATTGCGATATTAAACCAGATAACCTGATTAGACGTGCTTATGATGGCAAGTTAGTTTTAATTGATTTCGGCTCTATCCAGCCAGTGGATTTTGGCATGGATGTGGTACTACCCATTTATCAGATACCTGTCACTTCTTTAGGATACATCCCTCCAGAACAATTTATTGGTCAAACTAAACCGAATAGTGATATTTATGCTTTAGGCCTTATAGCTATTCAAGCTCTAACGGGATTGACACCACTGAGTTTCCAAATAGATCCTTATACTAATGAAATTATCTGGCGTTCTCAGAATACAGCAGTTAGTGATTATCTGGCTGCTGTACTCAGTCAAATGATTCGTTATGATTATACACATCGTTTTCAATCAGCAACTCAAGTAATTAAAGCACTGGAACAAATGCCATTAGAAGAATGGCAACCACAAAGCATATATACAGATTATATTGTTCTACCGGAAAGTACTGAAGATATTAATTCTCCACCAGAATCCAATCAAATTTATCGGGATGGAAAATCACCAAAATCGTCTTCCCTGCTTACAGGTATGAAGGTAGGATTAGTTGCCAATACTTTGTTTCTTGGATTTGGTACATATTCTTTAATTACGAATTCCCCTGGAACTTCCGAGACGGCAACTTTATATAATGCAACACAGAAATATCAATCGGGAGATTTTCAACAAGCAATTTCCTTAGCTAAATCAATTCCTAGTACTAGTTATATATATCCAGAAGCCCAAGCCACTATTGAGGAATGGCAAAAACAATGGGAAATTGCTGCTGAGAAATTTGCATCAATTAAACAAGCTGATAATGATGGCAAGTGGTCAGAAGTATTACGGCTAGCACCTCAAGTTCCTGATATTTTATATTGGCAATCGAAAATAGATGGACTTGTTGAGCAAGCAAATACAAATATTAAAATACAAACAGAAACATTACTGAACCAAGCCTATAAAGCAGCTAAAAACAAAGACTTTACAATGGCTTTACAATATCTCAAACAAATCCCTGGCGAATCTTCTGCTGGTGCTTTAGTTAAAGATAAATTGCATGAATATGAGAAAAAGCAGGGAATTAGAGCTACTTATTTATTACAAAAAGCCTACAACCAAGCTGCTAAATCGAACTTTGATGGCGCGATTAGATTTCTCAAAAAAATTCCTAAAAATACTCCAGTTTACAATACTGCCCAACTAAAATTAAAAGAATATAGTCATAAAAAACGCATACAAATATTTGCTCGGAATCAAGAATCCTCTAATTCTAAAAGTCAGTCTCCTAGGCTAGATACAAGTAGTAGAAATGGACAGCAAAAAGCAAATTTGACTTCATTTATATCACCAACAATTCCAGCCTCAACTAGTAGATTCTCTGATTTAAAAACGGAAAATGAATTCCCAGAAGTGAATATTCGATAATTTTAAACTTTTCATTTTGTCATTTTTTCTCGTCACTATGTCGCAATAAAAGATGTAGAGATGTAAAGTTTTACGTCTCTACAGGTATTATTTTTGAGATATAGCTATAGCTAGCCAATTTATACCAATTCTCCAAAATAAAGCTACACATGGACAGCAGGGGGCAGGGAGCAGGGAGCAGGGGGAGAATTATCTGTAGCCAGGATTTAGAGAAACGGTATTAGGACATTTTTCAGTTGATAGTCCTTTAGTTGAACAATACTGTCCTAATCAATATACCCATTGCTATAATGCTCAGTTTAATCTGATTTTCGTTCGTTATTTTTATCGGCTAATAATTCCTGAGTTTTTTGTAAAGCTTGTTTAGCTTGCTGATAATTGGGTTTATATTTGATTGCTTGTTTATAAGATGCGATCGCTTGTTGATATTGTCGTAAATTAAATAGAGCATTTCCCTTGCTATACCAACTTTCGGCATGATTTTTATTGTAGCGAATAGCTCTATTGTAAGATTTGATTGCTGCTGGATATTTTGCTAATTGATATAGAGAATTGCCTTTTCCATACCATGATTGATAGCTATTAGGTTTGAGATTAATTGTCTGATTAAAAGCATTGATTGCCTCTTCATAGCGTTGATTTTGATGTAATGACCAACCGAGATAATACCAAGCTTGGGAATTACGGGGGCTATATTTAGTTACTTGGGTAAAGGCAACTACTGCTTCTGGATATCGTTGTATGGTAATTAGGACATTACCTTTTGATAACCAAGCTTGATAATAATTTCTCTGGTATTCTACAGCTTTCTCATAGGATTTAATTGCATTTCTATAACGATTTAAATTAGCGAATGCATTGCCTCGATGATACCAGGCTGCTGCATAATTAGATTTGATTTTTAGGCTGCGATCGAAAGATGTGATCGCATCTTCATAACGTTGGGATTGATGTAGAGCTATGCCTTTTTGGTACCAATAATTATAATTTTCTGAATTGAAATTAATCGCTTGTTCGTAAGCTACTGCTGCCTGATCATACTGCTTTAAATTCATTAAAGCCTTACCTTTTGCCGCCCAGATATTTGGTTTATCATTTTGTATTTGCAAAGCCTTATCAAAGGCATAAATAGCTTCTTGATATCGTTTTAATTTATCTAATGTTAAACCGCGATCGCTCCATGAATCAAAATAATCTGGTTGAATTTGAATTGCTTTTTCATATGCGACTAGTGCCTGTTTATATTGTTTCAGTGCATACAAACTTTTGCCTTTCCCATACCAAGCTTGGCTAGAATCAGCTTGTAAAGCAATCACTTTCTCGTATGTTGCTAAAGCATCCTCATATCTTTGTAAATCAGACAAAATAGTGGCTTGTCTGTACAATGAATTAGCATTCTTAACATTGATAGCATTAACTAAAAAAAATGCTCCAACTCCACCACAACCTATAACTATTAAAATCAAAAAAGCTCTAATCAGAATACCCTTATATTTATATTTAGGAAAAGACTTTGATAGCTGTTGATTTTGAGGATTTGCAGGGGGAGGACTGACAACCATAGTATTGGAGAATTGTAAGTCTTGGAGATGCTGTAATATTTGATTGACTGAACTATAGCGTTCTCGAAAATCATAGCGAACCATTTTATCTAATAAATTGGCAAATTCTGGAGTTACTTCTGTTTGCTCTCTCCAGACAATTTCATTGGTTATGGTATCTTTATTAAATTGGCTAGGGTCTAATCCCGTTAATGCTTGAATCCCCATAATTCCCACTGCATAAATATCGCTACTAAACTTGGGGTTTCCTTGAGCCTGCTCACTAGGAATATATCCAGGAGTGCCTATGGCAATAGTTTGTGGTATTTGCCCAGAATTGACAATAGCCTGGGTAGTAATTTCCTTAACAGCACCAAAATCAATTAAAACTAACTGTCCATCTGTATCCCGTCTGAGTATATTGTGGGGATTAATATCACGGTGAATGACATTTTGCTGGTGGACAAACTCCAATATTTTTAATATTGATTGTAAAAGTTTAATAACCTCTTCTTGGCTAAATTTTTTACCTGGTACTAGCTCTTGACTTAAATCATGTCCGGTAATAAATTCTTGTACGAGATAAAACTCTTGATTTTCTTCAAAGTAAGCTAAAAGTAAAGGAATATGCTCGTTAGTCCCTAACTTGTACAGAACTTGGGCTTCCGTGTCAAATAAACGCCTAGCTGTTTGTAAAGTTATGGGATCCTGGGATTGCGGTTGGAGTTTCTTGACGACACATTTAGGCTTACCCGGTAATTGAGTATCAAAAGCAACAAATGTTTCGCCAAAACCCCCTCCTCCCAAGTGACTGATAATTTGATATCGTCCAACAAGTATGTTTCCCAACATCTGTTTGCCTAGTGAGCGTGCGTAGTATCTGATTTCAATCTTGCCACATTTACATCGGGAAAAGTTTGGGGACGAAATCACCACTCAGAATCAATCACTTGTAAATTATGATTCCCATTAGCGATAATATTTTCTTTTTTAGCAATAAAAGACCGATTATTGTTTACGGATTAATTGGCTTTAATGTAATTGTATTCTTGTGGGAAATTAAATTAGAGATAAGTAATGAATTAACGAATGTAATTTATAGTTGGGGAATGATTCCCAAACAAATAAGTGCAGCTTTTACAGAATTATTAGCAGGGAATTTGGCGGCAATAATAATAATTGCCATCAGTTTATTTTCACTATTCGTAGCTATGTTTTTGCATGGTAGTTTTAGTCAGATTTTAGGTAATTTATTATTTTTGTGGATATTTGGTCAAACCATTGAAAAAATTATTGGTTATAGGCGTTTTATTATATTTTATTTCCTGGCAAGTATTCTCACAGCCTTAATCCAGATTTTAGCAGACCCAAATTTAGCAGTACCTCTGATTGGAAATAATAGTGCGATCGCAGCTATTTTAGGAGCATATATAATTAAGTTTCCCCAAACTAAAATTGATTCTGTTTTGCCACTTTTAGTTATCTTTATTCCGATGCGAATTCCAGCATTTTTCTATTTATTCTGGTGGTTTATCCAACAGCTATTTTACGGAATTGGTAGCTTAAATATTACTGGCGGTGTTAATCCTCCTAGCCTTGCTTATTGGATGCATGGAGCAGGATTTATCATTGGCGCAGCTTATATAAAAATTTTACAACGAATCGGAAACAGGCAATAATTAACAATTTAAAAATAAGGTGATGAGGTGAAATTTGTTTCCATCACCAAAATAGGGAGTAGGGAGTAGGGGAAGAGGAAAAATACCTTACTCCAGGATGGTTTGTTCGCGTTAGCGAAGCGTCTCCTGAAAGGAGATAGCGTGTCCGGTAGGACATTGCTGAAGGCTGAAACCTATGAACAGT
>NZ_FYBH01000092.1 GCF_900185595.1 Calothrix rhizosoleniae SC01
AAGAATATTAAGGTTATCACGATTGCTACCATAGCAAAATGAAAACTTCTTTTGAAAGGTTGATCACCAAATTAACTATTCATTCCCCCTCAAGTTATTTATCTGGGAAGTTTCGAGGTGGAATTTCCTCACCTTGATGAAATTTTTGCTCTAAATTGCCTAAACTCAACCAAATTCCTCCGCCAATAATAGCAGCCAAGCAGGAAACAATGACTGTGATATTAGGTATGTGATTTTGAGTTAAGATTAATATAGGCATTAAGCTCCAATAGAGTGCGATCGCTACAGCTAATCCCATCCTAATTCGTTGCAAGTTCATCAAAGCTCTGCGGCAACTCCCACATTTTTCTGTGTGAGAATGGTATCTATCCAATAAAGTTGCTGTGGGTAATGCCGGAGGTAAGGTTTTGCCTGGAAATGGATCAATACTATATTGATTCACCCAGGTGCGTAGTTGAAATACAAATAAGTCAGCTTTGGTAGGCAAATAAAATGCCTGAGTAAAATTACTGCTGCCTCCCTGTGCTTCTAAATACCTTTCTTGGTAATGGAGAAAAATTTGGTCATCTTCCAAAATCTGATTTTGACTTGTGTGTGAATACCATCGGGGGGTCAACTTTAAGAATATTCCCGGTAATTTTGACGAGAATTTGAAAGGGAAAATGGCAAATAAGCGACATTCTCCTTTACGAATGGGAGTGGCGTAAACTACCGTTAATGTTCGACCAAACTGTTTAGAAGTGAGGTCATGCCACATTAATCCAGGAGCAATGAAAGTAGTATCTTGTTTGCCTAAAGTACCTTTACGAGGGCCTTCTTGCCACACTCCTTTAAACCCCCACTTGCCTGATTCTACAACCTCTAGCTCAACGGGAGATACATTGGCTCGTTTGCCTACTGTACCGTGGTGGGTATAAGGAATATGACTAGAATCTAGAACATTTTCCATTAATGTCAGGGCATCATAGGGTAAGTCTCGGAAGGTATTGAGACAAACCCAGCCATCTGGTTCTGATTCCAAGGCATCAACAACAGGAATCTTAGTTTTTGCAGCATTTTCAGCTTCACCAGGATATACAAATAATAATCCTTGGCGCACCGCAGTGGGTAGGGAATTTACACAAGCACGTTGGGAACCCTCAGCCTTACTTCCTTCCCGTTGTTGAGGTATATATTCACATTTACCTGTTCCAGAAAAAGACCAACCATGATAAGGACATTCTAGCCATCCTTGCTGATTAATTCTTCCTTGGGAAAGGGGAGCTAAACGGTGGGGACACTGGTCTAGAAATACTCGCCAATCCCCTTGATTCCTATCCCACCAAATGACAATATTCTGTTCTAATAATGTGAAGCGAGTTAGCTGAGATTTGTTTAAATCTTCTATATAAGCAACAGGATACCAAGCCTCTTGCCAGTCAAAGCGTTCTGGATCGATTCCACCAGCAGGAAGTGCTTGTATTGCTGTAGTTTGTTTATTTCCGGTTGTTAAAACACTGTTAGACATGGTGGGATTTGCGAACAATGGATTTGCTATCTACACAAAATGTAACAATTTTTGGGAAATAAAGCTCATCACCTATCAATCAAACTATTTTGGATATATTCCCTCCATCACTCCATCATTCTTCCCTGGCTATATTCCAATCAGGAGATTTAGGTCGTTCATGTAGCCGTAATTCTAATAGTAAAGGTAGATGGTCTGAGCCAATATTAATACCAGGTTTATGTTTCATGGTTGTGAATGCCTTACTGTACAAGCAATGATCAATAGGAATCCTCAGAGGTGCTGGTAAACTGGCTAACCACGTGGTTTGGAAACCATATCCCTGCTGAGAATTATGTAACTCACTATTTTTTAATAGGTGACGAAATCGACTTGACCAAGGGGTGGTGTTAAAATCTCCAATGATCACTACTTGTTTCCCTGCTTTTTGTTGGATTTGACTCCAATTAGCTACAGCATCAAACTCTGTCTGTTGAAATTCAGATGTTCCTGGATTGCGGGAACGAGTGACGTGTAAGCTAAGAATGACAAAGTCTGTTTCACCTATGGAGAAGACGGTTTCTATGAGGGGACGTTCGGAGTAGTCAGGTAAATGGATGGTTTGAATCTCTTTAATTACCAGTAGTTGAGTTGGTGATGTTGGTAAGAACAATGCACTACCGTGGGAATTTTCCCTGGGTTCTGCGGTAATCAATTGATAGTTGTGTAAATGCTTTTGCAGCTGATTTAACCAGGATGGGGTGATTTCCTGAAGTAAAACTACATCAGCAGTTTGGGAATTAATATATTTAATTGCCTGATCCATGTGAGAATTATGGCGATCAAGGTTAGCGTGCAAGATACGCAAGGTATGGGTTGGTGCATTAATTCCGGGAGATTTGTGATGATGGGATGGAAGAAAAAGGGGTAAAACAATTACTAGGTTAATCGTTAGAGGAAACAACCAAACTAGACTCCAACGTTGCCGTAAAATTCCACCAATTCCCAATGCAATTAATAATATCTGACAGTACTGTAACCTGGGATGTTCTAAAAGTTCAAAGCCCCACCATAAATTACTGGCAAATCCTAGTATGGTGGCTGTTGTGGCTAAGATTGCGAAGAAAATTGTACTGATATTGACAAATCGCCAGCAGGATTTAATTATAGGCAACATGATAATGGAATTCGGCAGATTGGTCAGCCCCTTGTTTTGTAACCCATGTGAAAAAACGACATGAGCGGAATTATGGGCTTCGAGGTTTATCCACTTCAAAGCCCATAAATTAATTTATTACTTATTACTTATTACTTATTACTTATATTACACCGCAGTAGTCTCAGGAACCCCAGAGGACATTTTTTCCAATACATCTATCAAGGTTTGCAATTGTTTATCTGCTTTGACAACTGCTAAACCCCTTGCTGTTACCTTACCAGGGGAGTAAACAAAACGGTTTCTCATCGTTTCTGTTAAATTCTCAGCTAATAAATTCCAAGCAGGTTCTTCCATTGGTGTTTCTAAGACAATATGCTGCTTATTTTCCGGCTTAATGCGGCTAAATCCTAGCTTTTTCGCCATTTGCTTGAGTTCCATAACTCGCAATAATTGAGTCGCTGGTGGAGGAACTATACCATAGCGATCGCCCCATTCGGCGGCGATTAATGCTAGTTCTTCTCTAGATTTAGCTGTGGCGACGGCGCGATATGCACTGACTTTTTGGTCGATGTCGGGGATATAATCGCTGGGAATTAATGCTGTGAGGTTCAGATCGATTTGGGTATCGTCAACTTTCGGTATTTCTTGTCCCCGGATTTCCCGGATGGCTTCTTCTAACATTTCCATGTATAAATCAAAACCAATCACATCCATTTGTCCGGATTGTTCTGCACCTAGTAAGTTACCTACTCCGCGAATTTCCATGTCCCGCATTGCTAGTTGGTAACCGGAACCTAGTTGAGTAAATTCTTGGATTGCCCGTAATCGCTGTCTAGCAGTATCAGATATTTCTCTTTGTTGGGGATAAAATAACCATGCATGGGCTTGGATTCCCGCACGTCCTACCCTTCCCCTCAATTGGTACAACTGGGATAAACCAAAGCGATGGGCATCTTCTATGAGGATGGTGTTGACCCTAGGAATATCTAAACCAGATTCAATGATTGTGGTACAAACTAACACATCAGCTTCCCCATTACTGAAGGTGAGCATGATTGATTCTAACTCCCCTGGATCCATTTGCCCATGAGCAATGGCGAGTTTAACTCCAGGTACCATTTCCCGAATTGAGGCTGATTTTTCTTCAATTCCTTCTACACGGGGAACTACGTAAAAAACTTGTCCTCCCCGGTCAATTTCTTGACGGATAGCACTGCGGATACTGTCCGAAATCATGGGGGAAAGGTGGGTTTTGATGGGGCGACGGGATGGTGGAGGGGTGGTAATTAAACTCATTTCCCGAATCCCAGAGAGGGACATATATAGGGTGCGGGGAATGGGTGTGGCGGAAAGGGTAAGTACGTCTACTTGGGTTTTCAGGGATTTAATTTTTTCTTTTTGATTGACTCCAAATCGTTGTTCTTCATCTACTACCAATAGTCCCAAATCTTTGAAAGTAACTTTTTTGCCTAAAAGTTGATGGGTTCCTACCACCACATCTAATTCCCCTGTTTCCAATCGCTTTTGAATTTGTCGTCGTTCTTCTGGGGTGCGGAAGCGGTTGAGTAAGCCAACGTTGATGGGGTAGGGAGCAAAACGTTCTTTGAGGGTATGGTAATGCTGTTGAGTGAGAATGGTGGTGGGTGCGAGGAGAGCGACTTGTTTATGAGCAGTCACGGCTTTGAAAATCGCCCGAATTGCCACCTCAGTTTTACCAAAGCCTACATCCCCACATACTAACCGATCCATAGGGCGATCGCTTTCCATATCCCGTTTCACATCCTGGGTTGCTTTTAATTGATCCGTGGTAGGTTGGTAAGGGAAAGATTCTTCCATTTCCTCTTGCCAAGGCATATCTGTGGGGTAAGTAAATCCTTCTTGTTTGGAACGAGCTGCATATAACTTCAGTAAGTCCACTGCCAACTTTTTAATGGCTTTGCGGACTTTATTCTTAGTATTTTCCCATACCTTACCCGTCATTTTATTCAGTTGGGGTGGTTTGGATGTGCTGGTACGTAACCGGGACAATGCCCCTACCTGATCTGCTGCTACCCGCAACAAGCCATCGGCATACTGTACCACCAAATAATCCCTGGTTTCCTCATTGAAGGTGAGACTTTCGAGTTTGACAAATTTGCCTACACCGTGGTTTCTGTGAACAACATAATCTCCTGGACGCAATTTATTGGGATCTACTTGTTTGGAAGCAGCTTGTCGGCGTTTGCGGATGTAGCTAGGAGTCGCCAGGGAATGCTGTCCATAGAATTCCCGATCTGTAATGATAATCAAGCGGAAGGTAGGCAGAATAAAACCTTCCAATTCCGCTAAACCAGAATATTTGAGAGCAACAGGGGTATGGTTAAGTTGTAACTTGTCAATTGCTTGGTAGTCCCGAGGATTGGGAATAAACTGAGCTGGACAATCGTGTTCCTGGAGCAGAGATACAGAACGGCTTGGCTGTGCAGACATAATCCAGACAGCAAAATTGCGATCGCGTTCTTGTCGTAATGTTTCGGCAATTTTGGCAAAGGCGTGGGGGGTGACAGGTATGGAACGGCTGGCTAAATTTATACCATTATTTTCCTCTGCCAATTCCGACAAATGTATAGTTTTAAATCTTGATAAATCCTCCAGAGAATCATCTAAAATCCGGTGAATTTGGGGTAAAGTATTGCCTTCATTGTCGATAAATTGCCATTGTTCTTCGGCATTTTCTACCCAGCGATCGCTATGGGCATGACATTGTTCTGGTTCATCAATAGCAACTAAAGTATTTTCTGGTAAATAATCTATTAAAGAAGCTGGTTTGTCAAAGGCTAAACCTAAAAAGCGGCGACTTCCTTCCAGAATTTGTTGTGTCTCCAAAGCCTCCTGTTCTGACTCGGACAGATAGGGTTCGATGACAGACAAATCCCCCATGTGAGCCATGAGAATTGGAGCAAAACTAGTGGGAGTGAGAATTAACTGCTCAATTTTATCCAGAGCAGAACGCTGAGTAGAGGGGTCAAACTCCCGAATTTTCTCAATTTCATCCCCAAACCATTCCAACCTTACAGGTAATTCGGAAGATACGGGAAACACATCTACAATATCCCCCCGGCGACTCCACTGTCCTTCCATTTCTACCATTGGTACTCGCTCGTAACCAAGGTGAGTCACCTGTTGGCTAAATTGTTCCAAACCCCACTCCATCCCTTGCTTAAGAGTCATACAGAAGGGAATAAAGGTATCTTTTGGGGGTAGATGTGGTTGTAGAGCCGCATGGGTAGCTACAACTGCTACATTTGTTGACTGCTTTTCTTCTCCATTTTCTGGCACCAAATCAGCAAGAACTTGCATTTGTCCCCACGTCATTTCCAGTTCTGGATCAAATGGTTCATAGGGGGAAGTTTCAGAAGTGGGGTAAAAATGTACAGTTTTCCATCCCATAGCTTCCAACTGAGAAGTCCAGCGACTGGCTTCTTCCAAAGTGGCGCAGACGACAAACAAATTTTTATCCCCAGCAGTGGCTAATGCTGAAGCTACCAAACCTTTCGGTAAACGGGGAAACCCATTTAAATGTAAATGTTTTTGTTTCTCTAGTTTGGTAAGAAATTCATTAGAGAGGGAGGAGCGTCCCAAAGCACGCACAATGCAAGAAAAAGCCATAATTCTCTAACTGAGGTGGAAGTTGGTTAAACAAGCAGTTAAGCTCATATTGCTTTATAGGGTTAGGCTGATATTGTATAGCTATACACAGGGATATTGCACAATTCAGCACAACTTGAGCAAGAATTGGTGAATACTTTAACTATTGTAGAAGTATGGAGAGGAATATTGCTTTGTGGTGAATTAACCGATCCTGCTGGCTAAAGGTAGAGTCAAAATCATGGAAATATTATACGAGTTCCTCCATTTACCATTCTAATTTTCAATATTTGTCAATTAAGAGGATAAACCAGTTTTGTAGAAACACAATACTTGTGTAGTTACAAAATCATCTTGATATAAGCACTCAAATTTAGGGAAGTTGTGTTTGCGGGTGATTTCAGATAGTGTATTTTGAGTTTCAGGAAAATCACAAGTAGATATATGGTTTTCAATCATCGAATACTCTTGAGATGAGATTAAATACCAATCTTTACGCACATGATTTAGGTAACGTTTAATAAAATTTTCTCGCTCCTCTTCTGCCAATCGAATCACATCAACAATAATCAGTATTCCATTAGATTCGAGTAGATGAGATATTTGACTAATAACCGATTCCTTTTCCTCTAGGCTTAAATGATGAAGAGCAAAAGAAGTCATCACAACATCAAATTTATCGTCTTTCTGGTTGACTAATTGATTGATAGCTGTAGAAATATCATCTTGGATAAAAGTTTTTTTACAGGGGATTGCCTCCAGATTGCGCTGAGCAATTTCTAAAGCTGCTGCCGATAAGTCTATACCCTTGTAGGCAGAAATAGAAGTATTGAATAAAGATTTTGTCGTGAAGCTAGCATCACCACATCCCAAGTCAAGCAAAGAAAAAGGTGTTTGCAAGTGGTTAATAAGGAAATCATGCAGGATACTATAAATTTCCTTATGCCCCATGTAATTATTATTCAGTACTTTTTGATAAAGTTGCCACTGTTCGTTAAAGAACTGATTATCTGCGTTCATTTGTGTGTATATGTGATTAAATGGCTACAAATATCTACTTAGGAATAAGGAGATTATAGGGTAATGGGTGAAAATCAGGGAAACTTGAATGCTGAATCTCAAGTATCATCAATCAAAGAAGATTGGGGTGGAGATGATAGTGGGCGCATGAACCTATCCGGTAAAAGTACAGCAATTTCCCCAGTTTACATACAAGGATCACTTTAATATCCTTCCTACACACAAGATTGATGATGGTGGCTTATCCTTTGTACGAGTTGATCGGGATCTATCAAAACTGGGAACAGTCTTGTCATATGCACATGGATGATAAGCAGTAAAGTCAATCAAAGTATAATATTGAAGACTACCTAGCATTCACCGCACTCTT
>NZ_FYBH01000095.1 GCF_900185595.1 Calothrix rhizosoleniae SC01
AAACTCAGGTATTGATTGCCAAAATTCTCCCAAATTCCCATAAAAATCTTGGCGTACAGAAATTATAATATTTAATTTCTGGGCGTTGAGTACCTGTAGACATTCACGAAATTCCTGGATAAATTGACTTCTTTTAGTTAAAGGCAAATTAAAAAAGAATCTTTCAAATTGATCGAAAAAAATTGCGAGAGGACGCTGAATTTGACGAGAGGTTTGCTGTAAACATTCCAAAAGTGTAGTACTATTACTCAGGTCAATGTTTACATTCTCCAAGTTCTCAATGCCAGCCTTAATTAGTTCAGTAGGATGACCATATTCCCGAAAAACCATTGTAAAGTATTTTTTGTTAACTAAAATTGGAATTATTCCAGCATTAATTAAAGAAGTTTTTCCACTACCAGACTTACCGTTAATCAAAATTAGCTTATGGCTAGATATTTTAGAGGCTAGTAACTGAGAAACAGCTTCCCGACCAAAGAAAATATCTGCATCTGTGGTGTCATAATAACTCAGAAATTGGTAAGGTTCTTCACTTTGAATATTATCTTGGGTCCGATATTGTTCCCAATCGATTTGACCATTACTAGCAATGGAAGCTAGGGCATAAAACTTAATCTCATATTTATTCCCACCAATAATATCTCCTGTGATACGTGTCTCATTTCCAAAATACATTCCATTGCTATGATCATCAATTTCATTATTCTTCATCATCGCTTCTTACATATTTGTTTCCTGTAAATACATCTCCATGAACAGTAGTGCTATCTCCAAAGTGAATACCACCACTGGGCTGCTCAGAAGCAGTTTTTTTCTGCTGTTCTTTTACTGGTAAATCTTCTTCTGATTTAATAGGAGTAATATGCTCTTTTTTCAGCAGTATAGGAATTAAGTGCTCAGGAACCTTAATTGGTTCAGTCGCACGCACCACCGTTGCTTTACGAGTGGCTGTTGAGCGGTTAATTTCTAATTGAATGCGATCGCAACCCCACTCATAAGCAAAATTAATTGATTCCCCATTACCTAATGCCTGATAAAAACCCCGTGTAAAAGCCCTGGCTGTATCATCTAGAATCTCTTGCCGCATACCAATAACATAATTAATATGCTTGACAATTTCTTGCCCTTGCACTTCGGAATAGCAGGCATTGAGTAGAACACATTCTATTCGATTAGCCAAGTGTCGGAATAAGTTAGCAAGAGCTTCCGTACTCACCAAATGTTGCTGTCCCCCATCTTTCTCCAAAACCAGTCCCTCACTACCGCTACCATGTCCGCAAAAGTGAACAATCCAAGGTTTTACTTCCAATAGGGCACTTGTTAGGTCTTCGACACGTACAGCTCCTCTTGTTTCCAGTGCAAATTGTTCTCGGTTAGCTGAACGTCTCAATCCTTCTCGGATATCACGTATTTCTTGGGGTAGTTTTAAATCCCCTCTGGGATTTGCTGCTAGAATCAGAATTTTCTTAACCATAGGTGGGGAAAATTGTTATACATTTAATACACAGGAATGCACGATCTCCATACATACTGAATAATTGTATTTTTTGGAGTTGCTGTAATTTATTTCCATAACAATTATTATTGTTGTCCCTACGAACCCACTGATTGCTTTTTATACCCTACACATCTGTCTCTATATTGCTTTAACTTTTGTAGTGAAAGACCTGATAAATCTTGCTTTTACTTAGTTTTTACCCCCATTCGCTTACATTCACAAGCTACGAAAAAAGTGTGAGGAAATTGTGAGGAGATGAATTTGATACCTTTAAAGTATATTAAGTAAATGCATTTTTTATACAAGTAATTTTAATTATTCTTTAAGATTAAAACTTAAAAAAAGTAGTTTTATATACCTTTATATTTTTATAATGAGAACAAAACAAGCTTAATCTCATTATTTCTAGCCTCTGGCTTTAGGTATGGGATTAATCCAAAATTGAATGACTTACAGCTTCATATCGAAGTTTTGCAGAAATTCCGAAATCATCAAAACCAATGATGTAATCAAAACATAGAAAACATTGAAACCATAAATTAAATCTTATTAATATTTGGGTAACTATTATGCCAGCCTTATCAGCTCCCTTGGAAAATCTCATTACAAATGCACGATTTACCGCCGCCGAAATGGCAGAACTGGAAAACCGGGTAAAATCGGGACAGGTAACGAAAATAGAAGTGGAAATCATCGCTACTCGTTATGTTGATACCTTAGAATCAGGTGTGGGTAGCTGGTTGAATCAACTGTTGAGCAATCTTCGTAGTCAGGTAAGAGTCAGTGATGCGATCGCTAATATCGCTAATGAAACTGATTTACTTAACGGGCGCATAATTATACCAGATGATGGACGTAAACACCCCTCAGTTCGCAATGTTCAACGGGCATTGATCGCTTTAGCTAGCCGCACAGGTGAACTAGGTTATATGCTACCAGGATTTGGTGCTGATGGTGACTACGGCCCTGAAACCACCAAAGCTGTAAAGGCATTTCAACAAAATAATGGACTGTTGGTGGATGGTAAGGTTGCACAAAAAACAGCCCAAGCCATTGATACCGCCCTGCGTCAAACATACGTACCAGGAATTACCAATGCAACTCCTCAAGATTTAGTCAATGCAGCTCAAGAACTCTGCACTGGTGATATTGCTCAATACTACGGTGTTCCCCAACCTTGGATAAATATCGACCCCAAACACAATGTCCCCACCGACATATACTTCAACTTTCTCATCGATCGCTGGAAATGTAATTTATTTGGTGGCAATGTATTGCGTAAAGGTGGATATGAACCTCCTTTTTATCAAGATAATACTAATGATGGTAAAGGGGAATATCCCAATGCTAACCAGTGGTTTAGGTGGACTGATAAATATGCACCTAGAAATGGTAATCCTATTCGTTTCCAGCTAATCGACGAAATTCCTGTCACCAACTTATCACCAGTAGAACTGAAAAGACGCATTCAAAAATTACTTACCCAAGTCCAACCCGGTGATTTTCTACTGGTAGATCATCAGGGTAGCGGAGTTCAAGATGGGGGACATACTCGCGTGGCGATGACTAATGATTTCCGTACCAATGGAACTATTGCTTTTGCCCAAGCAAGTCATGACAGTTCCTTAATTCGCCAAGAAGGTGTCGATGATTTGCTGAATGAGGAAGTAATTTGGTTAATGCGTCCCAATACAAAAATGTGAGCAACCTAAGTAGGGCTTGCTGAAAAAGTCTTTTGGTGAGGGTAGGGAGTAGGGAGTAGGGAGTAGGGAGTAGGGAGTGGGGAGTAGTTCCAGCCTCCTTATTTCTAGTATTTTTGCCAGAAAAAATCACAGATGCAAGGATTTTAGGTTTAAAATCCTAATTCCCTTGCACTTATTTCCCAATAAAATAGCCTCAAAGCATTGATAAATCAATATTTTTCAGTTATTCAGTAGACCCTAAGTAAGCAGTGACGAAGGCGCAAGCCTTGCGCCCCTACAGTGAATTTGTAATCCCCTGGTAATTTTAATTCTGGAAATCTCCTTATTACTCCTTCGGAGTATCTCCATTCGGAGAGACTGCATCAACGCCATTTGAAGGCAGTTGCTTTGTGCCGGGAAACCCTTCCACCGCAATGGCTCACTTATTACTTGTTACTTATTACTTATTACTTATTACTTAAACCTAAATACCTGCAAACCATTCATATCCTTGATCCTCCCAATACCCTTGAAAACGAGATAGACGAGTAACTAAAATAATCCGAGTTACCCACTTACTCTGTTTATAACCAAGCTTAATGGGAGCAGCCAAACGTAAGGGTGCACCATTATCTACTGGTAAAGGTTGCTGATTTTTTTCGTAAGCGAGTAAAGTTTGGGGATGGAGAGAAGAAGCAATGTCCCAACTAGAGTAATAACCATCAGCAGATTGAAAATAAGCATAACGGACACTAGACAGGGGTTGAGCTAGAGCTACAATATCTCTGAGTCTCACCCCTCCCCATTGGACAATAGCAGCCCAACCTTCAACGCATACATGGCGAATAATCATAGAAGTGAAGGGTAAATTTTGAATATCTGCCATTGATAGATTGAGGGGATTTTTTACCTCACCATCTACTACTAAACGATATTTATCTCTGTCAATAAGAGGAGTGTTTTTAAAAGTATTAACTATCAAAGCTTCCGACTGAATCTCATCAAGAGAAAATTCTGGTACCGGCTGTTGGGGTTTAAGTATTAAGCTACCTACTTTTTGATTCAGTGGTTCAGAAACTTCACCCACCACATCCTCTAATATCGGCGTACCGCAACCACCCAAAAATAAACTCGCACTGGATAAACCAGAAATCTGTAAAAATTGACGGCGGGATAAATTAATCAAACTCATGATTTTATAGCGCTAGGCGCTAGTAATAAGTAATAAGTAATAAGTAATAAGTAATAAGTTTACTGAAGTCACCAAAACATCGATTCTGTTAGTTTCTCCCCACCTGCTTGCTTCCCTAACCACGAATGAGCGATCGCAAACACAATTAATAGAGGTACACTGCTAAAGTGGACAATCCGTAAGGCTTGCCAACTGCCAAACATTTCTACAATCCAATGGAATTGAGCCGGTTTATACATTCCTAGTCCTGTGAACAGTGCCAGCAAGAGAATGGGAATAATGCTTGTATATACGATGCGATGCCAAGCATAAATCAAGCGTTTCGAGTTATGACTTTTTTGTAATGCCTTTAAATCCTTAGTCCCCACAAACCGATGTCGCCAGCGTCGAGTAATGAAAATATACAACCCATACCAGAATAAATTCAGGGAAAATATCCACATAGCGGCAAAATGCCAGTGTCTACCTCCAGCTAACCAACCTCCTAAAGTAAATATGGGGGGAATTTGCCAACCCTCACGTCCACCAAAAACCGGGTTAGCATTATAAATCTGTAATCCGCTAGTGAACATAATAAACACGCTGACAATATTCACCCAGTGGAAAATTTTGGCAGCGATTGCCTGAGTAGGTAAGGTCATTTCAGTTATCAGTTATCAGTTATCGGTGAGCCATCAACCCAAATTCCACGGGTTGCAATCAATATTTTGCTATTGTTGATATAGTGAGTTCCTTATCTTTTAGGAATTTTATCATAACTAGTTTCTAGTAATATCATCATTTATTTAATAAATTCCTGTTCTTTTTAATACAATGAATTGCAAAAAACCTGCTCTCAATTTTAGATAGCAACCAGGAACAGTGGTGTCAACAACCCACCGCTAATCGGAGTACCGATGTACCGGGAGTCTCCAGGAGGGAAGACAGATGAAAATCCTATTTGATTTGTAAAAATGGAAAGGTTAATGATTAGTTATGGATGCTGATGAACTGAAGCGACTTTATGATGAAGGAAAGAGAGACTTTACGGGAGCCAATCTAGCAAAATTAAAGCTGATTGGAATTAATTGCGCTGGAATCAATCTTTGGGGAGCAGACTTGACTGGAGCTAATTTAGCCAAAGCTAAACTATGGGGAGCAAATCTCAGTGGTGCGAACTTAGCTAAAGCCAATTTAACGAGAGCCAATCTCACCTGTGCTCAATTAGAACGTGCCAATTTACGGGGAGCCAAACTCCAATATACTAAACTTTATGGAGCGAATTTAACTGGTGCTACCTACGATGAAACTACAAAATTTACTAAAAATTTTGACCCCCTCAGTAGAAATATGCAGAAAATCTCCAGCTAGTACTGATACAGTCAGGAAGAGGCAGGGGAGCAGGGAGCAGGGAGCAGGGAGCAGAGGGGAAGAGGGGAAGAGGGGAAGAGGGAAAGAGGGAAGGAGCAGGGGGCAGGGGGACAAGGAGAAGAAATTTTGATAGTTAACCGTCAACCATCAAGCATCAACCCTCAACTACCAACCACCAACTAACAACTAACAACTAACAACTAACAACTATCAACTATCAACCTATAGCTATATAAATAAAATCACGCCCCATTTGTGTTGGTATTCCCTTCGTAAATCCCTCAGGACTAGACTGCTCAACTCCAGCGGTCACGGGTACTGTGGGTCATTCGCTTCGCGGAAGCCAAACCGGAATACCTACAGTACCCGTAAGACCGCACAGTCAAGAGCAGGCTAGTGATTGCGCGTTTAGACTATACACAAGGATGACGATCCATCATCCAGATTGCAAGGATTATTTACCAACTACTAGGGCGTGATTTTATTGTTATTGACACTGACGAGCATGTTGCATACGTAGTGCCAGAATATGCTCGCATGGCCCTTTGTACAGCTTGTTTTGCTGATGCCAGTTGCAAGTACACTCTGCATTTATTATACGTTCGTCTAAATCTATCGTCAATGATGGTGTATAAGTTTTATCTTTATCTGTAACTCTACCTTGTAAGGTTAAGGCACCATCCCTGTTATTAACTGATATGACTTGTATGGCGTTGTTTTGCAGGAAGCGATCGCTCTTCTCTTCTCTTTCGTTGGCAAACCGCAATCTTTCCATCGGTAAGGGTTCTCGGCTCAGTTCTCTAATTCGGTATACTTGTTTATTGAGGTCATAAATAACTCTTCCAGCTTGTGTATAAGCACTTAATGCACCGAGTACTGCTGTGCGACTTAATTTTAACCGCTTGGCTAAACTATCGGCGGTTTCTACCCAATTCTCTCGCAAGCCATCAAAGATGATTTTCTGAGTCCATTCATCCACGTCTGCTCGGGGAGCCATTAAGTCAAAGTTACCAGAATTTGACCAATCATTCTTTGTCCACCCAGATAAACCAAGGGTAAAAGACATATCCCCTAAGTCGGCGACGTAAAATGAAGGCATACCCGTACCTAGGAGGTGAACGGTGAATTTTTTGGCGATGGGGATGAGACGTTCGAGGATGTGTAAGCGTCTGCGTCCCCACACGCGGATGGTTTGGGGTTGGTTTCCGGTGTATGGTGAGCGAGGACAGACTACTTCCATTTCCCAAGGTTCAAAGACGATGCGTACTGGTTCCCCTGGGGTGAGATGGTAGCGCATACTGCGGGGTCCTTTTTTCTCTTTATGGCGACGCAAGACAAAGCAGAGGTTATAGATGTCCATTGGGTGTAAATCGAATTGGATGGCGGGTAAGCACATGGCGGAACTGACTTGTAAGAAGCCCCTTACCCAGCTATCAGGAAGGTCGATTTTTACTTCTTTATATGCTTCTTCGTTGGTGGTTTGAACTTCAAAGCCTGATGGATCTACTTGTAGTAAGGTACTTTTATAACTGCGGATTTTTTGGAATTCGTCGTATAGGGCGGCGGAATAATCTACGTTGGTGGTTCCACAGGCGAATTCGTTAATGTTTTGAAATACTTCATAACTTGCACCTAATCTTCCATAGGTTGATTCGTCAACACTGAAGCATTCAAAAAATACTTCGTCGGGGTGTACTGTTATGACTGGATCGAAGATAAAGTACATATCTAAATGTTTTTGCCAAGCGTATCTTTGGAAGGCAGATTGTGCTTGGTAAAATGGGCGGAGGCGTTCGTATTTTTTCGTATTTAATTGGTTTAGTTCTTCTCGCAGTTTTTCAATTTCCTCGGTGACATCTTGCCGTAAGGCTGTGACTAATTCCCAGTTAATATTATCCTGTTGATTACGCCATTCTTTATAGGCGGTTTTATCTTTGCCTTGGTATCGTAAGTCGGAAACTACTACGTCATGTAAGGCGCTGATGGCTTCCCGGAAGGCGACGTTTTGTCTCAGTTCACCGATGAAGTAGGTGGGTGGACGTTTGGTGTCGGGGGAAAATGACATTTGGGTGTTGGTGCCATTTTCTGTTACCCCTGTGTTGCCTTTATAAGAGTATGCAAATTCCATTTTTATCTTGATTGATTAATACCAATTTACGAAAATTATGATACAAATGATTGTTCTTTAAATTCTTTCCCTCTGCTGCCTATTTGCATCAATTTGAAAGTGAAACAGTATAAGGGTATAGGTCTCACGCAAAAAAGCAGAGAGTCAGATATTTAGTTTCTGGTTTGGGAGACTGATTTGATGGCTATGGGTAGGGGAATATGGGGATATTGTTTGTGGATTTTGACCATGATTTGGATGGCTTTTGATTTATCGGTGATGGCGATTGTTGCTGATTGTCTAGTCATGATTTCAGCAATGGTTTTGGCAGCATATTCGCTTTTTTGCGCTTCTGTTTCTAGGAAGGTAAAAATTCTTTTTTTGGCGGTGCTACCACAATTTACCCGTAATAAGATGCTGATAAATAATGGTTCTAGTTTTTGCAGTTTTTCTGGGTTGTCTGTGGCATATTTTTCCAGGTAGTTAGTGACGAATAGTTGCATGTCTGCTGATGGATGTTCGCTAAATTTCAACAAATATTCTTCGCCGTCTGTTTCTCGAAAGTTGCGATTTAGTAAGTCTCTTCCCAAGGTTCTCGCTTCTTCTCTCACACTGTCACAAATGGTTATGAGTACTTCTGGGGTGAATTCGTCGCTGCTGAGTTCGGTGGTAAATATTTTGTAGCCAAATTCTCGGGAATCTTGCCATTTTGCTTCTAATATTCTGACTGCGGCTACCATGTCTTGGGTGTTGGTACGTAATCTGGGAAGAATTTGTACGAACATTTGTCTGGCGGCTTGTCTAACAGCAAGAATTTCGTGGCTTGCTAGTTTTACTATTTCTGGGGTGGTAAATTCTGACAACCAATTTTCATAGTTACTACCCAAGATTAAGCCTCCTATTTCCTGGGCTGCACCGGATTTCGCTTTGAGCAGGTTTAAGGTGGTTTGTTTAGGAATAGATGTCATCCAACCTGGTAAGTCTTCCTTGAGCAGGTGTAATAAATGGCTATGTACTCCTTCATGTTTTTCCGGAATCAGCAATACTTCGATTAATTCTGTTGCTATTTCCTGGGAGAAGCTGGGATTATTAATTGCTAAACGGTGAACAATTGGTTGAATGGCATTGCGGATATCTGGATTAACATTGACTGCCATTGCTACAATTAAAATACTTTCTTCCCCAATTAGTTTTTCCTCTGGTAATTGTCCAAATAGTCTGATACCAATTACTCTCAATGATTCGTAAGGGGATGCAAGTAGGGATTCAATAACTTCTGGTGGTAATTGTTCTGTGGGGGTTTGATGGTTGAGGAGAATCTTAGCACCTATTTCTTGAATTTCTAGGGAGGGATGGGCGAGTAAGTCGTGAATTACATTTAATCCTAGGGTACGTAGCTGGGGTGCAAAGCTGGTTAAAAGTATTTCACCAATTTCTGGAATTATTTCCCCATTGATTTCGATGGTGAGTAATTGAGCAATGATTCTACCAATTAGGACTTTGGCAACTGCATCGTTAATAATGGCTGAATTGAGTAATTTTTTGGTAAATTGGCGGGTATTGCTGTGTAAACTGGTAATTAGATTGGCTATAAAGTAACTATCTGCCAGGAAATGTTCTCTTTGTTCTGTTATCCACTGGTAAGCTTGATTTCGTGCTGGCTCTGATGAACAATTAGCTAAGGCAAGGATTAATTCTGTGTTTGGTTGTTGGGGATTATATTGCTGTTGTGCTAGTTCAAAGGCGAATTGGGCTGTGATTTCGTAGGGTTTGTTAACTAGTTGGATAATTGTCTCTATATCAATGGATGCACAAAACTGTTGACAAGTTCTGAGAATTTTAACTGCAAAGTGATGAACTGGTTGACATGCACTGGCTAATAGTAATTTTAATAGTGTTTGGGGATGTTGTTGCCAAAGTTCGGGAAATGCTTCTTCCCGAATATCCGGTTCTTGTTTCCCTGGTTTATAACCTGGTTTACATCGCCAACCTTGGGAATTACGGGTTAATTCATAACGCCCACTATTTTCGTAGAGGATGTGGTTAAATGTTATGTATCCGGCGTAGCTATCCCAATTAACGCCTCTAATAATACTATTCCAGTTGCGATCGTAGGTGAAAAAATTAGACTTCTTGATTGGTTGGGCATCTGCATCTGCATACTGTAGCAAAATTGACCCAGCCATGTTGATATAATCAGGATCATTTTCTTCTCCTAATTGTTTCAGGGTTCGCCACACACGATGACGGAGATATGCACGGGTTTTGTTACTGTAAGCAAGTTTGGATTGGGAACTCTTTAACTCTTCCTGAATTTGATTTTTATTGGTATTGCGGTATCTTCCTGTTGCAGGGTCATAATAATATCCATAACGACTGAAACGTTCCCCACTAGGAAGATTCACCTCATATGCTTGGCTAGAAAATATATGCTGTTCTTGCTCTAAGCGATAGGTAAGAATAGCAAATACCTCTGCATCATGGCGATATTCAGCCATTTTGAAAATGTGGCGCAGGCGTTGGAAATAATTTGGTTTGAATGGTGCGGTACGTAAAATATGCAGGAGTGCGGGACGAATGTATTGGTTATCGATTTGGTACATCCGCTCTAAGATGACATAATCTTGAGCTGGGCATTTTTGCAGATATGTTTCTATATCTGCTGCAATTGCTGGGGATGAATCTTGACATACTAAGCTTTGTAAGTTGGGGGATAATGACTCTACTATCTCTGAGCGCAAGGTTGTTTTGACTTCCCCTTCAGATAGTTTAAATAGTGCTTCCCAAGCCATACGCTTGACAAATTCTGCTGTTGCACTATCTTCATACAGTTGGCTCAAACTGGAAATTGCATCTTCTCCACCACACCAACCTAATGCCCAAGCAATACAATAATCTCTCAGAGGTTCTCCTGTACCAATTAATTTAATCAGTAGGGGGGTAGCTTCACTCAGCTTTAACTCTCCCGCACGCCAAATTGCTCTTGATAATTTCCAGTTACTTGGTGCATTATCTGCTAGGCGATTGAGAATTGCTTGTTTGCGTGCTTCTTTATCTAAGGTTGGCTTGACCTGTTTTTTGGGAGTTGGAGTAGCAGCAATATCTTGGTATCCCTTGTTGGTTTTCTCTGCTACTAACTTGTCAAAAACTTGCTGTGCTTTAACTAAAGTGACAGCCTTGGTGGTTTTTGCCCCTTCTTTGAGGTTGGCACCACGTTTACCATAGCGAAAATTTACTACATAACTACCTGGGGTAATCTCGCATAAATCTACTTCATATACTTTATCGGAAGAACCTTGCTGATAGTGTAGTGTAGTCTTTTTGATTAGTTTCATAACACCCGCCTTACCACTTAGTCCATAACTCTATATTGTGGCTTGTTTTATACAGAGTTGCCAAGTGGGGAGTAGGGATTAGGGAGTAGGGAGTAGGGAGTGGGGAGTAGGGAGTGGGGAGTGGGGAGTAGGGAGTGGGGAGTAGGGAGTAGGGAGTGGGGAGTAGGGAGTGGGGAGTAGGGAGCAGGGAGTGGGGAGTAGGGAGTAGGGAGTAGGGAGTGGGGAGTAGGGGGAAGGGAGCAGGGGGAAGGAAAAATTCTACTTAGATAATTGGTGGTGCAAATTATTTTTGATTAAAACTTAAAAGTAGTGCGTAAAACTCCTACCCAAATTGCATCATTTTCTGCATTATGTTCGGGATTAGTAATGACAAAAAGTCCAGGAGTAATAAATATGCGGTCAGTGAGTGGATACTTGTACGAAAGTTCAATATGATAAGAAGTATCATTATCCTCTCGCCCAGGGATATCATTATTACTTAGCTTCGGAGGCATCCCAAAAATAAAATTTAAACTGCTACCAAGTTTACCCAAATCGGATAATGAAGCTGTAAAAGCCCAAGTCCAGATATCTGCATCAGCACCTTGAGAAGCATTAAAACCATTATTCAAAGGAGAAGATTTTGCAATAGCATGAAAATAACCCACCCAACCTCCTACCTTCAAGCGATCGCTAATTTGATAGGAAGCTGCTAGATTAAAATTGTCACTAGAAGTAGCTGTTTCTTCTCCAAAAGGCAGTTGAGCAAATTGACTACCCGTAAAACTGGTAATATTGTTGGTTGAACCAGGTTGAGGAGAGAAATAATGGGCATAGCTGAACACAAAACCCAATCGGTTGGAGGGTGTGAATGTGATTTGACTTAAAGCTGTATAATCACCATTAAATAAACCTTTTCCTGGCTCCGGATTATCACTAGAACCAGTATAGTAAGTTAATGCAGCGCCAATCTCATCGGTGAATTGATAGTAAATTCCTCCACCAGCACCAAAACCTACATCATAAATGGGGTTGTTAAAACCAAATAGGGAAATAGTCGAAGCAGGATTAAGAGTGGGAACAAAATCACTAGCAGACTGACGGGCTGCTGCTAGATATACTAAAGCCTTATCACCCAATGGAAAGCGATAAAACAACTTGCCAAGTCTGACATTATTACCTGTATTGGTTCCATCAGCTAGCTGAGTCATGGCTGTGCCGGTGACACTGCTACCTAACCCATTTATACTTCCTGCTTCCAGTCTGGCACGTAGTAGGTCTTTGCCTGTAAAACTGGTATCCAAATCTAACCTAAATCTACCAGAAAACGTGGTATTAGAATCCAAATTTTCCGTAGAACTTTCCCCAGAAACAACAGCTTTGCGATCACCAAATATACTAGCAGCGACAAAATCTACTTGTCCCCGTAAAATTGTTGTAGTCGAAAAGTTACGTTCTTCTAGAAAAGTTGTCCTTTCCTCCAGATTATCAACTTTCTCTCGTACAGCAGCCAGTTCCTCGGCAAATTCTGTTTGTAGCCTTTTTAAAGTTGCCAAGTCTGACTGGCTAGTAAGTTTATTGCTTAAACTGTCAATTGAACGTCTAACCTTCAGCAGACAAGCATTGAACGCCGCAGCAAATTCATAACGGGTCATTGCCCGATTTCCATTAAAAGTTCTTTCCTCAGAACCTTTAATACACCGGTATTTTTCGATCAAGTTACCCAATGCTTCATAAGCCCAATGGTCAGGAGTCACATCTTGTAACTGATTGACATCAATGATTTGGTCAAAAGAATTGATTTGTGCTTGTAGCTTGTCATTAACAGAAATTTCTTCAACTTGAGATTCTGCATTAAAAGTTGCTAAGGGAAATTTATTACTAGAGGATAACTTGTAACCCAAGTTTATAGGAAATAAATGGGAATTTCTGAGAGAATTTGATTTAAAAGTTGTTACAGATAATGGACGCAGAGATTGATTCCTGATACTAAATTCGTTTATTGATTTAATTCCCTTGACAGCAGTGTTTGCCGAATCAAGAATTTGTGTTTCACTCCCTGGCAAGTTTGGAGTTATTTGAGGCTTTAAGACTGAATCGCTAGGAACTACTTGCCCGAAAACTGGAGGTATAATTAGTAATTTGCAACCCAGTATAACTGAAGTTAGGGGCAATGACACTGCCACTTTTTTCATAATCTCTTCCTAGCTCCTCCTCACATCAAATCATTGTCAAACAGCCTAGCACCACTGTCTTGGCAGTCAAAATTAAATCCAAAATTTCCAATCCAAAATTGCTTGACACAGCAATAATATTAGAGTTTTAATAGGGACGAAACTTTAATTCATTATTAGCAGTTTCGACCACTTTTTTAGCAACATCGTCGGGGATTTTGGTGTATTGTAATTTCTCATTAAAATTTTGACCTTTAGTTAAAATCCATGTCAGCAAATCCTGAGTTGCTGTTAACATATTTTTATCAGTATAATTTTTATTAACTAATAACCAAGTTAAACTAACCAAAGGATAGCCATCTTTGGGAGCATTACTATCTTCAATCGTAAAATCGTCTTTAAACTTGACATTAGCTAGAGCTTTTTTAGTTTCTTCTAAAGTTGGTCTAACGTAACTACCAGATGGATTCTCAATCCTCGCTACAGGCAAATTATTTTTTTGAGCAACGCTTGTTTGCACATAGCCAATAGCACCATCAATTCGTTTCACTTCCCCCGCTACTCCACTATCTTGGGGACGAGCTGCAAAAACCTCAAACCCCCAGTCAGGCTTGCGACTCGCTGTTACTTCCCCCTTAGTAATTTGACCCAAGTATTTGGTCAGGAGAAAATTCGTACCACTACTATCAGAGCGAACTACTACCTTGATTTCTTGCCGCGGGAAGCGAGGGTTAATCTGATTCCAGTTACCAATTTCACCAGTGAATATCTTTACTAGATGCTTCCGAGATAACTTAATATCAGTAGTTACATCTTGCAAATTATAAACAATGGCGATTGCACCTCCTCCAGTTGGTACCATCATTAACCCATCTTTCATTTGATTTTTTTCAATGGGAGTAGGAATTAAAGTAGTAGCACCAAAGTTTACAGTTTTATTCGTAAATAAACGAATCCCGCCACCACTACCAATGGGTGTATATTTAAATTTTTTACCTGTTTCTTGCTCGTATTCTGCTATATAACGGTTGTAAAGGGTTTCAGGGAAAGAAGCACCTGCACCTTTAAATAATTGAGCCAAAACAGGATTACTGGTAAAACAAATAATTGTTGCAGTGATTGTCCCAGCACTTAAAAAAAATTGTTGCCAATTATTAATTGTAAAGGTCTTCATAATCTTCTTGTTCATGATTCTGGCTGAATAGTGACCTTTGTAACCTTTTTATCATCAATATAAACTTCAAACAAAAAACCATTATCCATAACAATTTCATAGACAAATTCGCCTAAACGAGTACTGCGCCAAGTATTGGCAATTTTGGCATTTGGTGCCCACTGTTTAATCGCCTTGATGACAATTTCTGGAACGGAACTACGTTCTACTTCTTCGTCAACTTCAATAACTTTTCCGTTGGGGGTCACATCTACTAAAAATTTAAAGCCTTGTTGGTTTTGACCACCTATTTCATAGAGTATAGAACCATCTGATTGCATCTCAACTTGTGCTTCTTTTGGCTCAGCACCAGTCACAAGCTTCACCGAAGCGATAACAGGAGATGGTACTTCTGAAAGGGGTACTTTTCCTTCTATACCACCAAAGGTTTGAGCTATCAAGAAACTTTCTCGCGGAGGTAGAGATTGAGCCTTTGCATCACTTAAATAAATTGAGGAGGCGAGAATAGCCATTCCTGTAGTGGTGAAAATTCTATGGCATTTTTTTGTGAAGAAAATCATTTATTCTGATGATTTGGATATTATTTTTTCTGAGGTATTTTGCGTTCAGATGTCAACAATAACAGAACATGGTGGCGATTTCAAGTACTAGCTAATTTCCTAGTCAAACTAAGGAACGTGGATTAAATAATATGCAATCTTAATAATTGAACCTCACCCTCGATTTGTCTACG
>NZ_FYBH01000030.1 GCF_900185595.1 Calothrix rhizosoleniae SC01
ATATTTTTCGTTTACTTTTATGACTGAAAGTACTTTTTTCATTGTTTTTTTGAGTGGATGACATCTTAAAAATGTGAATTGTTCACTATGTCATCCACCATAAGATAGATTATTCTCTTTCTGGATAAAAAACCAAAAACTTTGAATCAAGACATAATCTTTTTTTTATGAAGTTATGCTTTACATTCAGGATTTACGCAAAATTCACGTAATTATTGCGAATTGACAGTATGACCAGCGATAATGACTATTTATTGCTCCGATGCTACCCAAATTTATTTTTGCTACCGCCTTACTTACTTTTTTGCTGCCGATGAATATTGTTCAACCCATTGAAAAACATGGGTACAAATTTTTCCACAAAAGCCTGGGGATCTCTTTGCCAAGCTTTGTTAGCCACTTGGATTCTAGTCATCTGTAGTTCTGGAGAGACTAGGGTTTGAGGCAAACGCTGGAGCAAATACTGGGGACGTTCCCAGAGTGGCATTGTATTGCTGACTTCTAGGAGATTGTTCAGCCGACGCAGTTCCGCCCCAGCCATAATATCCATTCCCGATTCAAAAGCCGCCTGTTCAATTGCTGCATACTTGAATTTTGCTTGTTCTACTTTTTTTCTATGCTCTGGGCTTTTCTTGGCAATTTGGGCTAACCAACCATTTCCCCAACGCACATGACCAGTTTCTTCGGGGAAAATCTTTTCAATAGTTTGTCTAATTTTAATATTTTCTTCCGTTTGGGGAGCTTGTTTCAGGGCGTGAATATGTGCAGCAAAATACTCACAGCCCCGTTTTTCTGTCACATTAATTGCGACTAGGGCACTGATAATACCATCTTCCAAGTTTGTTTGTGTATCGTACACTTCTTGGTCTAATAGCCTTTCAAATTCGTCAATGTAGGAAACTCCCGGTGGCTTACCAATATCTGCACCCAAATCTATGAGCAAATCTGTCAGCCACATTGCATGACGTGCTTCATCTGAGACATGACGAGATAAATCTTTTACCAATGCTTGGGGTTGACCATTTAGCCGTTCAATAACTTCTGTTAAGTCTTTACAACTACGCTGTTCGTTGTAGCGATAGCGGTTCAGGGTGGCTAGGTGAAGTTCGCGTTCCTCGACGACTTTTTTGAGGATATCCCGAGCACTCATGGAGTTGAATTTATGAGGATAAACTACTTTCATTTTTATGTTCGTTTTTTTATATAACGTGATGTCTAAAAATTATCCCAGTAATTGATTGAGGTAAGATCGCTCCACCACCATTTTTAATAGAATAGGCAGCAAAGGTGGAAATTTTCCCTCTGTTCTGATGTTTCAGGCTGGAGGAGTATGTACTTTGAGGAGCATAACTAAGACCTTATTGAGTATAGAATTTTGATAATTAACCTTATTCACTTTACGCATCTCACATCGTTTTAAATTCTTCAGCATCTTCCGCAACTGTGGATTATTTTTAGAAAATAATAAAGGTAAACAGTTTTTTTGGCGCTGACATTGATCGCAAAGCATAAAAAATCACTCCTTCACCAGATTTCGCCCTAACTTTCCCAGGAAAAATTTAACTGGAGGCTGAAATATTCGCCTGATTTGTTCGATTCCCTGAAAAGCAACTTTTGTCATAGCTATATCTTGGATCGGGGATCAGTAAATTGGTGTAACGTATGGTTAAAAAAATAATAAGTTTTCCGTATTTAAAACAGGAAATATGGATGAGGGTGATTCTCTTGCTTCAGAAATTATGTAAAGATGATTGCCCCTATTTTGATTACGCTCAAGGTTTTACCTAATTACTGAAAAGGGCGCAATAACTGCGCCCGACAATAATTTATGTTAACTGAGATCTTTAGCAGAAATTAGTCAATCTTGATGAATGGAGTTAAAGATAGCCCATATTAGCTAGCCCTAAAATAGCTCCTAATCCTAAAATATGTCCTAAACTCATAGTAGCTAATAATTCTGACCAGCCCATACCACCAAACATGATTGGCATTGGTAAAGGTGGTTGAGCAACAGGATTTTTAATCACTAATTTGCCTAAAAATATAGCAAAAATATTAGCAATAATCATTACCATAGCTACCTTTGGATACCAAGGGACTGTAGTAGGTATAATTGCCAAGGTGCTAGAGGAAAAAAGTTGAGTCATTCTATCTTCTCCGTCGTGAATATATTTGTAGGTTAAGAATCCGCAGAGAAAACCAGATGCACTATAATACCGCTTCTCAATATCCAATCCTGTTGCATATAAACAAGTGATGGGATATCCCTTCAACCGGATGACGCGGGGACACGGGGACGCGGAGTGTTCTGTGTCCCAAGCCCCGTGTCCGGGACGGTAAGCCCCAAGGGTTTGAGTCCCCCATCAAAATCTGCGATTTGATGGCTCCCGATTGGTGGGCGGTTCAAGCCCCACCACATCGGGGTCTCCGTGTCTCCGCGTCTCTTCTTGACTTATTCCTAGGGATAGGGTTTTATACCATTCCTCTAAATCCTGACTACAGATAATTCTCCCCCTGCTCCCTGCTCCCTGCCCCCTGCCTCTTCGTGATCCGTGATCTATTGGTGTCGTTTTTGATGCCACTGCCATGCATGTTTGATGATATCTTGCAAGGAATAATACTGAGGTTGCCAGCCTAGAAATTGCGTAGCTTTTTTAGCACTACCAATTAATATTGGAGGATCACCAGGGCGGCGATCGCATTCTATAACTTTGATCTGCCTACCTGTGACCTGTTTGGCTGTTTCAATCACTTCTTTGACTGAGAATCCTTGACCATTGCCCAGGTTAAACACCTCGCTATTTCCACCTTTTAATAGGTATTCCAGTCCTAAAACATGGGCATCTGCTAAGTCAGTGACATGAATATAGTCACGGATACAAGTACCATCATGTGTGTCATAATCAGTACCAAAAATAGAGATAGATTCCCGTTGACCCAAAGCTGTTAATAATACTAAGGGAATTAAGTGGGTTTCCGGGTTGTGATGCTCCCCTAAGCGACCTTGGGGATCGGCTCCAGCAGCGTTAAAATAACGAAAGCGTACAGATTTGAGACCATATGCCACATCAAAGTCAGACAGAATCCTCTCTACCATTAATTTAGTTGCGCCGTAGGGATTAATGGGATTTTGGGGATGATTTTCTGGGATGGGAACCATCTCTGGTATGCCATAGGTAGCACAGGTAGAAGAAAATACAAACTTATTAATACCAGCAGCTTGCATTGCTTCTAAAAGGTTAAGGGTGGCTACTACATTGTTTCTGTAATACTTAGCTGGTTCCTTCACGGATTCTCCCACATAAGCATAGGCAGAAAAGTGCATTACTGCTGCAATATTACGAGTTTGAAATAAATTATCTAACAAAGAGCGATCGCTTATATCACCAACAATCAGTTCTACCTGTAAAACTTGTTCTACCAAATCCTGATGTCCATAGACTAAATTATCCAGTACAATCACTTCATAACCAGCTTGTTTAAGAGCTAGAACTGTGTGGGAACCAATATATCCGGCTCCCCCTGTCACCAAAATGGTAGTTTTTGCTGATGACATAATTTTTCCTTGGGATATTACGACTCTTCATTACATTAATTTACTTTGGGGAAATTACTGATCTGGAAAATTACAGAGTTTAGGGCAAAGTTCAAGACGGATTTATCCGCCATGATAGAATATGGGCAAATCTGGCCAAAAGAAGCGGGGGGAAAAGGTGCTCTTAGCAGTGGAGATAATAGATGTAAGACAGGTTCAACTGCTATCTACGCTCTTTTTCCCACAATCCCACGGATAGAACTCATGGGAGGATGTCAAAAAATATCAACCCACTTGAGAAAAATTGCTCTAAAATCACTACGACGGTAGTCTTTATGTTTAGGGTGTGAGGAATTTGATGTCAGGTAACAGTAAAATTACATTTTGGCGCTCAAATAAACTGCCCAAAAACTATAGGCTGAGCGCACAAGGAGATTTGAGAGTTAATCTATGTTTGTACTGTTAAGTCGAGTACTACTGTGGTTATTGATTGGTACCATCGTTCTATCTTTGTTCCAGAAGTTTTATCCTTCTAGCAATTATGTAGGGCGATTAATTGTTGTTGTCTTATTCGTTGTCTTAGCTCTATCATTCTTTATTCCTCAGGAACCTGCTGTAGTTTCCTTGTGGAATGTGATTTCTTTCCCACTCAAACCTTTGGGAGCATCTATATTATTTTTAATTTTTGCTGCTCAGAAATTAAAGGACGGAGCAATTGAAAAACCTGGAGGATTTTGGATTGCGTCGGCGCTGACAATTTTATTGTTGGCAAGTACCCCAGCAGTAGCCTACTTTCTGGTACGTTCACCTGTAGCAATGGTGGATAACCAAATTATCCTCAGTCAGGAACAAGGGACTCTGCTAGCTTCAAATTTGAACAATTTGGGGGTATCAGATGTGATGGTTCAACCTTACTTGCTACAAAGTCCACAAAGAATTGCCAGAAGGGGTTTACGTCTGGAGGACTTTGTTCCCAACGCCGAAACCCTAGCATTAACAACCAGAGTATGGGACAGTTATCTTAATCAAGTGTACTTTTTCTTGCGTGGTCGTTCGTGAACAGGTGAAACAACCAAAAACAATCTGCTAAACGGCTACTTATGTGGCTGTTTGGCAAAACCTGTATTTTTATGCTGGTTGAAAAAATTTTTCCCCATTATCTGGAGCATGAAACCCTACAAACCTTGGCATGGCAACAAGAAGACGGCTAGCTAAACTCGTTAGTTATTTACGCCCCCATTGGCGGGAAGCACTCTTAGGTGTGATCGCTTTGTTAACTGTCAACGGATTAGGTGTTTATATAACCTTATCAATTCGCTCGGCAGTTGATAAATTATCAACTAATTTTACTTATGGTGATGTATTAAGCTACGCCGTACCGATTATTTTGCTAACTTCAGCCATGTGGCTGATTCGTATGGCTTCCCGAATCTGGATTTTTGGTGTGGGAAGACAGGTGGAGTTTGAGTTAAAGCAGCAAATTTTTCAACATTTACTCAAATTAGAACCTGCTTATTTCGCCACCCATCCTGCTGGCGATTTGATTAGTAGAGCTACTAGCGATGTAGATAATATCCGTAGGCTGTTAGGTTTTGCTGTGTTGAGTTTGGCAAATACTTTGTTTGCCTATGGTTTAACATTACCAGCGATGCTTTCCATTAGTGCGGATTTAACGTTGACATCTTTGGCAGTATATCCCTTGATGTTCTTTGTAGTACATTTATTTAGCGATCGCCTACGTAATGAACAATCACAAGTACAGGAAAATATTTCTGATATTAGTCAACTCATCCAAGAGGATATTAGTGGGATTGCCTTAATTAAAATTTATGCTCAGGAAGAGAATGAACGAAGGGCATTTGCTCACAAAAATCAACAATTGTTACAGGCTAATCTCAAGTTAGCTAAAAGCCGTAATACTTTGTTCCCGTTGGTTGGAGGATTAGCTAATATTAGCTCTTTGATTATTATTTGGCTGGGAGGAGCCCAAATTGCTGGAGGAACCCTCGCAATTGGTGATTTTGTCGCCCTCCTAATTTTTGTGGAGCGTTTGGTATTTCCTACGGCACTGTTAGGATTTACCATTACAGCATATCAGAGGGGGGAAGTTAGTATTGATCGTATAGATGTAATTCTCAGTACTCAACCAAAAATTAAGGACACTGAGAATACAATTTCTTTATCACCTACCCAAATCAAAGGGGAAATTACAGCCAAAAACCTCAGTTATACTTATCCCGATTCTGCCACCCCTGCACTACAAGATATAAATTTCGTCATTAACCCAGGGGAAATTGTGGCAATTGTGGGATCCATTGGTGCGGGTAAATCAACCTTGGCAAATGCTTTACCACGGTTACTAGATATCCAGTCCGGACAGCTATTTTTAGATGGGGTAGATATTACCGAAATTACCTTAGCAGATTTGCGGGGTGCGATCGCTTATGTACCTCAAGATAGTTTTCTGTTTAGTACCACCATCAAAAATAATATTCGCTACGGGGATCCAGTTAGGGAAGAATTAGAAATAGAAGATGTGGCTAAGCAGTCACAGATACACTCCGAAATCATCAATTTTTCCCAGCAATATGACACCATTGTGGGAGAACGAGGAATTACCCTCTCTGGCGGACAAAGGCAGCGTACATCCCTTGCTAGGGCTATGCTGATAGATGCTCCAGTGTTAATCCTAGATGATGCTCTTTCTAGTGTTGACAATCAAACCGCTACGGCTATTCTCAGAAATTTATCTGGGGGTAAGCAACGTAAGACGGTAATTTTTATTACCCATCAACTTTCAGCCGCAGCTACAGCAGATCGGATTCTTGTGATGGACAAGGGTAAAATTGTTCAGGTGGGTACGCAAATTGAATTGCTGCAACAATCAGGAATTTATAGAACTTTGTGGAATCAGCATCAAGTTGAGGAGTCTCTAAATTGAGAAGGAAAGTAATAAGTAATAAGTAATAAGTAATATAGCGTTTATCAGCCTAGTGAGGTGCGGATTAACCTCACCCCGATAAAGCTATGCTTTATCGGGGTGAGGTTTTGATGTGTACTTCACCAGAGTAGGAAATGCTATAAGTTTACTGTTCATAGGTTTGGTACTTCAACAATTTCTTAACCTATATGCGTAGTACTACAATTGTGCCGCTATGCATAAACACAAGGCGTAAGGATTCATGATTTCAAGCCCCTAATTTTAGACATGGAGTCAATCCAAAATCGTTCGACTGAGCGCTGACGACGAAGTCCAAAATTGTTATGACAGATATAAAATTACGAATTATTTAACCAAATATCAACAATATCGAGCATTTTTTTACTGCTAATAGCTGTGATTGATTTTTGACCTCTTTTGATTTTTACCCTATTTACGACATCATTAAGAGATTTAAATTTATGCTTCTTTCTTTCTGTGATGACAGCGTCTGATATTTGATTAAATTGTTTGATGCCAGTAATTTTTAATTTAGACGCAAGTTGAGACGCGTCTAAATTATTAAATATTTCTAATATTTCTATTTTATTTTTCAGTTGCTTTTGTAAATCCTTGACTTCATATTCAAATTTAACTTTTGCTGTAGCCTCTTCCAGAAGTTGATGAGCTATTTTGTCAAAGCGCGATTCAAAATTTTTGAGAAAATTATTTAAAACCTCTTCTGTAATAATAGATTTGTTGACAGGATTTAAGTTATCTTTTCTAAAGGCTTTAACTTGCTGTATTAATAATTCTTCATTATCTTCTTCAATGATAAATACGCCAATCATTTCACCTTTTTCCGGCTCTATTTCTCTAGCTCTAGCAGCAGCATAATATTCAAATGCTCCATCTATAACTTCATAAGATTTTAAGCTAGTTCGACGAACAACTATGGGATTGATAACTCCTTCAGTTGCTAAAATTAACTTAGCAGCTTCTTCAAGCTCTTCATCTATAAATAAGGAACGAGGAGAATTACAAGTAATTTTCCTCACTGCTACCAGGGAAGTCAACAATTTCATTGAGCCATTCCTATTTTTTTCAATACTTCTTTTGCTAGTAATTCAAATTCTTGTGCAGAGAGAGAATTAGGCTTAAAATCAAGTACAGAGATAGGATCAGCAACTTCCATATTTCCAACTTCTAAAGTTTTTTCCGCACACTTAGCTAAATCATCTCTTTCATAAATTACAGTATTGAAAATATCAATACCATATCTTTCATAAACCTTGCGAATGCGATTTTTAAATGTTGCATTTATAAATTTGGCATTGGTAGATATTTTACAGGGGACTATACCAAGTATTTCCAGAGGTTCTTTTCTCATCTGCTTTCTAAAAGCATTCACAGCTTTAACAAAATCTTTAACGTTTGTTAGACCTTGGTTGGCAAAAGGTTTTAAATCTGATGGTATAATCAAATAATCTGCTGCTATCAAAGCAATTCTGGCATACAAATTTAAGGAAGGTGGAGTATCAAGAAGAACCACATCATATTCTTCCTGGACTTCTTCCAATTTTTCAATTAGTATGAATCGGGTATACTCTAAAGCATTTAACTCTATTTCACCATTCATTAAATCGATGTGGGAAGGAATCACATCAATTTCTGGGTTGCAAAAATTAGACTTTCTTGCTACTTCGGAAATAGAATAAAATTCCTCTGACTTTAACACATTCAGAATATTATATTCCCTGATATCATCAAACTCTTCATCATCAAATTTAACTAAACCAGTAGCAAATGTGGTATTAGCTTGACTATCCAAGTCAATAACTAAAACTTTTTTCCCTCTTTTACTAATAGCTGCGGCTAAATTAACTACGGTTGTCGTTTTACCAACACCACCTTTGTTATGGTAGACTGCAATGATTTTCATTATATGTTTTCCCTTGGTTTTAGAAATCTCTGGAGATACTGATTGAGTTGGATATTGAGAATTTAAAACTCCTGCTTCTTTGATGCTTGGATTATCTTTGAGCTTATCTCTACCGATTAATTTTTTGATTTCATCTATTTTGGCATCTATCTCTTTCCCCAAGCATTGAAACACTAATTTAATATCATTATTATATGTTTTATAAATCCTAACTTCCTTCCCATTTGTCAGTAAACCATACTCAACATTTAAACTGGTTAAATACTGCCTCAATCTATGAATATGTTTATTCAAATTTTGCTTTGGGTGCTTGGCTTCCATCACCACGCTCAACGGTGAACTCGCATCTAAAACGAAAGGCATGGTTTGCACCGCAAAAGCCAGGAAATCCAGACGAATTTTGCCAAAGCTTACTTCTTGATGCCAAGTATCTGGTGTATATCCTAACTGGGGTAACAAATATTGAACGATGAATTTGCTTTCAACTTCACTCTCATTACGGCAAAATTCAGGATGAAATGACAATCTCTTTTCACCTCTATTGGTAGTAAATATTGCACACTTTTATGATTTTTTTTCAGTATAAATTATTTTAAATTACCATTACCTGGGCAATACTACGATTATTCTGGCTGCTTCCTGGAAATAATAGGAATAAATGCTTTACATTTTGTAATAGAAACCAAAATAATACAGGAAGTAACAATGTCAGGAGAGTCACAAGGCAAAAAAGTGGTAGTTGTGGGTGCTGGTTGGGCTGGTTTAGGTGCAACCTACCATTTAGCCAAACAAGGCTATGATGTGAGCCTACTGGAAGCTGGTTCCTACCCTGGTGGACTGGTTGCAGGCTGGAAGGCATCTGGAGGACGTTCGGTGGAAGCTGGAATTCATGGCTTTTGGTATCCTTACAGAAATATTTTTGCTCTGATTAACGAATTAGGTATTAGTCCTTTTACCACTTGGACGCGCTCATCTCAATATTCTCCTGTAGGTTTGGAAGTAGAATCGCCGATTTTTCAAAATTTGCCCCAATTACCTACTCCTTTAGGTACTTTTATTTACACAAAGTTTCAGCGTTTACCGTTAAGCGATCGCCTGAGTGCTTTACCTTTACTATACTCCCTGCTTGACTTTGATAATTCTGATGATGCTTGGCGACGTTATGATTATCTCACTGCCAGGGAATTATTTAAAACCTTCGGTGTGTCTGCCAGATTGTATAAAGAAGCTTTTGAACCCATGTTATTAGTGGGTTTATTTGCCCCTGGAGAACAGTGTTCTGCTGCTGCTACCTTGGGAATGCTTTACTATTTCATCCTGGCACACCAACCTGATTT
Source organism: Calothrix rhizosoleniae SC01 (assembly GCF_900185595.1). Lineage (GTDB taxonomy): Bacteria > Cyanobacteriota > Cyanobacteriia > Cyanobacteriales > Nostocaceae > Calothrix_A > Calothrix_A rhizosoleniae. The sequence goes on from NZ_FYBH01000030.1 coordinate 9,735, forward strand.
TGATGTAGTGTGGTGTCGCGGAACCGTGGGAGAAAAGATATTCAGTCCTTGGGTGGAAAGGATAGAAAAAGTAGGGGGTAAGGTTTTAGCTAATCAACGGGTGACGGATGTCATTACCAATAGTCAGAATCGAGTCACGGGTGTTGTGTGTGGGGATAGCATTTTTGATACTGATGCGGTGATTTTTGCTGTGGGGATTACGGGGATGAAAAAAATTATTGCTAATTCCCCTAGTTTGCAAAGCCGCCAGGAATTCTGTAATGTGAATAATCTGGGAGCGATCGATGCTTTAGCTACCCGGTTATGGTTTGATCGTAAAATTGATGTTCCTCTTCCTTCTAATGCCTGTTTTGGTTTTGATAACACCACAGGCTGGACTTTCTTTGATTTGAATACCTTACATGATGAATATCGCCATGAGTCAGGGACAGTAATTGAGGCGGATTTTTACCATGCCAATCAGTTAATCCCCTTAGATAATGAAGCGATAGTTGCAAAGGTTAAAAAAGACTTAGCTACCTGTGTGCCGGGATTTGGGAATGCAGAGATAATTGACAGCAGTGTAATTCGTCTTCCCCAAGCAGTCACACATTTTGCACCTGGTAGTTATCAGCATATGTTACCCGCTCAAACTAGCTTTGAGAATGTATTTATGAGCGGGGATTGGATAGCTAACCGTCACGGTTCTTGGGCTCAGGAAAAGGCTTATGTAACTGGTTTGGAGGCTGCTAATTTGGCGGTTGACTATTTGGGAGGAGGTAAATCGGCGAATGTGTTACCTGTGGAAGCAGATGAGCCACATATCCAAGTAGGGAGGACAATTAATAAAACATTGCGTCAATTGGGTAAATCTATTTTGCCTGATGTTTGGTTGCCTTAGATCATTTTTGTCAGTTTCAATCACAATGTATCCTGAATACAATTCTTGGGACTACAATAAACCTATATGCAGATAACCGTCTGATACCAATTTGTGTTGGTAAAACCAAACCATCCGTTGGTAAATCTAAATCATCCGTTGGTAAATAATGATTGGGATAAATGGAAGTTGAAAAAGCTTCTACAGTAGATCTTTCACAATCCAAAATAAACAACGGATAACGGATTATCTATTTTTCAAAATCCAAAATCATATTACCCGCAGCCATGTCCCTAGCGAAAGAATTAGGCAGTCCCCAAGACATCACGGAAGATGTTATATTTCCTCCTGGTGATTTATATAGTGATGAGCCTCCCTTGGAAACAGAGTTGCATCTAGAGCAGATAATGCTCTTACTTAAATGTCTAAAATGGCTGTGGCGAGATAGAAATGATTTCTATACTGCTGGTAATCTAACTATCTATTACAGCCCCCATCAACGCAAATCAGAAGACTTCCGGGGACCAGATTTTTTTGTGGTATTAGATACCGAACGCAAACTCCGTAAAAGTTGGGTAGTTTGGGAAGAAGATGGCAAATATCCAAACTTAATTTTAGAAATTCTTTCGGAATCAACAGCTAATACAGATAGGGAATTAAAGAAAAAAATTTACCAAGATACTTTTCGTACTCCTGATTATTTTTGGTTTGATCCTTATACCTTAGAATTTGTGGGATTTCATTTAGTGGATGGTCAATATCAACTCTTAGAACCTAATAATCAAGGACATTTGTGGAGTCAACAGTTAGGATTATATTTGGGGATTTATGATGGTTTGTTACGGTTTTTTACATCAGAAAATGAGTTGGTTCCCACACCAGAAGAAGTTGCAGAATTAGCAGAGTCGGAACGCCAACAGAAAGAATATGAACGCCAGCAAAAGGAAATTGCTCAGGAGAAAGCTGAAAGATTAGCTGCTAAGTTAAGAGAATTAAATATAGATCCAGAGGAAATTTGATCGGCTGGACAAATGTTCGGTTGTATAGCGCTACGCGCAAGTAATAAGTAATAAGTAATAAGTTTAATGTTCATGGGTTTCAACATTCAAAAATGTCCTAACGTGCTTTGGTAGTGCGATACAATCTACTAAGGTGGTTTCTGAAAATAATTTTACCAATGACAAGGGCGCAAGCCTTGCGCCCCTACAGTAAATTTGTAATCGCCTGGTAATTTTAACCAACTTTAGGGGTAAAAGTCCCCTGCTTCTAAAAGCAGCGCGTTTTGCGTCGGGGTAAAATCTCCGTTGCAAAACGTAATTCTAAATTCTAAATTCTAAATTCTAAATTCTTTTAATTATGGAAGTTTCCTTATTACTTATTAATTATTACTCATCTGTGAGCTGTCAACCATTGTAAGGCTCGATTCCAAGCCCACCAAGGATCTGCATCTTCGACTCGATCCTGGCATTTTTTGCTGCTAAAATAACCCACATGACCCCCATGTTTTGTCAGCCATAAATCTATAAATGGATTGTTTCGACAGGCTATTTTCATGTCAGTGACAATATCTGGGTGAAAGAAAGGATCATCAGCAGCATAAATCATCAAGATTGGTTTTCTCAAGTTTGGTAATAAATATAAAGCACTACTGGCTTCATAATAAGCCTCCACAGAGGGGAAACCCAATTTTTCTATGACTAATTCATGATCAAAACTCCAGATACTATTTGCCCTTTCAATGGCTTGAGCATCGAAAACCCCAGGGTGTGCATCATGGATGCGCCATGCTAATTCTTTTAATTTATTCGCGATTCCTTTCTCTAAATATTTTCCTACAGGGTGTTTAACTAAGTACGATAGGGAACGGTTAGAATCTAAACTAGGACAAATTACCGTCGCACCACCAATATCACTGTCTTGTAAACCCAATTCGTTATTATCCCTGGTTAATTCTTGGGCTGCTTTAATTCCCCATAAGGCTAATTGTCCTCCCAAAGAAGAACCAACAAACCAAAATTTGCTGGGACATCCCATCGATTTAGCCGTCGCAGCAATACGCACATAGTCTTCACCTTCGTATAAACCATCACTGGTTAATGTTGGTGATAAATCTGCTGTTTTCCCGTGGGCGCGCCAATCAAATAAAACAACGGCGTATCCTTGAGCATATGCCTTGCGCCCTAGGATTTGCAAAAACCATTCTGTTTCTAAATCACCAGTAATTCCATAGGTAGCAACAATAGTGCTATGGGCATTTTCTGGTATGGCGACTAGGCCAAAAATTGGTACCTCTTGGGCACCTTTAAAGATGGTGGGTTGGAAGTTTGGTTCTGGTTCATTAATGGTTTGTTCCCAGTAACGATTTGCCCAGCGATGGGTATAGACTGTCATTGCTATACCATTCCGTAAAAACAATGGTGGATTGTAGGGAAGGGAACAAAAGTCCATATATTTGCTAAAAGTCACAGCAAATCCAATATTGGAAGTTAGTTTACAACAGATTTAAACATATTTTACACATTATCAATATTCTGAGCATGTCCACAATGTTTACAGTAGGATAAGTGTTTATAGGTAAGATTATGGCAGTTTTGACATTCAATGTATTGATAATAACCACAATGAGGGCAGTAATTATCATCATGGCGAATTTTCTTAGCGCACTTGAGACAGCGTGATTTTTGGAATCGATTAGTTGCTTGAAGTTGAGGGTTAAAGACAATTTTTTGAAATAATTTAATAATGACAAAGCCAAGTAATGGAATTAGTAAGATATAAACGTAGCTAACAAGGAAAAGTAATCCACTAAATAGGGCTTGGATAATATTAAAGATAAATTCAAAAATTGCGCCAAATTGCAAAAATTCAAATACTTTAATAATTAATGGGATAAAAAATATGACTAGTAAATGCCAGCTGATTAAGGCAATCAGTCCGTATCCTTTCCCTACTGCGAATCTATGGGCTGATAGGGCAATAACAATTAATGGAATGAGGAATAGAGATTGAAAAACAAGTTGGATGCTAGGATACCAAAAAGATGCTTGTTTATAACCTTTCTCAACTATATTGAATTGATTTATATCTTTCAGAAAGTTGATATAACTAATACTTTCTGGTTTGTTAATTAGTTCAGTTTTCAGGTTAGATATTTCTTTTTTTATGGCAGCAATATTACGATTATTTTTATCTAACTCAAGTTTGGCTTTTGCTGCACTAACTTGATTAATTGATTGTTGGCTCGGCTGTCCAGCAATTTTTTCTAAGAGCGTGGAATCATATTGAGCGCGAATAGTTCTATTTTTTTGTTGAAAATTACTTATATTTCTTTGCTTTTGGTCAATTAATTTTGCTATTTGCTGATTTTTGGTGTTGTTGATTTTGTCTTTGGATTGTGCATAATTTAGACAAACTGGAGAAACTTTACCTAAATGGTTTGATTCTACTTGTTGATATCTTTGTTCTTCCTTGAATTGATTATTTCGGTTGTAAGTTAATGAAGCTTTGATAATTGTATAGTCTTTATCCTGATTGGTTTGTGTACGGTAACTTTGCCATTCGGAATAACATGGATAAGCTTGATAAGGACTGATATACCATCTACTAATATCATCTAGTCCAGTAAAAACGTTGATCAGGATAAAGATATCAATCAAAATAATGACAATCAAACTTACCTTATTTAAGGGCTCATTTCTGATTGTCCTGGATTTGCGAAAGAACTGTCTTAATATTCGTTTGATTCTGGCAAACATATTTAGATTCCCGACTTCTAAATAAATATTCCCACATGGTAGCAACTCATCGAATACAAGTAGATAAACTTAGTCTAAAATAATACTAATTGAACGAGGGTGAATTTTTATTGACAGTTTGCGTGTTTAATGTCTGGAAGAGTTAATATCTAAAAGGAAGAGAGGGGGGAGATGTTTCTAAATTGGACGGGGAAAACGCTGAGAAATGGTGGGAAGAAGGTAATCGGCTGTATATGGCTGGTGAGTTTGCAGGTGCGATCGCATCATATGACAAAGCCCTTGCAATTAAACCCGAACACCAAAATGCTTGGTATAACCGGGGTGCTGTCCTACTTGCTTTAAGAAAATATGAACAAGCGATCGCATCCTATGACGAAGCCCTTGAAATTAAACCTGAAGACCACGAAGCTTGGTACTACAGGGGTATTGCCTTAGGTAATTTAAGAAAATATGAACAAGCGCTTGCATCCTATAACAAA
>NZ_FYBH01000388.1 GCF_900185595.1 Calothrix rhizosoleniae SC01
CAAGAAACATATTTGGTAGGGTGGGCAGTGCCCACCTTATTGTTCATAGGTTTGGTGCTTCAACTGACAAAATTACCCAATTTAATCATTAGTTAAAACATCCCTATTATTGGCTCCAGTTGGAGGGGGTGGTGGTATGGGTTCTTGCCAAGTTCTCCAGTTGAGTGCTTTTTGTTTATTAATGTGTTGTACAAATTGAATAACAGATAAATCTGCTCTGGTTGGAGTTTGAAAATTAAAGGAAATTTGACGCAAAATCCGCCGCTTTCCTTTGATTAAAAATATACTCAAAAATTTAGTCAGTAACAGAATCAATTTGTTAACAATAGAGCCAAATATACCAGAGTATTTTTTTGTAATAAAAATTGGTTGAATATCAGCTTTTTTACCCTCTAATAAACGCAGGGCAAACATAATATGTAAATGTAAAAAATCGGGTCCAATAGTAACTATACCGATGCAGCCATACCAGTAACAAATACTGTAATGAATATTATGTTTACAAAACCAGCGTATCCAATTAATCCACCAAAAGCCCTCACCAGGTTGTATGGTTCGATCAAATTTAATTGCATTGTAGTTGAGTTCTTGTTTGTCAAATAAAATCTCCCGTGACCAAGGATTAACTGTATTAAAATGATGAACATCAATAGCATTAATCATGACTACATTGGGATGACAATTTTTGACAAAACTTTTTCCCAAACTACTGGCACATGCTTGAAGCTCTAACTCTGGAACATAAGGTAAGGGCTGTTGGGCAATTTTACCAGTCCAAATCCAAATTATTCCATATTTTTCGTCAATAGGCCAAGTTTTAATCTTTAATGGTAATGGTTCGTCCAAACAAGGAATTTCTATACAAATACCCTCGGCATTAAACTTCCAGCCATGGGAAGAACAACGAATGCTACTATCTTCTACAATGCCTTGATGCAAATGAGCGCCCAGATGAGGACAGTAGGCATCACAACATATTAATTGTCCATCTGTACTGCGGTAAATTATTAGTTCTCTGCCTACAATTTCTACAGTTTTTATCTCTCCTTTCTTGAGCATTCGCGAAGGTATTGCCCAATACCAACCTTCTATAAAACGCTGTGAATGATTGAAAACCTTTTGTCTAGGATATGAATTCTCTGATTGGTAGTTAACATCCATATGCAATATTTGATTGCAGTCAAATGGGTTAACTATATAATTCCTAATTTTTGGGGATAGAGTTATTTTTCAATAACCTTTTGCAGTTTTATCTATTTTTCAATCTATTATGAACTGCAAATAATTGGTGATGTAGATGACCAAAAAGATAATTCTGAAATGTAATAACAGTAATTAAGCGAAATTCTATGTTTACAATCGCTGTAATAAACTATAACCATGAGTATCAGTCCCACAAGTACAATAAAGATTGTATTTATCTGCTAATTCTTGCATTTGTTGCGATTCTATAGAACTTGGTGCCCAAGGTTTAGGATTCTTATAGGCATAGAAAGCTTCTACACCATCAATACCCATTGCTTTTGCTGCTGGAATTAAGTCAAAATGGGATTTACGATACCGGGCTGGGTGAGCCAGAATGGCAACTCCACCAGCTTCATGAATAGCATCAATTATATTAGGTGCTTGATATGCTTTTCCGGAAGTAATCTTTCTTTGTAGATAGGGCTGCATGGAGAAATTCTCAGGATCAAATGCATAGCCCAAAATATGAACCTCTACATCTAAAATATTGGCATTAATTTCTACGCCGCTCCATAATTGAGGAGTATCTACACCAGGATGACTAGACTTCCATTCTTTTAACCAAGACTGAGCCCTATAGTATCCACCAACACTATGATGATCGGTAATGGCTAATCCCTGCAAACCAATAAGCATAGCTTGCTCCATTACTTGACTCGGCTCCAATTTACCATCAGAGTAAACGGTGTGCATATGAAAATTAAAGCACCTAGGACAGCTTACAGCATCAATATTCTCAAATACTTGTTTTAAATCCCTACTGGAAGCAGTAGTAGTCTGGGCAAAATTTACAACCATAACCCCCTCTAAAATTTGTTTGGTGTTTATTAGGACTCCAAGAGTAAACATTCTCAACCCGGAATTTACTATCAAGACGATAATTTGTTGATTAGTCTTCCTTGGTAATATTTTTCAATATGTTAAGAATAGGTTAGCAAATTCTTTGGGATATGGTATGAAAAATTTCTAATCAGAACAATATTTTTTTGAATTAGAGGTGATATAATAGGTATTTATATCTATTTTCTGATTACTGCTTGCAAATAGTTGTTTAATGTGGTATGCCTGAAATTTTCTCTGTACCATGAACCACTTTGCCGATCGCCCAAGCTGATATATGCTGATTGTGGAAGAAACTAATTGCTTGTTCTGCTTGTTGGGGTGGTATTAGTAATACAAATCCAATCCCCATATTAAAGGTGTTGTACATAGCTTGGGGACTAACTCCACCATTTTCCGCCAACCACTGAAATACAGAAGGGGTTGGTAGTGTTTGGGGATTAATCTCAATTGCTTGTCCTACTCCCAAACATCTGGGTAGATTTTCCGGTAATCCACCTCCTGTAATATGAGCCATACCATGAATTTCTAACCCTGTTTGTCGTGCAGCGAGAATCGGTTTTACATATATACGGGTGGGTATGAGAAAAGTTTCTCCTAAAGTTTGATCATTAAATATTGTTGGGCTATCGCTCCACTGCCATTCTTGATCAGCTATGATTTTTCTGACTAAGCTATAGCCATTACTATGTACCCCAGAACTAGGAAGAGCGATCGCAACATCTCCTACTTGTACCTGAGAACCATCTAACATTTGACTTTTTTCGACAATCCCCACACAAAAGCCAGCCAAGTCATATTCACCAACCTGGTAGAACCCTGGCATTTCTGCGGTTTCTCCACCCAGCAGCGCACAACCAGCTTGCTTGCAGCCATCAGCTACACCAGCAACCACATCCGCCAATTGTTCTTTTTCTAACTTCCCAGTTGCCAAATAATCTAAAAAAAACAGTGGTTCTGCCCCAGATGTCAACACATCATTCACACACATTGCCACTAAATCAATCCCAATAGTATCATGGCGATTGAGAATTTGGGCGATTTTGAGCTTAGTACCCACACCATCCGTACCAGAAACCAGAACTGGTTCTTTGTAACCGCCTGGTAATTGGAAGCAGCCACCAAAACCGCCTAAACCCCCAATCACTTCCGGGCGAAAAGTGCTGTGAACCAAATTGCGAATTTTATCCACAAAGGCTCTACCAGCTTCGACATCAACTCCCGCTTCTTTGTAATCCATGAACTTCAATTAAAATACTTTATCTTCCATCCCACGCCACCATTCTCCTAAATTCATCAAGTCTTGGTGAATATCTTCCAACTCGTGCATATATTCATGGGTTGAAAGATTTATCTTCCGCTCTTCCAATTTTTTTAGCCGCAGTTGGATTAACAACCAAGGCTTGGAGATTCCGTCTGTGGCTTCTATGTATTGTGCTAGCTCTGTACTATCCATAAAATTCAATTTGTGACCAATAAACAATTCCCAATTATTTAGTGTAGTAATAGCTGGCACTATTTTTCACAAGTAATAAATTTAAACCCTGTCTCAAGCCAGAGAATTCAAAGAATGATTAATTTTAATTATTTGTCTTCATGAATCAAGAGGATTTATAACCATTTTCGGACTCAAGTATTACTTATTACTTAAGACCATTGGCTAAGGAAACTTATGAGTTACTTGACCTAAAATTTTGTCCTTAGTCACAAAACCATAAGAACGGCTATCGGTACTTGCTAAAGGGTTATCTCCGATGAGAAAACAAGACCCATCTTCAAGTACCACAGCCACTCTTTTAACTATTTTTTGATTTTGGAACGGATGTTGTGCAACAACAATATCATCCTCTTGTGGAAATTTTTGTTGATAAGCTTGAGGATTAAATAATATTTCCTCTCCTGGCTGTAATAGAGGAATCATGGAAGAACCTGTAATACGCAGTCTCCTCCTGACACCTAGAAGTAATAGTAATAACTTCTTACCAGTGCCTATCTCCTCAAGCATAACTTTTTTCCAGAAATAACTCTAGCCGAATTGATTAGTTAAATAATACTAAACCTCGTCCATCTTGAAACCTGGAGTTGATGATTATTTGGATGTGTCATTGCGACGTAAGCAAGCAATCCCAAATTCATGGATCGAAAACTACAGTTCTCAAGTTAGATGAGGTTTAACTTGCTTTATACCAAGTGATATCTCGATTCTTAGTAGCCCAGAAAATTTGGTGGATTTTTTGTACCGCATCTAGGAGTTCTTGGGCGTGTTGTAAGCTTACTTCTACTTTACAAGCAGAACATAATTTTGCAGCCTGCCAAAAAGTAGTGTGTAAGTCAGGATATGCATCCAAGTGTACTGGTTTAAAGTAATCAGTCCAAAGAATTAATATATCTTCTTTAGTTTTTTGAGCTTGTTCTTCCTTAATAGCAATGTAGCGAGATAATGTATTTTGATAAGCAATTGTTGCTTTTGCATCACTAGCAGCAGGAACTTCCAACTCCAGAATTTTTTTAGTCATGGAATATACTGCTTCAGCCGTAATTCTGGCAGATGCAGGGTCGTAAACACCACAAGGACCATCACAATGAGCGTGTACCTCTGGTGCTGGAAACCAGTCTTGGAGCTTGGTAGCAATTTTATTGAACATGGTATTTACGGATTTACTCATCTTGAAGATGTATGAAAAATACTTAGAAACCACGGATCAGGAAAGGCTATTTAACAGTTATTAGTTATCAGTTACCAGTTATCAGCTTGTATCACCTGGGTTTAAGTCCCCCACCAATTGTTGGAAAGTGTTGGTGGCGGATCGCTCATCCCCCACCATAAGCTTGATAACTATTCACTGTTCACTGCTCACTGATTTAAGCAATATCCCCCCCTACCCCATATAGTTTAGTGCTATTCGTGTTACCAAGCAAGCCAAAAGTAAATCACTTAACATAATTGATTGTGAGACTACTCGATAATAGAAGTAACTCACAACCATCATTCCGTTTTACAGATGAGATAAAAGCTGTTGAGAATGGTGAATAATTAATTCTGTCACCCCAGGTATATCTAATCCATCAGTGTTAATCTCAATTGCATCAGTGGCTTTTTGCAAGGGAGAAACTTTGCGAGTACTGTCTTTCCAGTCCCGTTCAGCAATATCTTTTTCTAATTGTTCCAAAGATACTTCTGGTTGACCTTGCTTTTGAAAGTCTTGTTGGCGGCGACGGGCTCGTTCCTCCACGGAGGCTGTGAGAAATATTTTTACTTCTGCATCCGGGAAAACATGGGTGCCAATGTCCCTTCCTTCCGCAACCAAACCACCCTTTTTACCCCAACTTTGTTGCTGTTTTACTAATGCTTGGCGCACAGCCTTTTGGGCAGCGATCGCTGATACTTTGGATGTCACCTCAACGGAACGAATCTCTTGGGTGACATGATGACCATTAATCCACACCTGCACCGGATATTTGTTATCCTGGCTAGGAGCTAGTTGAATGACACACCGACTAACTAATTCTGCGATCGCACAATCATCATTATCGGAAATTTTCTGTTGCAGTACTAGCCAAGTTACAGCTCGATACATTGCCCCCGTATCTAAATATACTAATCCTAATTTAGCTGCAACTTGACGAGCAACAGTAGATTTTCCTGCTCCAGCAGGTCCATCAATAGCAATAATGGGTTGGCGATCGCGCAAGATGGTATTGTCAATCAAACGAGTATCACCAAGACGAGCGGCGATCGCTAGCATTCCTTCTTCCTTAACTGTATCTATAGGCATTAACGTATTCGGTTCAACCAATTCAATATATTCCACGGATAAACTGCTAATTTGTGCTACAGCTGTTTGCACCACAGCAATCAGGGTGCTAGCATCGCGCACACCCGAGCGAAATGTAACTTCAGCTTGCTGCAAGCCACCATACAACCCGGCTGCTTGCAGTACTTGAGTTGCTGTCAAATACTGATTGCGGGAACTCAAGGCTAAACCGGATGGTTCTCGCACCGTTGGACAAGCAACAATCTCTAACTGCAAACTCAAATCAGCCACTAACTTTTTAATAATTGCTAGTTGCTGACCATCTTTTTGACCGAAATAAGCTCGATCTGGCTGTACCAAGTTAAAAAGCTTGGTCACAATCGTAGCCACACCCTGAAAGTGACCTAGCCGAGAATGACCACACAAGCCAGATATCATAACAGATGGTGGGATAACTTGTGTAACCGGAGATATTTCTAAACTTTTCAGAGGTATTCCTATTTCTTCCGGAGTCGGTGCAAAAATCGCATCTACTCCAGCTTGTTCACATAGTTGACAATCTTGCTCTAAAATGCGGGGATAACGTTGATAATCCTCATTTGGCCCAAATTGCAGAGGATTAACAAAAATGCTGACAATCACTGTATGATTTTCTTGCCGTGCTCTTTCAATTAGACTTAAATGTCCCCTATGCAAAGCTCCCATAGTGGGAACTAAACCCACAACAGTACAAGACCAATCAATCCCATCCCAAGCATTCAGCTGTTCCAATCCGAAAATATCAGCTTCTAAACGGCGTTTAGCCAAATAGCAGCGCAAAGCTGCAATAGTTGTCAGCAGGCGCACAAAAATACCCCTAGTCTTAATCTAGCTTTCCCCCGTTAATTTATATCCGAAATTTAAGGAAGAGGCTAGATTTTTAGGGGAATTGTGATCAAAGATAGGATATATAAATGCCCGTTGAGGCTTGTTGGCAAAAGATCCAGAATCAATTATAAAGTTTTACGTTTGATTGTTTTCTTTTGTCCCCAGAGCTTCATTGTTACCTACCCAAAACCTTAATTTTCACCGGTGCAACTCCTCTGCGAATAATTCCTAATACCCGCGCCGCACCATAAGAGAGGTCAATTACCCTACCGCGAATAAATGGACCGCGATCATTAATACGCACTACAACCGAACGACCATTACTAGGATTCGTAACCCGAACTTTTGTACCAAAAGGCAAACTGCGATGGGCAGCTGTCATTTTTTCTGGGTGAAATCTCTCTCCAGAAGCTGTTTTATTACTGGAGCCATCATAACCGTAGAAAGAAGCTAGACCTCTAAAGATACCACCGACTCTGCTTCTCAAACTACGCCGCCGCCTTCTTCTGTACCCCGTTGTATGGTGAGCAATCAGAATTTGTTCCGAGGAATCTGGTGTTAAATTAGAAACATCTGGTAAATTGGCAATCTCCTTTAAAGGTGATGCCTTGCCTATTAATCTCCGCAAACGATTAGTCGCTTGCAAAGCATCTTGCCCTAAGTCTTTGGTTGTATCTGGTAGTCTTGTGTTATCGTTTATCTCTACCAGTTCTGCATCATTAACTTTAATTACATATGCTTCAGATAAAGCATTCTCAGGAGATACACTTTTATTAGTGTTTCCTTTCCAACTAACATTAATCTTGCTTGCATCCACTCCGGTCTTAGCTAGCTGGTCTAGTTTGGCGGCTAATGCACCAGCTCTGCTTACAGGGTCGTTACTAGTGGATAAGTCTTGATTAATAATGCCCTTGATATTTCCATTTCCAGCTATTTTTATAGATTTGTTATTTTTCAAAGCCAACAAATCTGCGCTGTTAAATTTACCTATGGTTCCTAATTTTGTTTCAGCACTAGCAGCTGATTCAGAGCCAAGAAAGGTAATTACGGGAATATTATGGACAAATAAAGTTGCAGCCTGACGACCTTCCAGGTTGTGAGTATGAACTTTTGTAATTACATTTTTTTGGAAAAGTGTCGCTGCTGGGGATTGGAACTCTCCCACCTTAACCACATCACCACTGGGTAAAGATGGAGAAGAGTCTACCTTTCCTCCGGTCGTTTGTGCGTTAACAGTTGAGGGTATACCCAAAACAGCCGTAGACAAAGCGACAGTGATCCACAATTTTTTTTGATTCATGCGTCCGATTTATTAAGCGACTGAAGAACTTTAGTTTTAATGTTTTTGAAATTATGTATCAGTTTTACTGAAACTCAATTCATAACCTGAACTCGTTCCGCTTTCACTTTTTATTGATGACTGCAACAGACTAGCATGATTTTTTGATCAAGTGGATCGGGGTTTTATCGTAGATGTTAGTAACTTTAGAAAAATAAAAATAGTAATGCATCCACGAAACCTTTGGCAAAGAAGGATTTACAGGATGTTACATTATATTTGGAAAAATTAAAAAAATGTTACTAAAAAGTAAAATACATTTGCTTTTTAAATATACTGAGTATACTTTAATACAATTTTGTCTAAATGCAATCACAATGTAATTAAATAGACATTGAATAACTAAGAATTTATCTACTAAAATTAGTCTCTTCTCGTAAGTAATATCAGCAATAAGATACAGGTATTACTTTCACTTATTTATTGTGGTTAGATTTCCAAAATAGCTGTTTTAAGCTTCAGCATGGGCAGTCCTTGGGATAATCAGCAAAAATTTTTATTAAGAACTAAGTATATTTACATTTATAATATATGAAATAAATATATCTGATATTTTATATTTTGGCAAACTTTCTAGCCAAGCATTAGAAGTATAAAATAAAACTACTGCAATCAATGGTTACTTAAAAAAACAGTAAATTCTCGTGTTATCGACCACATATTAGCTGTATACAAGAGCTAGCCCATTTTGCTACCGGAAATTGTTAATCGATTAGCAATCGTAATAAAAAATACTATCGATTCAGTATAAATATTATAGCTTATTCCATTCGCTATATAGCTTAATATCGATACATTTATGAATTTAAATAAAATAAGGTGGATCGTACAACAAAGTATCCACCTCTAAGGATTCCATCTATAGCTCAATGTAGTTCAGTTAGAACAATGGTAGGTTGGGGAACTGCTGCTTTGCGCGGGTTCCCCGGGTTATAGCAAGTGGCGTTGGAATGAAGTCTAAACGCAGAGCGGCTTCTCGAAGAGTGACCTAAAAAAGGATTGATAATGTTGAGTTTCGCTCCTCAACCCAACCTTGTATATTAAGAGGAGTAGTGGGTCATCCCAACTTACATAGCTATAGCCATAACTCAATTTTTAATTTTTTGATTACCAAGAATCTGCTGTCTTTTCGTTATAAGGCTCGCCTGTAAATGGTTGTACTCCAGTAGAGGGATATTCATCATCATCAGGCCCAAAAATCCGCATAGCAGCTTCAGTAATATACTGGGTGATTTTGGCAATTAACTTAGAGATATCCATATTCTTTATGACTCCCATTGTTATATTCAATATTGATGAGATGTCTATACTGTAATGCCAAGAATCTGAATAATCTTAAAATCTCAATATATTTACACTCTACTCAATGATTATTGACTATAGTTTGCAATCCTTTATTTTTAATGGCGCATATAACTTGTTTATTTTAACAATCTTAAATACAAGGATAACTGAAAAAGATTATTTCGCCCAACTAGATGTATGAGGGACTTCCAAATAAAAAAATAATTAACCACTTGGAATGTAGAGAAACAAGAGGAGTGAAGCAAGTAGTTCAAGACCAGGAATTTGGTAATTTATTTTTTGGTGTTACTTAACTATTTTTGCAATAAGTTATCAAGCTGAGATTGCATAGCGACTTTTAACATTTGTGCTGCTTGATAAGCCTGAGTTCGACTGTTAGGTAATTGGGGATGGGATTGTGTTTGAATCAATGGTTGAATATGGTAACGTAAATGGGATTTCATTGCCCAAATGCCCATAGAAGGGAAAAGTAAAAATATTGGCATTAAAGGTGATACAGGTAAAAAAGGTAAGCTAAAGAGTTTCTGTAATTTTTTCACATTTATAGTCCAAGGATGTAAATTTTCATTACCAATGCAAATAACAGGCAGAATTGGGATTTGATTGCGTTGACTTAATTGCATAAAGCTACCATCAAAGGTTGGTAATTGATAGCGTTTTTTCCAACCTTTCCGTGGTCCCCGTAAACCTTCCGGTGCATAAAGAATAATTTTGCGTTTTTCCATTGCATGGGTAAAATCATTAATTTCCGCTTTCACAGCCCCTAAAACTTGTGACCATCCAGAAGGTAGCCACCAAGTTACCCAAGGATGGTCAAATAAAGATAAACCAGCTACAGGCTGTACTACCCAATTCCGTGTTTTAGTTAATAAGTATCCCAAGGTGAGAAAATCCCAGGGAAAACACATTCCTGCATGGTTCATAACCACAATTAAGGGTTCTGAATTTGGTAAATTTTCAATTTGTTGTAACTCTGCTTGAAAATAATATTCCACAATAGGTTTGAGAATTTCTTGGTGAAAAGCTTGTTGATAATTGGGGTCAAACTTATTGTGATTTTTAGGTGGTGATGTTTTCCAAAATAGTCGCCTCAGGAGCGATGCAAAACTAAAACGTAACCAGCGCACCAATAATGCTATATAAAAGCCTTCAGGAAGCAAAAATAACCCATACTCTAACCAATTCCAGCCATCTGGATCGGTATGATAATGTTGCCAATGACGATTGAATAAAATTAGCCAGCCTGGAGGGTACCACAAGCAGAACCAATCAAACCAGCTAAATTGATAGCCAGGAGCCAATGTCTTTTCTTGTTTGGAAATGAGGTTATTGTTTAGATTTTTTATAGCCAAAATTGCTCAGCAGATTTCATAATTGGATTAGCATCTAGTCTTACATTTTATTGACTTATTTGACATCGTGCTCCAGGCTGAACTTAACTTAAGGCATTTTTCTATTCAGAAAAGATTGATCAACTCTCTCTTTTTAAATTTTGATACTTATGCCAAAATCTCAAATTCCCAATGGTATAGCACTACGCAATTACGTTAGGACATTGTTAAAAGCCCAAACCTATGAATAGTAAACTTATTACTTATTACTTGCGTATAGCGCCATCTTAGGGGAACCCCATGATTGATCCTAAAATTAAACAATAAACATAGTTAATAGATGCAGAATGCGCCAACTTTACCCATCCAGAGAAGCTTATAAACAAGGTAAATTACAAGTATCCGATCTTCATACTATTCATTTTGAAGAGTCAGGAAACCCCGCAGGTAAACCCATAGTATTACTCCACGGAGGACCAGGTGGTGGTTGTCCCTCTGTGTATCGCCAATATTTCCACCCAGATAAATGGCGGTTAATCATGTTCGATCAACGGGGTTGTGGTAAAAGTACTCCCCATGCTGAATTACGAGAAAATACAACCTGGGATTTGGTCAAAGACATTGAAAAACTGCGATCGCATTTAGGTATAGATAAGTGGGTTGTTTTTGGGGGAAGTTGGGGAAGCACTTTGTCATTGGCTTATAGTCAAACTCACCCCGAATGTTGCGCCGGACTAATCCTCCGGGGTATTTTCATGCTACGACAAAAAGAATTGCAATGGTTTTATCAAGAAGGTGCTAGTAATATTTTTCCCGATGCTTGGGAGAAATATATTCAACCCATACCTGTTGCAGAAAGACACGATATGTTAAGTGCTTATTACAAACGCTTGACAAGTGAAGATTTAGCAGTCAGGTTAGAAGCTGCCCGTGCCTGGTCTATTTGGGAAGCAAGCACTAGTAAACTATTTCCCAATGTCGAATTAATGCAAAGTTTTGGGGATAGTGAATTTGCTACAGCTTTTGCCAGAATTGAGTGTCATTATTTCGTCAATCAAGGTTTCTTGTCAGCAGAAGACCAATTAATCAAAAATGTGGCAAAAATTCGTCATATTCCTACTGTTATTGTCCAGGGTAGATATGATGTTGTCTGTCCAATGATATCAGCTTGGGAATTGCATCAAGCTTGGCAAGAAGCAGAATTAATAGTGGTTCCAGATGCAGGACATTCTATGAGTGAACCGGGTATTTTGAGTGCTTTAATTGAGGCGACGGATAAGTTTGCAGATTTTTAGGGTATGGGTGCTTTTCATTTTGCAAGTCAATCGAAGAAATTTAAAGCGATATTCCCTAGGGAGCATCGCTTGTTGTGAATAGTGTGTTTGGTTGACGTTCTCTCCGTTCTAAAGGAGCGGAGATTCTAAATATCACTATTTAGGGCTTGCTGAAAAAGTCTTTTGGTGGAGGTAGGGAGTAGGGAGTATTTCCAGCCTCTTTATTTCTATTCTTTTTGCCATCAAAAATAACAGATGCAAGGATTTTAAACCTAAAATCCTAATTTCCTTGTGCGCCCTTCCCCAATAAAATAGCCTCAAAGCATTGATAAATCAATATTTTTTAGTTATTCAGCAGACCCTATTTAGGTTTCCTCCTTCTTAGACAGACCTTTAAATCATCTATCTCTTGCAAGCAATACTTAAACTGTCTAACCGTTCAATAGAACCAATTAGTAAGCTTAACTTAGATAATCCCAGAGGGTCGCATCTCCAGAGGCGTACTAAGATATTCGGCCTAGAGTTATGGTGCGCCCCACGATACCTTCGGTTTGATGAGAAAATTGAAAAACTTTCACTTCTGGGGGTTGCTACTTTGTTGATTTCGCCAGCTATGCTTACACTCGTATTCACCACCGAGTTATCTTTATTGTTTCCCGAACTGTCGTGTTCCACCTACATGGGTTGTCCTGTATCGGTGGATATTTTACCTGAGACAATTTAATTTCACCATAAGCAATTATGGCAAAAATTCGCCCTACAAGGGCGAGGATTTAGACCCATTATTTTCGGAAACGTGGAAAAAATAGAATCAGCTTCTACCTACCACTATGTTTCAAAAATTCAATTTTCGGCAATAGTGGATCAGTAACAATACCTATGCCAGCGAAACCCCATCGTTGCAGCAATCCCTCTAGCTGAGAACCGGGAATAGACTCCACGGCCAAGCGATTTGCTAATTCTCCAGCATGGGTATTTAAATAACTTAAAGCATCAAAATGTTCGCGAAATAACAACAGATAGCCTTTCCCTTCCTCTTTAGGATGTGCTGTTAAATGCCGACCATCTGCTGGAGATCGCACTAGGTAGTAAACTTCAGTAAACATAGTGTAGGGGAAGAGTGGAAGAGTGGAGGAGTGGAGGAGTGAGGGAGTGAGGGAGTAAGAGAGTGAAGGAGATAATAGCAATCTCCAATCCAAAATCCAAAATCTCAAATCCAAAATTGTTGAACTAGTTCAAATTTTCGAGACGGATACGAGGATCAGCGACTTTCAGTAATAGGTCTGCAATTAAGTTGCCTGCAATCAACAATACCGCACCCATAACTAAGCTTGCCATTAATAAATATAAATCCTGTGCCTGTACAGCTTGCAATGTTAATCTACCTAAACCTGGCCAATTGAAGAAAAATTCTGCAATAAACGCACCACTTAATAAGCTAGATAACTCAAAACCCAATAAGGTAATTAGAGGGTTAATGGCATTACGCAGGGCATGAACATAAATTACTTTGTTTTCTGGCAATCCTTTCGCCCGTGCCGTTTGGATATAGTCTTGACGCAATACATCCAACATCTCTCCACGGGTAATACGTTGTAAACCCGCAAAACTTGTAATACTTAAAGCCACTGTGGGTAAAATCATATGCCAGCCAATATCCAGCATCTTCCCCAACCAAGATAAATCGGCATGGTTGACGCTAGTCATACCGCCAACAGGGAATAAAGGGGTAGTAATTTGGGCAAAAATCAGTAATAATAGAGCAGTAATAAAACTGGGAAACCCTTGCCCAGCGTAACTCAGAACTTGGAGAATTCGGTCAGCCCATTTATTTTGCTTGACAGCAGCAACAATACCCAAAGGAATTGCGATCGCCCAAGTGAAAAATAAAGATGCGATCGCTAACAATAAGGTAGCGGGTACTCGCTCACTGATCATTGAAGCTACTGAACGTTGGTAAATAAAACTTGTACCAAAATCACCTTGGGAAAATATCCGCCATAGCCAAAGAAAATATTGCTCCGCCCAAGAACGATTTAGTCCAAACTGTTGTTTAAGTTCCTCAATTCTTTCTGGAGAAATTTTGGGATTTTGTCTGAGGGTATCCACATAATCCCCAGGCGCAAGTTGAATAATTATGAATGATAGTGCTGATGCTAAAAATAAGGTTAATACAGCCTGAGAGACTCTCTTGAGAATATAAAGAAAAGTTTCACTCGTAATTAGCTTCAACAATCCTTCTTTAGTTGTCTCCCAAGCAGATGAATTTGATGTTGTATTCATTGGTCAGTTCATTTTGTCAGTTATCAGCACCCCATAGGGGGAAGTCATTTGTTCATGGGAGGCTAGCTAGAAAATGGGGAGTGGAGAATCGGGAGTCGGAAGTTGGTCAGACTTTTGCCATGACTATATAATTAGTATTCCACCAGAGTCATAATTGGCACATCTGGTAGATTTTTGCGTCCTTGTAAATCTTGTAGCTCGATAATAAACCCAAATCCCACCAAATCGCAGCCAATTTTGTTAACTAACTTAGCAGTAGCACTTGCTGTCCCCCCTGTAGCAATCAAATCATCCACAATCAGTACCTTATTTCCTGGGTGTAAAGCATCCTGATGTATTTCTAAACAATCAGTACCGTATTCTAGCTCATACTCAATAGAGTGAATTGCTGATGGCAACTTTCCGGGTTTACGTACAGGGACAAAGCCTGCTTTCATTTGATAAGCCAAGGGAGTACCAAACAGAAAACCTCGGGATTCCATGCCCACAATATAATCAGCCGTAATACCCGCATCAACAAACTTTTGTGTGAACGAGTCAATGGTATGGCGTAGTCCATCCGGATCCCGTAGTAAAGTAGTAATGTCGCGGAATAGAATGCCAGATTTGGGGAAATCTGGAACATCACGAATGAGAGACTTTAAATCCATAAAACTTGCAAAGGATGAATGAATTCTAGTAGTACCGACTTTTGACCATTAATCCAGATTTATTAATTATGGATCAATTGCAGGTGTATACCTGAGAAATCGTACACCATAATGCCATACCCTTGAGAGTAACAGCCAACGATAATGAAGCATTTACGATTATTAGTAAAATCTAAAATGAACTAGGGATGTAATATGACAACCACTATAAAGGGGGTAAACTTCTGCTGAAAACCATTAAATTTGTAAATATACGGAAAACTTTGCACCCAATCGGTAAGTAATTTATGTATAAGTGAACTAATATAAGTAACTTAACTATTGTCCCTATCAAACTTATTCTTGTTAGACTACTTATCTTAAATTAGATGTACTCAGTTTATAGAAGCCATACAAGGTATTAGTAATGAACGTATCCGCCGGTAGTATAACGCCATTAGATAGTCCCATCCCCCAGCCAGTACCAATGATTCTGGAAAATTTACCGGAACCAGCAGTTGAAGGACAGGGTTGTCCTCGTAAAACTTGTTTACAAATTGACCTACTTTTACTTGCTATTGAAGCTTTAGAATTAGGAGGTTCTGAAGCAATTCTGGGATTTGCGGAAGAACTAGATTTGAAAGAAATTATTAAAAATCGAGTTAATTTATGGCGGATGCGTAGTACTAATCCATTACGCCGTGCCCATGTCCGTCGCCCTTTAACTATTATGGAAGCAAAAGCCTTGGTAATCATTGCTTGCTACATAGCTAGACGATTAACTGTGGTAATCCGCCAGTTGTTGATGATTTATCAGCAACTACATGAGAAACAAATCCCCTTGGAACAAAATTTACGACTCGCTAATTATTTAGAAAGATTTAGAGTACATTTTAAAAGTCGTATGAATCAGCGACGCTCTGGGTTTTTGGCATTAAGTTCTGATGAAAAATTAGATGATTTAGCTATCAGTCTTCTGGGACAATTACTTTTTTGTACAGGGACAGCTGGTATGCAACGACTCTGGATTAGTTTGTTTGATGGTGAAGTAGCATGAATATCCAACGCAAATATAGTTTACCTAACTGTACTCTAATTTTAGAGGGTTTAAACGATGCTGCCAAGGCAAAAAACTTACAAGAAGTTCGTCCTCCTCTCTCGATTCTAGTGAATGCAGAATGTCATTTATCGGGAGTTAATCAACCACTAACAGGGGGGCGGGAATTTTTTGAAAGTTTAGTCAGAGCAGTTAGTGCTTATGCTCAAGAATTTCTCAGTCATGTATCTAATCCTCAAGCACATAATGTGGAATCGGAGTTAGTACAGCTAGAGAAATTAGACAACAACCAACATCAATTAATTGTTCATTCTGAAATGGGGTTGCAAGATAACCAGTCTTCAAGGAATGCTCCCCTGGGGAGCGGCGCAAATAAAGATGGCAACGGATCAGTATTTAAGATAAATTTAAATACGGTACAGCTATTTGATTTAGTTGAAGCCGTGGATCAGTTTTTTGCTGATAGTCAGACTTTACCAGAGCTATCTTTAGAATTACAGCCAGTTTCCAGGGGATATGGTGGTGCTGCTCAAGGGTTACTAAAACAAGCTGTTCCTGCAGGTGTGGGAGTTGCAAGTTTAGCTACTGCTGCGGTTGCTTTTGGCATGTTACCAATTCCGGAATACCGCCCAACCCAACAAACTCTGTCTAACAAACCTGGTGTAGAAGCTGCTGCATCTCCATCTCCCAATCAAACATCAACTACCAGCAAACAAGCAAGTACTACACCTACAGCTACTAACCCTGATAGTTCCACAAATACCAATACATCAACTCCTGTTAAAGATTTAGAAGCTCTTTTAAAAAAAGTCCCCGAAATTAATAATCCATCTCAGTTAAAGGCATTAAATCGCCAAGTTTATAATCAAATTAATCCTGAGTGGAAGAATCGAGGGACACTAAAGCAAGATTTAGTCTATCGTGTTGGTGTCGCAGCAGATGGTGCCATTGTTGGTTATAAAGCTGTGAATAAACAAGCGAATGAGGAAATAGAAACAACTCCTTTACCCCAACTACTCTACAATCCCGCTAACCAAAAACCGATTACTAGCGAACCCATTGCTCAATTCCGGGTAGTTTTTCGGCAAAATCAGATTTTAGAAATCAGTCCTTGGAATGGGTATATCAGAACTCCAGATGTCATTGGGGCAAAAATTACAGCTCCCAATCAAGTTAAAGAGTTAAGACAAAAACTCTATGATAATATCCGGGAAAATTGGGGAGGTACTCCCACCTATAAACAGGTGTTGAAGTATCGAGTGGCGGTAAAAAAAGATGGTATTATTGCTGATTATGAACCCCTCAATCAAATTGCTTTTGATAATTTCCGAGAAACGCCTTTACCAAAAATGTTCTTGGCAATTTATGGCTCTAATGTTGCAGCCCCTAATAATCAAGAGCCTCTAGCTCATTACCAAGTAGAATTCTCACCCAGTGGTAAATTGGATGTTAAACCTTGGCAGGGATATCGGTGAAGATTTGATGGTTGATGGTTGGTGGTTGGTGGTTGACAGTTTTTAACTCTTCCCTCCTACTCTACGAGAAGCCGTTCTCCGAGCATCTACACTCTTCCACTCCTTCACCGGCTTAACCTAGTGTTAATACGCAAATCAAGTATAGGAATACGGTTTGATTATCGAAAAAATCTAAGTATTGTAAAATAAGTCGATAAGCGGGTAATGCGATTGTAATCTGTTTGGCTGGAGGGGAATAAGTAAAGGTAATAAACTTGTCTGCCAATGAAACTCGGAAATCCTTCAAGCCCTTTCTTTTTGTTTTTGATTATTGCGCAGAAATTGAATAGTTTTGCGGAATTTTATTATCTTAGGATGGTTAGCCCCTAGTTTTTGTTCGGCAATTCTCAATACTCTCAGGAGCATAGTTTCTGCCTTGGCATAATTCCCCTGTAATTTGTAATCTGCTGCTAAATTACTGAGAGTAAGTGCTACCT
>NZ_FYBH01000023.1 GCF_900185595.1 Calothrix rhizosoleniae SC01
TGTTG
Source organism: Calothrix rhizosoleniae SC01 (assembly GCF_900185595.1). Classification (GTDB taxonomy): domain Bacteria; phylum Cyanobacteriota; class Cyanobacteriia; order Cyanobacteriales; family Nostocaceae; genus Calothrix_A; species Calothrix_A rhizosoleniae. Next base: position 6 of record NZ_FYBH01000023.1, read on the forward strand.
CAGATTCTATAGAAAATATGCTGTCAATTTCCTATTCTAACGATTACTGTGCCTAGTGACGCAGGAAGCAAGGATTAACAAGTAGTTTTACTGGCAATTTTTATTAAATTTACTTATATCTCATCAAATCTTTAAACTTTCTCGCTATTCCAATCAGACTTATATTACCTAGGAACAATGTCAGCATAGTCATTGCAACACAAGGGAAAAATCCTAATTGACAACGAGCGTGTAACTTCTGACTCAGTCTTAGTTAGAACAATTTTTGCGAGCATAAAAAAGCAATTTAACAGGCTTAAACGCTTTTCCTGGGCAAGAATTTATGAATTATGAAACCCGCTTTTTTGCAAATGACTAACGATGAAGGTCTTGGTTTTGTATTTATATTAGGACTCCTATTTTATTTTTGTTGGCTTAGCCTACTCTTTGGGTTTACCAAACTCAGTACACTTTTATTCCTGCTTCCCTGTTAAGAGCTCCCTATCTCTACAAATGATTCAGGAATCAAATCGGATTGTGATAAACCCAGTTTTTTGATCTGCTGGAAGAAATAGTAAGATATAAATCAACCTGAAACAATGATTAATTATGCTGTTTTAGGTCTTAATCAAAAAAATAAATAAAATTGCCAAAATGGCAACCACATTATTCTTATCTCAGTTAAATTAATTAAAGATAAACGACTTAAAAACAGTAGTTGTTAGGATGCATCACACCTTAATCCAATTGTTCATTAAATATCTACCAAATATTTTTCATTACAGAAATTTAGGAGATTCTCAATATATATTTTTTTTGGCCTGAATAGAAAATATTAATAACAATTAAAGTTTGCATTTGTCGTGTCAAGAATATTAAGACCGTACAGGCATTGCCATTGACCAATACATTAGCCCCCTAAATAAATGGTGATATCTGTAAATATTCTTGAACGCCCCAGCGGCAAATGCTGGAGTGGGAGTTGAAAGCTTGTGATATGCTTCCTCCCACTCCTATTTTTTTGGGAGGATAAGGAAATCGTGTTCTAGGGAATTGCTGGAAAAAATAAGTAGTAAGTAAAAAGTATTTTAATTGAGTTCAATGGCGAGGAATACCATGTTCACTTGTTGGTCAATCTGTCACCAGACAATCATATTTCTGAATTCGTAAAATTCCGCCTGAGGATGGTGCAAATTATCAGCTTAAACTAACCCAAAGCCTTTCGATTTAATGCGCTTTTTGTCATGACGAGAATTTTTACCAAAAAGCATCCATTGTAGATGCTGTGGTAGTAAGGTCGCCAAATCATAATTCCTAATGATTGTATCCCTTGCCTGGTTGCGAATGACCTGCATCTCACTGGGATGATTAAGTACTTCATCTACTTTCTCGGCAATTTTCTGAGGAGAAAAGAAATCCACTAATAATCCATTTATCCCATCCTCAATTACCTCCAATACCGGTGCAGTCTTGGAAGCTACTAATAAACATCCTGTTGCCATTGCTTCCAACATTGACCAAGATAAAACAAAGGGACGAGTTAAATAAATATGTACCGATGAAGCTTGTAAGACTTGCAGATATTCTGAGTAAGGTAGTCTCCCCGTAAAATGCAATCGAGATAAATCCAAATCTAACTTAGCTAACATTAGTTGCTTATAAGTTTGACCCTCAGGTAAATTTTTTCCATAAGCAACCCGATCTTCTCCTACTACTACCACATGACAGTTTGGTCGTTTTTGTTGTATTAATGCCACTGCTTCCATAAATTGGGGAAATCCCCGATAAGGTTCCATCCCTCTCCCTACATAAGTAATTAACTCATCTACATGGGAAAGGTTGAGATTAATCTTTGGTAGATTTAACTTTGCTCCTGGTTGGGGACAAAAGTATTTAGTATCCACACCATCATGACAAACACTAAGTTTACTATGATACTCTGGGGGAAATTGCTGACTCTGCCATTTAGTAGGACAAAGACCGCGATCGCAACTATATAAATCTATTAACATTGGTGCATTTTTGACTCTAATCCGACATTCATCATCAACAGTTAAGGATTCATTCGGATCGAAGTCAGCATCAGAACCATGAGCATGGTAAAACCACTCAAAGTAACACAATAATTCTGCTTGGGGAAAAATATCTTTCATAAATAAACTGGGACCCCATCCAGAATGACCGTAAACTATATCTGGGACAAAACCCTGATTCTTAAGTTGATTTGCGATACGATAGACTGCTTGAGCAGAGAGAACTGCATTTTCTAAGTTGCGAATGTAGTAGTGAGTTTCAGCAGAAGCTTGACGAGAAGGATTGTACAGTACTTTTTCAACACCCGGTATCTTACCCTCACGACGATTAGTGGCAAAAACAACCTGATAATTATTATCTTGACCTAAAGCAGTTGCTAGGTGACGAAACTGTGCTGGAAAATTTGGATGTAAGAATAAGATTCGCTGGGGTTGACGAGACACTCGTTTCATAGATGTAATTAGCCGTTTCGATGATTAACTTTAGGCATTAAGGAATACAAATTAAATAACACGCAATTCTGGTGTAATTGGGTATATAAATGCTTGCTTTACGTATAAATACTGTTTAATCGCATTTTAGTGCTAAAAATAATATAAGTATAATAATCAATAATTATAAAGCCTTGAACCTAGTACTTCACTAAGGAAACTATGCCTGGTTAATAATAATGAAGAAAAAGTCACAATATTTAAAATTCTAGATTGCAAGTCTCCTTCTGTCTCTGTTTTCCAGGCATCAAGCTGTGCCCATGTTTTTCAAATTGGCATGAGAGTATAAAACCTGAATTATGCTGAAAATGTAATATTTAGCAAAAATGTTACTTAAAGCACCACTGTCGCTAGTAATAATACTATGTCAAATAATGAAGAAATTTAACTTAGATATGGCAATCAGGTATGATTTACCGAAAATAATGAGTATAAAGACTCGCCCTTGTAGGGCGACTTTTTGCGACAATTGCTTATGGTAAAATTAAAATGTCTCAGGTAGAATATCCGCCGATACAGGACGACCCATGTAGGTGAAACACGACAGGTCGGGAAACAATAAAGACAACTCGTAAACATAGCTGGCGAAATCAACAAAGTAGCAACCCCCAGAAGTGAAAGCTTTTCAATTTTCTCATCAAACTGAAGGTATCGTGGGGCGCACGATGGCTCTAGGCTGACTATCTTAAGTATGCCTCTGGAGACGCGACCCTCTGGGATTGTCTAAGTTAAGCTTGCTAATTGGTTCTATTGAACAGTTAGACAGTTTAAATATGCTCCCAAGAGATAGATGATTGAAAGGTCTGTCTAGGAAGGAGGAAACCTAAAGTGAGATTTATAATCTCCGCTCCTTTAGGAGGGAGAGAACGTCAAATAAGAGAAGAAAGAATCTATGAGGGAATGAGCAAAATCCTACTATATATATATTAGATTCTTCATCTATCCTAAAATCAAAAATATAGTGCTATAACCGACAACGAGTACCAAGGGCGATTTTCCGGAGGAACCGCCTGAAAACGAATCCATTTGCTACCCAATAATAATTGGGACTATGTACTAAGGATATGTTTTCCAATCCAACATCTCAAATTGGCATGACTTATATCAAAAGTGCTTTTCAAGAATTTATCAGTCATCTTGAGGGTTTTGACCAATTACCCACAGAAGTGATTGTTAACTTATCGCAACAGCTCCAACCTTGGCGCTACAGAATAGGACAAAAAATAGTTGGCAAAGAAAAGAAACCCGAGCAAATAATAATTCTTTATGAAGGTAAAGCTCGTCTCTTAGGATATGATCCACGGACGCAAATGCCAATTACCTTGAAATTGCTGGAGCCTGGGGCAATTCTAGGTGAAATTAGTTTATTAAGAAATGTTGCGTGTGAAACTGCGATCGCTTCTACTGAGGTGATTTGCTTGACAATTGAGACAGAAGAATTTTTACAGCTGCTACAACGTTATCCCAATTTTGCCAATGCATTTCAAAATCGCTGTCATGTAGCAGAAATTTTTGATGTCATGGTTATGCAACAGGAGGTTCAAGCTCTGGGAGATGGGAACCTCAAACAATTAGTTCAAAATGCTTTAGCAGAAGCAACTGTTGATTATTTAGCCCCAGGGAGAAACTCATGTAGTCAAATTGCTGACAATCGCATTTGGTTTGTGAGTGGTGGTGGAGAGATAAATGGTTTTTCCCTTGGTTCTCGCTTACAACTTCCTGATGGAAAAGATACTATTCATATTCCGGGAAAAAAACCTGTACGTTTAATTGGTTTGCGCCCATCAGATTTAATCTTATCAGATGTTCCTCTTATCAGAGACTCCGCACCAGCACAAGAAGTCGAGGCAGAAGCTAATAGCAGTAAAAAGGAGAAAAAACACCACAAATATCCCTTTGTTCGAGGAAAAGGAGAAGTAAATGCAACTTTTGCCTGTTTCCAAATGCTTTCCCAGTATTGGGAGTTTCCTGTCCGTCAAGATATTATTCGTCGGATATTAAATGATCAAATAAAACGCCAAGGGAAGTTATCCTTTCAGCTTTGCGCTTACCTGACAGAATTAGTTGGACTCAAGCCTCAATTAATAGAAGTGAACTCTGCTTCCTTGGCAAAAATTCCCACCCCTGCAATCGTCCAATATAAGGGAAAATTTGCGGTTTTATATGAAGCAAAAGCTAATAGTGTGGTACTGGGCGCACCAGAAAAGGGAATTGTCCGTTGTCAGCCTGCAGAATTTATTGAACAATTAGATCGGGATGCAGAAAGTTATCCCCCGCGAATGAGTGTATTATTGCTCTCACGCACTAAAAGTACTCCGCAGGAAAGATTTGGCTTACAGTCGTTTTTACCCTATATATCCAGGTATCGTCGAGTATTATTAGAAGTATTTATTGCTTCCTTTTTTGTCCAATTAGCACAGTTAGCCAATCCCCTAGTAATTCAAGTTATTATTGATAAAGTTATTAATCAAAATAGTCTGAGTACTCTGAATATTTTAGGGGTATTATTATTAGTAGTAGGTTTATTTGAAGCATTATTAACTACATTAAGAACTTACCTATTTGTCGATACCACCAATCGGATTGACATGGGCTTGGGTTCGGAAATTATCGACCATTTGCTCAGATTACCTCTACGGTATTTTGAGCGCCGTCCTGTGGGTGAATTATCCACTCGGGTGAACGAATTAGAAAATATCCGTCAATTTTTGACAGGTACGGCTTTAACTGTAGGTTTAGATGCAGTATTTTCGATAGTTTATATTATCGTCATGCTGTTCTATAGTTGGCAGTTGACCTTGGTAGCTTTAACAACAATTCCCGTATTTGTGCTAGTTACCTTAATTGCTTCTCCTACCATTAGAAAACAACTACGCACCAAAGCAGAACGTAACGCGGAAACCCAATCAAATTTAGTAGAAGTATTATCGGGGATTCAAACAGTCAAAGCTCAGAATATCGAATTGCGATCGCGTTTTGCTTGGCAAGAACGTTATGCACGTTATGTATCAGCTGGATTTAAAACTGTAATTACCTCCACCCTTGCCAATTCTACCAGCCAATTCTTAAATAAACTGAGTAGTTTATTAGTATTATGGGCTGGTGCATACCTAGTACTCCAAGGAGAATTAACCCTAGGGGAACTAATTGCTTTCCGCATTATTTCTGGTTATGTTACCGGTCCTATATTGCGTTTAGCCCAATTGTGGCAAAATTTCCAGCAAACGGCTTTATCCTTGGAACGTTTGAGCGATATTGTTGATACACCAGAGGAAGCAGAAGAAGATCGTTACAATATTCCTCTACCTCCGATTGAAGGTACTGTCAAGTATGAAAATACATCATTCCGGTTTGCCAATAGTGGTCCCTTACAACTTTGTAATGTCAACCTAGAATTTCCTTTGGGAACATTTGTGGGTATAGTTGGCAAAAGCGGCTCTGGTAAAAGTACCATGATGAAATTGCTGCTGAGACTATATGAACCGGAGTCTGGCAGAATTTTAATGGATGGTTATGACATCGCCAAAGTAGAACTTTATTCCCTACGGCGACAAATCGGTGTAGTTCCCCAAGATACCCTATTATTTGAGGGTACAGTGCAAGAAAATATTGCCCTGACTAGTCCAGATGCGAATAGTGAAGAAATTATTGCAGCAGCTAAAGTTGCAGCAGCCCACGAATTTATTATGAGTCTCCCCAATGGATACAACACTAAAGTTGGGGAACGAGGTTCTAGTCTTTCTGGCGGACAAAGACAAAGAATTGCTATTGCTCGTACCGTTCTCCAAAAACCAAAATTATTAGTTTTAGATGAAGCTACCAGTGCTTTAGACTATCCCACTGAACGAGAAGTTTGTTTAAATTTAGCCGAAACATTTAAAGGTAATACTCTCTTCTTTATTACCCACCGTTTAAACACTATTAAGAATGCAGATATGATTGTTATGATGGATGCAGGTAGGGTAGTTGAACAGGGAACCCATGAAGAATTAATGTCTCTTAAAGGTCATTATTATTACCTCTATCAACAACAAGAAGTAAATTTTTAATTTTTGAGATAATGGTAAATTATGATGTTCTTTTTGAACTAAAAATTTACCTAGAAAAAATCACAAAACTACTGATTATTTTAGTGATAGCTAAATAAATACAATGATTAAAATAAATGGCAACCAAAACCAATCCATACAAGATACTATTTCCCAAAATTCTCAGAAAGTTCAAAGTCGCCCCAAATCACAAAATCAATTCTCCGAACAATCAGTAGTCCTACGCCAATCTCCAATTTGGTCTCGTGCTATTATGATGAGTTTGGTGGGATTAGCCTGTTTTGGTATGATTTGGGCAAGTATTGCCAAAATTGAACAAGTAGTTCCAGCCACTGGACAACTTAAACCAGAAGGTGCTGTGAAAGAAGTGCAAGCACCAGTTAATGGGTTGGTGAAGCAAGTACATGTCAAAGATGGAGATAAAGTTAAAAAAGGAGATTTATTAGTTACTTTTGATTCCATCGCTACTAATGCAGAACTAAAATCTTTGCAAAAAGTTAGTAATTTCCTAATTCAAGAAAATAATATTTATCGGAAATTGATGAATTCTGCTTCTGGAATAGCAGCAGAATTAGAATTTGTACGGGGTAAGTTACCTCAAGAAACTGCCTTCTTGCTAAAAAATAGGGCCGCTTTAGTTAAAGAGAATGAATTATTAAGAAGTCAATTAAGACTATCTACTACCGGAATTGGTTTAGGAACAGACGAAACCCAGTTACTAAAGACAGCAAAAAAAGAATTGGAGTCTCGTTCTGCTGTCGCACGACTAGAAATAGAACAAATAAAGAAAAGATTAGCTCAAAATGAAATACAATTAAACGATGCCAAAAATAGTTTATTAATTAATACTGAAATATTTTCTAAATTAAAAATATTAGCAGAAGAAGGAGCGATCGCAGAACTACAATTTTTGCAACAAAAACAACAACTTGCCACTCGTAAGGCAGAAGTGGAAAGACTAACAGCAGAAAAGCAAAGATTAGAATATGATATTCAACAAGGCAAACAAGAATTGAGCAATACTTTTGCAGCTTCTAGTAAAACCATATTAGAAAATATCGGTAATAATAAAAAACGAATTGCAGAAATTGATAGCCAATTGACAAAAATAGTTGTAGAAAATGACAAGAAATTAGCAGAAATTAGAAGCCAAATTGCTCAAACTAAATTAAACATTGAGTATCAAGAATTACGTTCTCCTGTAGATGGAACAGTATTTGATTTACAGGCTTATCCAGGTTTTGTTGCCAATGTTAGTCAGTTAGACTTGTTGAAAATAGTACCCAAAGATACTTTGATTGCTGAAGTATTTATTACTAATAAAGATATTGGTTTTGTGAGAGATGAAATGATAGTTGATGTGAGGATAGATTCCTTCCCTTTTAGTGAATTTGGTGATATCAAAGGAAAAGTTATATCTGTTGGTTCTGATGCTTTACCCCCAGATGAAACTCACAAATTTTATAGATTTCCAGCGAAAATACGTTTAGATAATCAAAAGCTTGATGTCAAAGGCAAAAAGATTTCTCTCCAATCAGGAATGTCTATTAGTGCCAATATTAAAGTGCGGGAAGAAAGGACTGTGATGAGTATACTTACAGATCAATTTACTCAACAGGTGGAAAGTCTAAAACAGGTACGTTAAATAATTTATAGCAGTCGCCATTATGTTTAGGATGTTTTTCAGTTGTTAGTTGTTAGTTGTTAGTTGTTAGTTGGTGGTTGACAGTTTTTGAGTAGAACAATATTATTCTAACCGATATGTCCATTGCTATATATTTTACTATTATGAACATAAGTGGAATTTATGTCTATATCTAGACCAAGAAAGTTCGCATAGAGTACCCCTAGGAGAAATTGGTAAACGTCTAAATTTACCGTGAATATGTCGTGCGATATTTCTAAATTGCTGGGTTCCTCTACCTTCTTTGCATGAAGTCACACCCAAGCCATTATCTATAATCTTCAGAGTATAATAACCTTCATTTTTAGTAAAATAAACCTCTAAACGAGTAGCTCCTATTGCATGTTTACCTACATTACATAAAGCTTCTTCCAGAAATCTACATAAACCTCGTTTTTGTGACAAACTTAAATGACAGTCTTGTATTGACTCAAAACTACGGAGCTTTACTTTTAGGGTTTTAAAGTAAGGTAATTTTCTCTCTAAAGTATAGTTATAAACTTGATATAAAACTTCATGTATTTGGTCTTCTAAATTCACGACTAAACCATTTCCTAGATACAAACTATTGTCTCTAAGTCTAGGTTCTCGCTGCAAAAAATCATAAATTCCCCGCAACTCATGATTTAATTGTTGTAAATCTTCTTCCAATTCTTGCAGTAATTCATCATGTGGTAAATTTCTTTCCCGAATTAGCTTTAAAGCTTTTGCTAAAGTTTGTAATGGACCATTATGAATGGTTTCAAATGTACGTTCAATTAAGTCATGGCGAATTTTAATAGTTAAGTGAATCGCTCGATTATATTTATATAAAGCTGCTATGCCAATAGTGTTTAATATTAATATTAGTAAGACTGGAGCTATAGTAATCCACCATCCTCCGATCAAAAAAAGAACATAACTAAATAGAATTAAACTACTACTAGCAATACCCACAAATAAGAAATGTGTAAAAGATGATTGAGTCAGGCAAGCTAAACTAATTCCTATAATTCCCCAACATATAATCCATAAATATTCCCAATTATCTCCCCAAATTCTTAACAATGGTCTTTCGTTCTGTATTGTACTTATGTGTGAGGCTTGGTGAGCTTTAATTTTGAGTCCATGTAATCGTTGTTTTGATAATTGACTAGATTTGACATTAGACATGGCATTGAAGAAAGTAAGAGAAGGAAATTTGGACTCTTCCAATGACAAATTTTCAGTCTTTAAATTTTTCAAAAATATTTTATGTAAGTTTTTTGTCCCATTTTTTACACTGGAAATAGAATAAACATCAATACTACTAATGTTTTTTTGAATATCCAGAATCAAAATTTTTTCATAACTCGATGCTTTTGGGTATGGGTCAAGCAAAGTATCAACAGCTAGTAATCCTAGACATTGTTTTGCACTTAAAAAATGAATTATAATAACCATAATCACAACTAAGCTAGGAAATTTACTTAGATGCCAAATGTTGAATGTTTGCCAAATTTTTCCTCGCATAAGCTTTGCCTAAAATTTTCAGTAATAGAGGCAATACTTATCGGTTAAATAAGAAAAAACAAAATTAAATTTTCTCTAAATCAAATTTCAGATTGAAAATAAATAGAGGCTTTTTATAAAATAAATCTTTGAATTATTTAATTCTATAGCTTGTTTTTTGTCAATAACCCCAATAATCAAAAATTTATACAGTATCTAGTACCGCAAGGTGGAAGTCAAAAGTCAAAAGTCAAAATTTAAAATTTAAAAGTATTATAGGGTAGGCTTTTACAGATTTTGAATGGTCTGTTTATTCCCGCCGAACTGTACGAGTACTTGCTCAAATAATTCAGGTTCTATGGCATTAGGAGAAATTTTCTAATTATTCAACCTAAAATGCATGAATATTTTTTACAAAAAATCTCTTATTCTTAACCGAATAGTATTGGCAATAGTAATAGTAGAAAATGGATGATTTGCTCCATAAATAGCCTGATAGCAAATGGTTATACAGCATTTTTCATGTAAGTGAGGTGCAGCGATGGGATAGATAACTTTGATTACTTTTAATTATGCTTGGATCGTTTATACCTCATAAACCTGCAAGATGCTGTTTCTAGCATAATTAATCAATTAATCCTTCTTTTCTGGCTTGCATTTCTGTTTGAATACGGACATTTTTACCTGCTTCTGGATAAACGTGTAAAGCATCTTGCAACTTACTCCAATAATGACGCACCATGCGCTCAGATACACACATTCGTTCTGCAATTGCTCTATCTTGTAATCCTTCCTCAAAAGCTAATATGAGTACCTGTAGCCATTCTGGTTTCACCTCTAATCCAGAATGAATTCCTTTAATATCTTTAGTATGAGTAAGTCCTTGTAATGACCAATCAACTCTGGCTAGCATCTCTTCACTAGTCAGGCTTTTATCGGCAACAGTAAAGCCTCCTTTATGAACATCAATATCTGGTCTGATTCGGACTAGTGCTTTGACATGAGCAGTCTGGACAACTATATTTAGTTCAGGATATTTGACCATTATTGTCTTGAGGAGTTGAATTCCTACTTCAGGTCTGGCAAATAAACCAAAGCTTTTCGGTATGGAGAGATCCATAACTACTAAACCTGGCTGCAAAATCTCAATTTTTTCCAGAGCATTGTCCGCATTCAGAGCTTTTACAAATTCTGCATCCGGATACCTGTGCTGGAGAATATCAATGGTTCCACTTAAGACTGATTCATGGTCATCAATTAACAAAATTTTTAACAATGCCTTTTCTAATAGAATTTGCTTCATCATCCATCCTCCGGATTTGAGCAACTACCAGTATTGGCTAGATGCAGTACAATAACCTTAAATTCGACTTCCCTGATACTTGATAGGATAAAAGGCTATATCTGTAGTTTAGGGTTTAGGCTCCTTATAGTAACTAAATTTATAATCATTTATCTTGGTAGACAATTATTTGTCTTAAAGATACGTTAAAGATAAATTAAAGATAAATTAAAGATAGTTTCAGTCTTAACTTAAAGAGCAACCATAAAAATCAGACTTGAATTTTGAACATACCCAGAAGCTCAAATGTTGATTATACAGGGTTTTATCGGTCAAAATTTTTTCAATCATTAAATAGGGTTGTTATTAAGATATTCCCTGTATTTACTATTACAGATATTTTGGTAAAGTTCCGGAACAATAATGCTTTTGGCTCCAATTTGAATTGTTTGCAAGCAAAATAAAAATAGCTCTCGGAGTTTTTTATATATGCAATAATTCTTCATATATATGAGAGCTTTTACCAGCAAAATAAATAAGATATGGAATGTTTCTTAATTTGGAAAAAACATTTACCAGATGTTAATAATTTAAAGCTTTCATTCAGGTTTAAGATTTCTGTTAGCAGGGAGTGGCATATCACTACAATATTCTCATAGTAAAATTGTACTACAAGTGTGCTGATATTTTTTTTCAGTTGTAAACGAATGTAAATTAATGTTGGTTCTGAATTGTGTGAAATGGTGATTCTGAGTAACTCATCCAGGGCGGTTAAGATGACTAAACTGCATTCAGCTCCTTCCGTAGGCCAATTTGTTGGTAGGACAATGTCAAATTTGATGTGGGGATAGGACTCTAACCAATTTTCTAGCAGAAATTCAATTGCTAATGGTAAATGGTGTGGTAGGCATTCTGGAAACAGGCGATCGCTCAATTTTGCTAAAGTTTGATGCCAATTATCAATTTTTATTAAATATTCTTGTGTTATTTCCCTATGCTCTCTCGATAATCTTTCTAGATAGCGGCGAATAATGAAAGATTCCTGCAATAAACCATCCCGAATGTTCTCAGCTTCCTGGAATAATCGCATAGACTGCCTAAAGTGCCACCACCGCAATGCTTTTTTCGTTTTGTAATAGTCTCGAAGGTAGCAGATAGTGATGGTAATATAAAACAGAAATACTAAAATGTAAGCATACAAATGGTAAACCACAGGAAATGTTACTCGAATCTATGTTTTTATGTGGGAATAGCAAACTCCATATATGACATAAGTTAAGTATTTTCTAATTAAAAAATTCGTATAAATAGCTATCATTAACTGGTTACACCAGCAAACATTAAAGAATATTATTTAATATCTCTTGGTGTGCTTTCCCTTGCAACTTGCAGATTACAGAATAATTACGCGAATGTTATTGCAGGTTTACACCGCTATTCCCATGCTTTTTCAAGTCAGTTAGAAATTTTCAAAGCTTGTATGACTTATGCTATTAATATAGCGATAGCCAGCCAAGTTAGGACATTTTTCTATTGACATTTGAGAGCCTTTTAGTCGAATAATACTATCCTAACTAATATATCTATTGCTATATGAGAGCATATAGTCACACTTATATGAGGATTATGTCTAAATAGAGTGTATATCAGTTCTCATTTGACTGAAGTACAGTGAAACAATCTCTAGTTTCTATTCCTTCAACAGAGAATTTTTATATTTATAAATCGGTAATTAGTCTGGCTTTTCTCAGCATATATCGTAAGGCTGTTTCTTGTTTAGAAATAATATCGGCGGTGGCATTCATCCCTGTTTGAATAGTACAGGTTTTATGTGAATTACCAAAAGACAGAGTTTGCGGTTTAATTGTAGCTTCAAAATAGCGATCGCTAGTATTAGGGGAACTAGATATTAATGAACCTGTATTGTTACTAGTAGAGGCAATAGCATCTGGTGAAATACTAGTGACAATAGCGCTGAGAGTGCCATAATCGGGATAAGGACAAGCATTAAGCCGTAACTGCACTCTTTGATTAACCTCCACATTTTTGATATCTGCCGTGGAAATCATTGCCTTGAGAATTAGGGGCGCATTGTGGGGGACAATTTCTGCGATCGCCTGATTTGGACTAACGACCTGACCAGGATTACGTAAATTTAATTTGAGGATAATACCATCACTAGTAGCACGAATCACTGTAGTTTGCAGTTGTGTATCTAGTTGTTGGATATCTTTTTGGTATTGATGGAATTGGCTTTTGAGTTCAAGTTGGCGTTGCAGAAAAGCTTCCTTCTCTTTGATTAGGGTAGCAATTGTTGCTTCACCCTTAGCAATCTCTTGGGCAATTCGTTGTTTGGCAACGGAAACTTGTGCCATAGTTGGATTCATAGCTGCTTGTGCAGCTTTTAGTTTGGCTTGAGCAACATCAATGGATTTTTGTTCCGCTTCCAGTTTGAAACTTGACTGCTCAACAATTAGCTTTTTTTGCTCGAAATCCCTCCGACTCACAGCACCAACTTCAGATAATTGTTGATAGCGATCGCTGTCTAGTTTAGCAAACTGTAAATCAGATTGAGCCTTTTGCAAATTCAGTCTGGCTTGTTCTAAACTTGCCATAGCTGCCCTAGCATCAGTGCTAGCATTCACTAAGCGCTGTTGATAATCCCATTGATGGCGTTGTAAATCTGCTTGAGCAGAAGTAATAGTTCTTTCTATAACCCTTTTTTCTGCCAGCATTTGCACATCTAAGCTGCGGATTTGGGCTGATAATTGAATCAGTTGTAACTTAGCTTGGTCGAGATTCCCTTGCAGTTGACTCTTTTTTATTTGTAGTGGTTTATCATCCAAGTATGCGATCGCATCTCCATGCTTCACTACTTGATTCTGTTTAACTAAAATACTTTTAACAGTACCATCTCGTTCTGGTTGTACTAAACGAATATCTCCCGTGGGGCGTACCATCGCCGGAGCTTTTACCGTCACATCATATTTCACCCAAGAGGCGAGGGCAACTCCAGAACCAACTGTCCCCACCAGAAAGATCCCCGCAAGAGAAGTCCAAGGACTCACAGGAGGAAGAAAATCTTCAGCTTGAATCGCAGGAACTAGTTTTGAACTATGTGTATAGAGCATAATTATCACCTACCAGAATATAGGAGTAAAGAAGTGAAAGAAAAGAGGCCGGGAGAAGGGGAGAGGAGACACTCACAAGGGTAGGTTTTTAACATTTCGGTTGAGGCTAGACTTGGGAGATTAGAAGACAGGTACAGGGAAGATTATTCAACGGTCAAATAGGCTTTTGAACCTGTTTGTATTGTTGGGAACCGTACTTTTTGGGTTCGGTTTTCCTCCCTTGTCTTATCTCCCCTTGGGGGATTGTAGGGGGTTTCCCTCTTTGGGGATTATAGGGGGGTTGTCGTCCTTGTCTGACCAACACCCAATTGTAAAAAGCCTACACCTGCTCCCTGCTCCCTGCTCCCCGCTCCCCTGCCTCTTCCTGACCTACCCGTAGTACTCTAATTTTCCAGACTTCTCATACTCAATTAAGGATTTAAAAAATCTAAATGCTCCCCTGGAAGGGAACGCAACTCTTCTAAAGAGCCTTGTAATTTCAACTGACCCTTATCCAGTAAGACAATCCAATCAGCTCGGTTGACAACTCTGGGACGGTGAGTAATTAAAATGGTCGTTTTACCTTGGCGATATTGAAATAATTTATCTAATACTTCTGTTTCACTCACAGGATCTAATCCACCTGTAGATTCATCTAAAATTAGTATTGGTGGATCTGTGACAATGGCTCTAGCTATTGCCAACCTCTGCCTTTGTCCACCAGAAATATTTGCCCCAAATTCCCCTAAAACAGTTTGATACTTATCAGGAAGTTTACTAATAAATTCGTCAGCACCAGTAATTTTACAAGCTTGGACAATCTGTTCAAAGGAGATATATGGCGCTCCTAAATGAAAGTTCTCAATAATTGAACGACTCCAAAAATGGGCATCTTGAGGTACGAGTACCACGTTCTGCCGCAGAGAATCAAGGGCAAGGTCTTGTAAATTATATATACCAACTCGGATATTACCAGAACTAATGGGGTATAAACCAGCAATTAACTTTGCTAAAGAGCTTTTACCACATCCAGATTTACCAATTAAAGCCACAACCTTTCCTCCAGGAATAGTTAGAGAAAAGTCTTGTAGTAAATCAACTCGTCCTGCATAGTGGAAGTTAACCTTGGTACAAATAATATCAGCATTGCCGGGGATTTGAGCAAAGGGCTTTTTCCCATCCCCCTCATCTTCCGGGGTAGCATCTATCACCTCTGACAGTCGTTGGGTAGCGGTTTTCGCTCGGGTAAATTCATCAACAAAACTAATTACACTAGCAATTAATCCCAGAAAATTCCCATTCATAGCGTTGAATGCTAGTAATTTACCAATACTGAGATTTTCTGCGGGATTAATGACTAAATTACCGCCAACCCAGAGCAAAGATACCCCACCAATAGCAGCTATAAACCCTGAAAAACTATGGTTAATAATGCTAATTTGCATAGTGCGTAGAGTCAGAGTCCCCAGGCGGCTGAATTTACTTTGGAACTCATCCCAAAATTGTGGTGCTGCGGTGGTAGTTTTTAAAGTTAATGCTCCTTTGAAAGTTTCTACAAGTACCCCATGAGTTTCTGCTTCCTTCACCAACAATTCTCGCGTTTTGTGTTGCAAAGACGGTTGGAAGATAATTGTAGTTATGCTCATCACCACAGCTACAACTATAGCCACCATAGTTAGTTTCCAACTATAGAAAACCATCACGCCAAAAGAAATTACGGCGATAAACAATTGGCTAGGTAAGCCAACTACAACTTGAGCTACCAATTGATTAATCTGAGAAATATCTTGAAGACGACTAACAATTTCTCCACTGCGACGGGCTTCGTAGTAGGAAAGGGGTAAGCGCAGGATTTGTCGTCCAAATTCCATTACAAACCCTAATTGCAACCGTTGGGCAAAATGAGCAATTAAATTTGACTGCACCCAACCAAGACTGCTGGAAATAAAATTCATTACCACCACGGCAATTGCTACCGTAGTTAGTAGCTGAGTATCTCCTCGTACCAATACATCATCGGTGAGGATTTGTAGGAGGAATGGAGAAGCTAAAGACAGCATCCCCAAGATTAAGTTGAGGGGTAAAGCTTGGGCGAGAATTGTCCGAAACAGCCATACTCGGCGAAAAAAACGCCAAAAGCCACCAACTTCATCGTTTTCCTGAGTAAAAAAGCGAATAGGCTCTGGCTCCAGCAACAGAATCAGATAATCTGTCCATCCCTCGGTAATCTCTAACTGAGATAAATAACGGATACCAACTCCAGGATCAGCAACTACATACTTTCTGCCTCTTTTGCCATATAAAGTGACCCAGTGATGTCCTTGCCAATGAATAATTGCTGGTAAGGGTACTTCTTGCATCCGATTGAGTACTTCTGGGGAAGTTTTCACTGGACGAGCATTAAAACCAAGTGTTTCTGCACCCCGCTTCAGTCCTAGTAAAGTTGTACCTAACTGCCCTGTGCCTACTGCTTCCCGGATATGATTGAGGGTGAAAGTACGCCCATAATGTCTACAGATTGTAGCGATACAAGCTGCGCCGCAATCTTCTTCACTATGTTGTTGGACAAATTGGTATTTCATTTGCATACTACCCAAAAGAATGATAGGTAAGCATTATAGTTTTGAACAATTAATAAACTGATCAAAACTAGCTAGAGAAGGCACGTAAGAACATTAGACCTAGTAATCTCAAGGCAGGCATTCTGGATACGGAACTACGGTAATTATCACCAAAATCAATGGTTATTGAAGTGGTTTTTTGCGAGAGACTATACAAAGATGTTTGATTGGAAGAAATACTAGTATCACCTCTAGAAATATTAATTTGACTATTGGCATAACTTAGTATATTTTTTTCTGAATGAGAGAATGAAAACGATATCCCACCTGTTGCAGTCTCCTGTTCGTATTCAGAAATTTCTGTGAATAGTTCTGTTTTTGTTGGTTGAATCTGGTTAGACATAGTATTAGTATTACCTTCTTGTTTGGACCAGATAATTTTTTGAATATGGAGATAGTAAGCTATCAGGTTCAAGGTGGTGAAGATGCAATGAGTTGCTTTTTAATCTCCATATATGACTGATAGCTTACTATAGTTAAGAACCAAATCCTTAAGATATTGATTCAATTTTTTCCAGGGTTTTAGAGTATTACTTCGCTGAAATTTTCTTAGTTATATATAGCGTTTACCTATTTAGCGAGGTACATCTTTAACGCTACTTGTTTCTCGAAAAGAGTTATTAGGTGTACTTCATCAAGCCAGGACACGCTAGAATGCTAATTTTTAAGTAGCTTCGATAACTACCAAAGCATCTGCTTTTTTGATTATTTCAACTATGCTCAAGGTTGATGCTCCATCTTCACCTGCGGAAGTAGCAGTCAAGAAGAATCCCAGTTCCTCATATGAACTTCCGTTAAGACCAAAAAGATCTCCACCAGATACGATTTCTTGTTGTTCTTCAGGAATTTCAACAAACAATTCAGATTTATTGGATAACATGATCTTTTTCCTCATTTTTATGTGTGTTCAGGATTTGTTGGTTTACTTTTTTGCTTCTCAACTCATCCCTTACATTTATAAAGGTAACAAGTAGGAGCTATGTAGTCATTTACATTTCCAGCAAACTTTATTACCAGGTTGGGAACAGTATATTTCCGGATAATGAAGGGTGTTATTTCCGAAAAATACACAAATAAAATAAGGTTCAAGGACAAATAGTTTTCCTTAGTTCCAGACTGCAAGAAATCTATTGAGGATCTGGTAAGTCTCAAATAAAAAATTATCCTGTAGGGGCACGGCACCTGTAATCTTGACCATTAATGAATAATCTTATGTCGCCGTGCCCATTCACATATTTTGAATCAGGGGAAATCACAATCAAACAAGATGCAATCACCCACAAGGGAACGGCATCTGTAATCTTGACCATTAATGAATAATCCTATTGTCGCCGTGCCTCTACACAGCACCACTATTTTTATTAAACAAAATAGCTATAGTTTTAAAAATTAACTGTAAGTCGTAAAATAAAGTCCAATTTTTTTGATACTTCAAATCTAAACGAATCACATCCTCAAAACTACGCACGGTAGAGCGCCCATTCACTTGCCATTCACCAGTCATTCCTGGCTTTACATCTAGACGTTGCCATTCTGGTACTTCATACCGTTCCACCTCATCTGGAGTGGGGGGTCTAGTTCCCACTAAACTCATTTCCCCTTTGAGTACATTCCAAAATTGTGGTAATTCATCCAAGCTAGTACGGCGTAAAAAACGACCAACCTTGGTTATTCTGGGGTCATTTTCATTTTTAAAGAAAGCTCCTTGTACTTGGTTCTGAACTTGAGACTTCTTTGCTTCCGCATCCACGCACATAGAACGGAATTTCCAAATTTGAAAGCGTTTACCCATCCAACCGCAACGGGTTTGTTGGAAAAAAATTGGTCCGGGATTATCAATAGTAATGGCGATCGCAATAGGGATTGATAAAATAGATGTAATGACTAAACCCACCACAGAGCCGACAATATCTATCAACCTTTTCATCAATGAGCGAATGGAAGGGTGGGTTGCTGGTAGCTGTTCTTCTAACTGGCGAGTTGGTTTTGCTAGAACATCCTTCGTAGTTTGAATTTCAAACACCCGATCTAGTTCTGTCAAGCTCAATACAGCCATTACTTTTGAATTTACATTGCTGAGAATAAATTCAATTCCTTTATCCTGGGTGATTTTAAAGCAGCTTACCAACGCACCCAAACCACTACTATCGAGAAAAATAGTATTCTGAAAATCAAGAATAATTTTTTGAAGGGGTATATCTTTTTTAGTTAAATCTTGGCAGGTTTGTTGAAAAGGTACAGCTTCTAATATACTTAACCTGGCTGGGATTCTGATGATAGCTGTATCTTGCAGAAAGTTAACCGGAAAATCAACCTGTGGGGATGGACTGGTCATGAAACTTTGCACTTCTATATGCTATGTAAACTGCATTTACCAAAACACTATTTTTTGCTTCAAAATAGGAAAAAGCATCAAGGGTAATGCCCTCGTTGGGAAATCATTATCTATGGTTCCCTGGACAAAAAATAGGCGATCCCCTGGAAATTTGAGAGTAAGGATTCACAGTAGAATAATAAGCTGAAACCTTTATGATTATGCCGAGATGGCGCATACTTCTTGTTATCATCCAATGAATATAAAAAATATTACTAATGAACATAGCGCCCACTTGGTAGAAGTCTTTTCAGCCATTCAAGGGGAAGGACTAAATGTCGGGACACGTCAGATTTTTATTCGCTTTGCTTTATGTGATTTACGCTGTCTTTTCTGTGATAGCGCCCATACTTGGAATACTCCCAAAGTATTTAGGATAGAGCGCAGTCCAGGATTGCGTGATTTTAAAACTTATTCTAATCCTGTCTCACTAGAACAATTACTAAAATGGACAGAGAGACTGAATGCACCTTTTATACACGATAGCATTAGCTTGACCGGAGGCGAACCCCTAATTCATGCTTCTTTTCTGAGTAAGTTTTTACCACAAGTACGCACCCGAACAAAATTACCCATATATTTGGAGACTGGGGGGCACCTTCCCCAGCAATTATCTCAGGTAATACCTGACTTGGATTTGGTGGGCATGGATTTGAAACTGCCAAGTGTTAGCGGTGAAAATCATTGGCAGGAACATACAACTTTTCTCCAACTCTGTTATCAGTCAAACTTAGAGGTTTTTGTCAAAATAATTGTTTCTGAAAATACAGAATTGGCAGATTTGCAAAAAGCAGGGGAGTTAGTAGGGGCTGTAAGTCCTGATATTCCTTTGTTTTTACAGCCTGTAACACCTTTGAAGAATTCTACTGGTTCTATGACTGAGAAAATAATTATTTCACCTACTCCTGACCAAGTTTTGCAATGGCAGGCTTCATTGAAGGAGTTTGTCAAACAGGTGCGTGTAGTACCTCAAACTCACAAAATGTTAAACCAGCTTTAGTGAAGAATAAGAAGTGAGTGAAGGAGTGAAGGAGTGTAGATGCTCGGAGTTCGGCTTCCCGAAGGTTAGGAGGGAAGGGAGGAAGATAGAACTACGTTGCTTTATCTTGAAAAATTTGTTACGTTTCTGTATTGTTTCACTCCTGAATTCTGAAATATAATCTAAAATCTAAAATCCGTCTTAAAAAGTTTGCTCAACAGGGGAACCCCCCTTCGGGTATCTCCTTCGGAGACGCTCCGCGTTAGCAAAGCTCCTCTGTTAGCGTTCGCGCAGCGTGTCGCGAAAGCGACTCAGCTCTCCCGAAGGGAGCAAAGGTACGGTAGTTGCTCATGGGGGGAACCACCAAAATCAGACTGAATCAAATTTCCGCAAAATCCAAAATTTAATAAACTCCTTCATCCATATCTCTAGATTTTGATTTTGTTTTTGCCTTATTAGCACTGCGTTTGAGGGCAGATAAACGAGCTTCATATTTTGAGCGCTGTCTTTTGCTGGGGGTCTTGTCAATTAAGGTTTTGAGGGCACTACCCAAACTTTTATAGGCATTGGGAAGACTATAACCGAAACGCTGTGCGAGAGCGATCGCTTTTTCGTCTGCTTCGGTTAATTCTTTAACTTGCTTCTCCCCATTATTTTTTTGATACAGTCGCCAACCAGAGACACCACATAGTGCTAAAGCTAACACTAGGAGTAATCCATCCTGTACCCACAATTCACCGACAGCACCACCTAAACCAATGGCTAATGCTGCCATTTCCCAACCATCTTTAGGGATACTGTCATTTTGAATCCGAGCGACTTCATGCCAGAACAGCAAATTACGCTGATCCATAGCTAACTCGTCCCATTTCACCAAGTCAATTTGAATTTCTACCTGATCCCGACTAATTTCTTCACAGCGAATTAGGGGTGGATTTACTTCTATTGTGCCTTCCACTGTGACCCAACTTTGTAATTCTGGTGGTAGTAGCCCTTTTAATCGTCGGAGTTCGCTCATTTCTGCTTTAGCAGAAGAGGTTACATAAGATGTCATAATATCCAGATCAAGAAAATTTTAAGTATATAGTGAGGTTATCATTTTGGAGTATAGCTATTTTAATCAGAGATCGGCTTCTTCACTAGGAAAACTGCCCCGTTTCTTTCTCGCTGCCATTGCTTTTTCCAGCAATTCTAGCAGCCCAGGAGCTTGTTCCTGAATGCTAAGTAATAACCTCTCACCCAATTCTACATTTCCTGGATCTATGCCTGTTGTCATCACTTCCTGGAGACGGGGTATGGCAATGTTATCTACAATCTGAATTAAGGCACTCAAGCAACGATTAAATTGCTTTTCTGTGAGTGCTGAATCTTCTAGGGGAAACTCAATAATGGCACGAATTTCTCCGTCTGAAGGGTCATATTCCCATTGCAGCATTTTTGTTTCCCAGGAGATAGCCAGCATTGTTTGCAGAACATCTGCTTTGTAAGGATGATCTGCGACTCCTGCTAAAACGTGGGGTGCAAATAACCGAAAAAATTTCCCGTCTTCATCTAATTGAACGACTATGAGGAAATCTTCTAGGTGATCCGCTTCCACACCTGTAATAATACGTTCTGATTCGTCATCAAAACGGTAGTCCCAACCCAGGTTGTCCAAGTACCTGGCAATCTGTTGTAGATTAGCTCCCATAAAAGCCTCGTTAAAAAAATGGGGCGGCTCTTACCAGACCTAGTTTAACCTGTTCGGGGTCACTGGTAATAGATTGTGGTATTTTGGGTCTATTTTTGTGAAGATTTGCCCCAATTTCCACATGGTGTTGAGCATACTATGATTTAAATCTTAAAATAGCAGCGATTGTAATTTATTTGTAATTTGGTAAGGATCATTAGAATACCAAATATTTAGCCACAATTGTTGTGGGTCATACAAACTGACCATTACTTTGCTTTAATTTACTATTTAAGTAATATAAAAATTTTTACCGATGTTAATGTTCAAATCCGTATTTTTATCAGCGATCGCATTTTTGGCGATTGGTTTAACTGCTTGTGGTGGAGATGCAAATACCTCAGGGAAAAATAGTAGTCTTTTAGATCAAGTCAAAAGTCGGGGACGGCTAACCTGTGGCGTGAATGGGGAAGTACCTGGATTTAGCTTTGTGGGTACTGATGGAAAATATAACGGGTTGGATGTGGATATATGCCGAGGGATGGCAGCTGCTTTGTTTGATAATCCAGAGGCGGTAGATTATCGCAATCTCAATGCTAAGGAGCGTTTTACCGCCGTGCAAACCGGGGAAGTTGATCTTCTCAGTCGCAACACTACTTTAACAATTAGCCGCGATACTTCTGTGGGTATGGCATTTGCTCCCATTGTTTTCTACGATGGTCAGGGAATGATGGTAAGTAAAAATAGCAACATAAAGTCTCTCAAAGATTTACAAGGTAAGACTATTTGTACCCAAACAGGTACAACCAGTGAGCAGAATTTAGCTGATAAAATGCGAGAGTTGGGGATTACTTATAAACCCGTAGTATTTGAAGATGCTAATACCTCTTTTGCTACTTACCAATCAGGGCGTTGCGATGCCATTACTGCTGATAAGTCCGGGCTAATTTCCCGACGCAGTATTCTGCCAAAACCAGATAATCACATGATTCTCGATGAAGTTCTTTCCCAAGAGCCTTTAGCACCGGCTGTGGCTGATGGAGATGAGAAATGGGCTGATGCTTTGAAATGGGTAGTTTATGCCTTGATTAAAGCTGAAGAATTAGGAATCAATTCCCAAAATGTGGCAAAGTTAGCCAATAGTAATAATCCGGAAATCAAAAGATTTTTGGGTCGTGAAGGTAATCTCGGTGAAGGGATGGGTTTATCTCCAGATTTTGCTGTGAGGATTATTAAACATGTTGGTAACTACGGTGAAATTTACGATCGCAACCTCGGCCCTAAAACTAAATTAAACCTGCCTCGCAGTTATAATCAACCCTGGACGAAAGGCGGACTTTTGTATTCTCCACCCTTTAGATAGTTGTAACTTTCCTTCCTTCCTCCTTTTTCCAGTCATGGCTCAAAAATTTCCCCAATCCCCAACTCCTCTATGGCGAGACGAACGCTTTTGGCGCATAGTTAGTCAATTAATAGTTGTATGTCTAGTCGCAGTGGCGATCGCTATTTTTTGGAGCAACCTCACCCGTAATTTACAACAATTAGGGATTCAATTCGGGTTTGATTTTCTCCGACAGCAGGCTGGTTTTGATATTGGTGAAACCCTTCTGCCTTATAAACCATCAGATAGCTATAGCTTTGCTTTGTGGATTGGCTTAATTAACTCCTTGCGAATTGCGATCGCTGGCATTATCCTAACTACTATTGTGGGTATTACTGCCGGTATTGCCAGGTTATCTGACAACTGGTTGGTACGCAACCTGTCTTTGGTATATGTGGAGATATTTCGTAATACCCCCCTGCTGTTGCAATTATTGTTTTGGTACTCTGTGGTTTTCCTCAGTTTACCCCAGGAAGAAAATAAAGTTTCCCTGGGTAGTTTTATTTACTTCAGTCAAAATGGGATAGAGCTTCCTTGGTTTACCCTCTCTCCAGAATTTTCTGCTTTACTCTTAGGACTAACTTTTTATACAGGGTCTTTTGTCGCTGAAATTGTTCGAGGTGGGATTCAATCTGTATCTCAAGGACAGTGGGAAGCTGCTGCTTCCTTGGGTTTAAAACCATCTTTAACCATGAGGTTAGTCATTTTTCCTCAAGCCTTGCGGGTAATTATTCCACCATTGACAAGTCAGTATTTAAATTTAACCAAGAATTCCAGTTTAGCGATCGCTATTGGCTATCCAGATATTTATTTTGTTGCTTCCACTACTTTTAATCAGACAGGTAGGGCAGTAGAGGTAATGTTATTAATTATGCTTACCTATTTAACCCTGAGTTTGATCACCTCTCTATCTATGAATTTATTTAACCGCACGGTGCAAATTAAGGAAAGATAGTTAAAGAGAAGTGAGGGGATAAATCTAGGGGCACGGCATCCACAATCTCTCGGTATGTGCAACAATTTTTCCACGCCGTGCCCATTAAGGAAGTAGTAAAGGTATCAAGCATGACAAATGAAAAATCCACAATTGCAATGGTTGGGTAAAAACCTCTTTAGTACTTGGTATAATACTTTGCTTACAATTATCTGTTTGCTGTTAATTCTATGGATGGGAAGAGGCATCTGGGATTGGACAGTTAATCAAGCACAATGGCAGGTAATTCAAGTCAATTTACACCTATTTTTAGTTGGTAGATACCCTAGTAGTCAGTACTGGCGAATTGGAAATGTGTTGGCGATCGCTAGTTCCTTAACTGCATTAAGTTGGGGTGTATTCACTGCTCAAGAAAAATTCAATATTTATTATGTTATCTTTACAGCCTTTATTCTTGGTATATTTTCAGTGTTTACACCCGTAGGAATAAACCTATGGGGAATTGCAGGTTTAGTCTTCGTCAGTGTGTGGCTAGGCAAAAAATTCCCTCAAAGAATTGCTCCTTGGCTATCTTTAGTATGGATAATATCTTTCCTCGTTATTCTCTGGCTCATTGGTGGAGGATTGAACCTGCAATCGGTAAGAAGTAATTTATGGAACGGTTTACTACTTACCCTACTGATGGCAGCAGTGAGCATTGTCCTTTCCTTCCCCATTGGAGTTTTACTAGCTTTGGGGCGGACTAGCAGTTTACCCGTATGGCGTTGGTTTTGTATTTTATACATTGAGATTGTTCGAGGAGTGCCCCTGATTGGCGTTTTATTCCTGGCACAAATCATGTTACCCCTATTTTTACCCCCAGAGTGGCGTTTAGATAGAGTTACCCGAGCGATCGCTGGGCTTATATTATTTAGTGCAGCTT
>NZ_FYBH01000271.1 GCF_900185595.1 Calothrix rhizosoleniae SC01
AAAATCCGGGTGGGGTGAATGAAAGGGTTTAGGGGTTTGGTAACCCCGTAATTCAAAATGCAAACAGGGTAAGTAATCGTAGCATTTATTTTCTGAACATCAAGGAAGCAGACTTGGGAATGCAGATTCGCTCAACTGTAGATTTTTGGAAGGTAGCGATCAAGAAAATCTGAGAAATTTTGATCAAATATTTGCTTAATTGTTAAAGGTTTGCTATATTGTTTAATCGTGGTTGAAAACAAAATGCCGGGATAGCTCAGTTGGTAGAGCAGAGGACTGAAAATCCTCGTGTCACGAGTTCAAGTCTCGTTCCTGGCATCCAGTCATATCAAGGGTTTCGGGGGTTTTTTCTTATTGAAAATTTTTTCAATAAACCCCATTTACCTCAGATTTACCTCAAAAATACCTCAAAATGAGCTAATTGATTAACTCTACTTATCCTGCTGTTAGTAGCTTTTAGCCTTTTTGAGGTACGCCAGAATTTACCTCAGATTTACCTCAAAATTAATCATGACCCTTAGAGCGATCGCTTAATGACTTCATGTTTAAATACATTTTGATGTCTAAGATGTCTCTTTCTAGTTTCTCGAATTGTTTTTCTAACTCCCCAGTTTGGTAGGAAATACTGGTTGTTAGCTGTTCAATATTGCGGCGTAGGTGGTTAAAATCCCGTTGGGCTCCATATTTCTTCTTCTCACTGTTCACGTGCCAAAGAATGGCACCACAGATGGGTGTTATAGCCGCAAGGGCAAAACCAAGGAACTGAATCCAGTTTGCATCAGAAGTATTCATTTAAATCTGTATAAATAATGCGATCGCAGCAAGCCCTATTTCGAGAAAGTCCTTTAGATTAACTTTCATGCCCTCTGGCTTCCGCCTCGCCGGAAGGTTCAATAACCTCTTTCCTCCACTCCACAACCTCCACTACACCATCAAACTTAGGAAGTACATATACATTCCCCTTGTAAATACAGCCCTGCGGAGAAGGAAAATCATAACCCTTCCTACCCGGTATCTGCTCAAATCTTTCTCCAATATCTGTAATCTCTCCGGTTGTGTCATCAACAACAGCAGAACGCCCCAAAATTAAATCTTTGACCCCATGATTTTTGATAGTTAAAGCTCGCCTTTTTGGTCTTTCTGGCACCAATAAAATAGGTACATTCCTGTTACACTCAACAGTTCTCTTATAAGGGATTAACTGTACATTATCTCCACAACCTGAGTTGCTATTAATAGAATCTAAATCAAATAAAGTCATAATTGCTTTTATAATTTCATCAACCAAATTGTCTTGAGCATTAGTTTCTGGCAACTCCTCAATTAGCACATCCCAATGAACAGGGGAATCATCCAACCTTTTAATAGCTAAACGAGGTATACCAACTCGTGCTGGGAATCCCTCTAGGGGGATGATTTCTGGTTCATTACTGTAGGTTAACAGCTGAGGTTTATAGGGGCTGAACTTACCATTATCCTCAACCCCAATAGCGATTGCAGCCTTTAAATATTTGTCTTTAAAATCTGCTATTGGTGTATGAGAAACACGGAAGATTTCAGAACTAATTTCAGGTAGTACAACCCATTCTTTTTGTAATCGTAAACGTCTAAAATGAATCCAAACCACTTTTTCAGTTATCAGCCCTTCGGGCAAGGCAGGAGGCAGAGGACAGGAGGCAGGAGGAAAGAAAGTTTTTCATTCTTGGTTGTGTACAAACGTACATAAGGGACTAGTTTGAAAATAGGGAGTGGGGAATCGGGAGTCAGGAGTCGGAAGTCGGAAGTCGGTTAGAGTTATTTTCATCCTTGGTGGTGAAATTTTCTCTTCCCTCCTGCCTCCTGCCTCCTGCCCCCTGCCTCCTTTAGACCCTACCGTAATCAGAGATATCAGTTACCTTCTGTTCAATCCGATTTAAAGTTTTACAGATATCACAATCTTGTTCTCGCGGTTTCTGCCAAACCTCTAGCTTAATCTCCGCATGATACCAAGGAAACCAAAAATCTAACTGATAACGATTGTGTTGTTTGTCTATTTCAATTAGAGTTAACTCATTTAAATAAATACGTTTTGAAAACAACTTTATCTGATTCGCAAATACAGTTAAGGTACTAGCATATCTCCATCGTGGAGGAGCACACCTATTTTGAATTTTGACCACAGATAAAGGCTGTTTAATAAATATAGATTGCACAGGGATTTGTTCCCAGTTATGAGCACCAACAGGCTTGCCTTTATATGTGCGTCTAACAGAAAAATCCCACGTACTTAAATCAAAATCGGTCATCAGACAAAGACACGACGTTTGGGGACGTAAACATTGTCAATGTCTTTACCGTAAATCTTTTTGCTAACACCTTCTTTTAAAGCCTTACCAACATGATCCGGGTCGCAAACAACTTTTAAAGTACCACCACCTTTGACTTTTACAGATAGATAAATATAACCAGAACCTTGAGCAAGTTTTAAGCCCTTTTCTTTCTGCCCATCATTGTTTTCTACGTCAATCAGACCTAAAGTACCAGCAAGGTCAGAATATTTGTCCTTTGGTGCGGAAAATGTATGTTTAGTACTTTTTACTTGCCATGTAACATATGCTTTTACATCAGTTTCAGAAGCGCCACCAGGTGCCCCATCTTTTCCTAAAGGATTTTCACCATTTACTTTATTCTCAGCCATTATTTTTATCTCCTACTTGTTGAGTTAACTACGCTAAATAAGTACTAGTTAAGTTAACTAGTCTAAATAAGTAGAAGTTGTGATTTTAGTACTTCCATCTGTTTGGTTTACAGAGTAAGCAACATTTAGTTCAGCCGCAATTGCAATCAATCCAGTCTCAGTAGTATAAGTTACCTGCACCTTATCCTCTGCTCCTGTTTGTGCCTTTTCTTTAATTTGCAATTGTTGAGCTAGTTCTAGAACAGCATTAGGTAAATTAGTTGACTTTAAATCACCACCGCCATTGGCAAAAGTAGTGGTAACAAATTCAGTGGTGCCAAAGCTGGGTTGTCCATTTGTTCCCACAGACTGGGTCATCGGGAAAGTTCCGTTTACTTGAACGGTGTTGTCTCCGGTAAAATAGTTGACTGAAATATTGTCTACGTCTGTACCTGCTTCTGCATCTTGCAGCCTTTGAGCAGCTTCTATGAAAGCGGCTTCGTAAGTTGTTGAAATTAAAGTCCCATCTGTTCCGGGGTTAAAAGCTGTCATTCGCTATCAATCCTGTATTTGTACAATCTGCAACCAAACTAACCCAGTCAACCAGGTAAAGCCTAGATAAACCATACAAATGGTTTGTTGAGCCTTAAGGGTCAATAGGAGATAGGAGGCAGGGGGCAGGGGGCAGGGAGCAGGGGGAGGGAAAGTCATTTAGGTGACAAAAATTGGGTAATTTATTTCTTGGATTTCCCTAATTGGTGGTGGAAATTATTTCTCATTGCATTTTTAATGCACGACACTTACTACATACCACCTACCACCAATTTTTATACCTGCAATTCGACCACAGCGAGCATATTTTCTCACGGTGTGAGGGTGACAATAATTACGCTTGGCGTATTCTTCGGGAGTAATCAAATTCTCAAGTTGATTTGCTGCTCTCCAGTAATTACTAAGTGCTGGTCTTTTATCAGTCATAAAAAGTGTGGGAGGTGTGGGGAGTGTGGGGAATGCTTTTTTTGATACAGTTAGAAACCCTATCTAAAATTTCGTTCATTTATAGGTTCTAAGTGACTTACCAGTAATAAAATGCCCAGCCCTCACGTTCCGCCTGGGAGGCGGAACGCCCACCAATTATTGGGTTTACCAAAAATATATTTGATAGGGCTGGGCATTTTATTTTTTGGATCTCTCTAATACAATTTAGCGATCCAATCTGGTAAATTCTTTTTCTGTCCCGTAGAGAAATACTTGGCTAATTTCGGTATAACTTTTGACTCTTTTATCGGCTCACCACCTCGAATAAAACCACCTTTACGATAACTACCTGTTGCGAATTCGGGCTTTATCAAAGGTAAAATTGCATTTATCACCTTATTAGCTTCTTTATCATTGAGGGCGTTGACTGTTACCTTGCTATTGTCAGTTAAAACTAATATTTCCTCCCAACTTCCCTTAGTGTATGCAGGTACAGGACTTTGTGTTAGCTTTTCCCCTTTGTAATGGGGGATGGTTATTGGGTAGCAGGGCGCTCCGATTTTGTTATTACCTAAATCTTCTCCAAATTGGATAATTAATTGTGGTCTATTACCTTCCGGACGTAATTGCCAATGTAGGGGAATAGCGGCTACACATTGCTCATTATCAATGCCATTTTTAGCTAAACATAACTCACTAGCATTCCTTGCATTTTCATGGTGAATTTCTGCTTGTTGTTGAGCCATTAAACGAGTTGGGGCGAAGAACTCAAGTGTTTTGTTTGTTATTTTTGGTTGCCAATTTCCATCCTCATCCTGTTCACAACTTACTAATGGCACATCCAAAGAGAATGATTGTTCTTTGATTGTATCAGTGACGATTTTTTTAATCAGTCTATAATCGATTTGTTGTGTTTCTCTTGAACAAGACATACAGCATTTCTCCTTTGGTATTGAGGGTGGTTCTATATTAGGAATGTTGCGAATATAACAACCTTCTTTGCTAGGTCTGAAAGTAAAAAATCTAACTGGTTCAGGAGAGAGCTGTAAAAAGTCCAAGGCTGAAGCTATTTTCGAGTTACTATAACCTTGTATATAAAGTCCATATCCCCCGTATCTGGGATATTTCAGATAATCTGTACTGCCATCTGCATTAATCAGACGACCTCTAGTAGTATTTACCCTGCAATCGTAGTCAGGGAGATATCTTTCATGATACCCCCCTGCCTCCCAGGAGAATAAGCTCTGAAGATCCGTAAAATTAGAAGGATATGGGGTTCCATCGTTAAGAGCTTGGAGGAAATCTTTTATAGAAGCTCGCTGAAAAGGACGAACAAAAACTCCCTCATCGTCATGATAGGGAGGCTCGGGATAAAAATAAACCACTGCCGCGTCAAAAATATACCCCCCACAAGCGGGTGTATCAATCTCTCTTATCTTTTCAAGTTCAGTTTTCTCTGGTTTCCTAATATTTATTTTAGGAGTGGTGGGAATTGGTTTTAGTTGTGGCAATCTAATGTCAAGCTTTGGTAGTTCTGGTAGCTCTGGTAGCTTGATTTCGGGGAGCTTTATTTCTGGAAATTCAAATGATGGTAATTTAATTTGAGGAATTTCAAAAGTAGGGCGATTCTCCCAAAATCTACGCCGTTGTTGTTCTATGTCTCTAACAGTTTGTACCGTTGCTAATCTCACATTATCTGTGATTCCATAGCCCCATTTATATGCCCCTCTTTCCCTAATCGTATGTTGCAGGGTAGACTCTAAAAAAGTTTGTCTGCCAGTGAAACCATCAATTAATCCACCAAGCATAAATCGATAATCTCTATCATTAACAATCCCTCCTACAATCATTGGATTCCCTCCATCTAATCCAGTTAATGCCAATCTGACACTTAATGATTGACGAGGGATTTGGCTGCTAGTCCTAAGCCGGGAAGTACCAACGGTTACTGAAGGGGATTTTTGGGTTAACCCTGTGGCTTTAACGCTAGTATCACGGCTTAACATGGATGGACTTCTAACGCGAGGGGTAGTTGAAGATGGTTTAACTGGGGTTAATTCAACCGTCCTGACTGTACCGTTAGTACGGATATTGGCTTGAATTGGAGGTAAGTTTCTTGGTCTAATTCTGTCTGGGACACTACTACTATTCACCCTTTCTTTTTGGCGAGTAAATCCCACTACTTCCACGTTGGATGAAGTTGTTTTTTTCTCTAATAATAAACTCATCTGTTTAATTGTAATATTAATAAATCAATTAGTAATAAGGGTAGAGAAATAAGTAATTTTAGATTCCATTTTATAATTAGTAAACTTTGCTCTACCTTACCCAATAAGATATCAGAATGTTCTTTCTCTTCATTGGTAATACTTTCTAAATATCTATAATATTCTTGGGGGATGAATTTCATTACTTCTGAATAAACTAGATACTGAAATTTTTCCAAGACTCCCATAAAAGCCAAGGAATTATCTAAATCAAATTCCTCTGCACTCTTTCCTGCAAAAAAGAAGCGAGTCGCAAGATATCTTTTGCTAATGCCGTCAACAGAATAATGTCCAAGTGTATCTTCTCTAACTGTATAGGTTTCATTGGGGAAGCGATATTTAGAATCTGGGTCAACAATACTAGCGAACACTTTGGAATGATTAAATTCTTGTTTAGCTTGTTTGAAAAAATAATCATCCCCTGTGGATTTGTACTTTTTACGGCAGAAAAAACATACCCCCAATTCCAGCCTTTTAAAAAGGGTAAGATACTCTTGTTCATCCATGAAATGAAAAATTATTAATCCAACCAAAAAGGCTGCTATCTGATTAATCAAATCCAACAATTTCAACATTATTTTCATTCACAGTAAAGCAACAAGTGTCTTGAAGGAGGCAGGAGGCAAGAGGTTAATAAAATCCAACAATTTCAACATTATTTTCATTCACTATGAAACAACAAGTGTCATAAAAGTTTTCCATATCTCCATTCCTTGCAGATATAGAAAAGTAGGGATAAGCATCATCTAAAGTGACATTAATCTCACTACCAAAAGATGACATTGCTGTTAAAAATTCTCTACCTTCAGATTCTGGATTAGGTTCTTGACTCCATCTATGTACTTGGATAGAGTCTGTACCATAGGAGATGTTTAAACCAGGCTTAACTGTGATTCTGAGGCTGATAGTTTGTGTTGTATTACTTTGAAAAGCTTTACCTCCGATAGAACATTCTTCCTGACAAACTGAACTACCAGATAATGTTGGAGGTGATGCGGTCGTTGGGGGAATTAAATTAATAATTTCAGCGAATAAGTCTGTTTTCAAAATTTTGTATGCTGTGCCATCGTTGGCAAGCATAAATACATAATCATTATCCCCTGCTAGGGTTCTTACTTCTTCTGGTAATGGCACCTCGTCAACCTCCTCTAATGTTGGGTTATTCCCACTACTGTAATTGTTTGTAATGTTTTGAATAATTGCTGCTGGTTCATATTTTGGTGCTTCTTCTACTGCACTACCAATCAGGAGAACCCTATCAGTTGCCTGAAGGAATCCATAGCCTACATCTGTTTGTTGAGCAGCAATTACAGCATCCGGTGCCATGTCAAATGTTGCTGCTGATGTGAAGTAGTCTATTAAGTCTATGTAATAGTAAGGTCTTTGGTTGAATAAAAAGATGTCTGCAATTTTGATTAAAGGAGTAACGCTAGTTTTTAAGTAAAAAGTAATAGCCTTTTTGGCATTACCTTGAAATGTCTCTTTCGTGTTGTCTATAATCGTGTCATCTGAGGCAAGTAAATCACTTGTTACTACTGCTAGTTCGGGAATACTGGTGATATCAATTGTTAGCCTTAAAGAAGTAATAAAAGCACTGTATTTTAAGCCTGATTCAATATCATATGGAGCTAGGAAACCGGGGGTATAAAGTTCAGTCATTCCCGGATTACTAGGGTTAAATTCATGCAAGATATTAACGTTACGAAATGCCCCTTTTGCTGTCATTAATTATTGATTCCTCCTACCTTTTCCTTCCTCCTGCCCTCTGCCTCCTGCCTCCTGCCTTCTAATTATTGATTCCTCCTAATCCACTAGTAGATAAAGGAGTTTTCGCTACTATTTGTCCTGTTTGAATTACGTACCCATCCACGGCTGTACCACTACTAGATGGGGGAAAGCTGGCTAAACGTTCACCAATTGCTTTTCCGTCGTTGGCTGATTCTTGTGCTGTTGATGCAGAATCCCTCAGTTTGAATAAAGCTTCTATCACCCCACTGGTATTTTTGTCCGTTGTGTTATTTCCTGTTAGGGCGGAGATTTTGATTATTAGTCCGGAAGCATCGGAGGAAATTAAGCTTAACCCTGATGCTGTTTCTAACTGTTGCCATGTAATGTCTGTTACAGCAGCCATGTAATTTGCAGTTGACTTTAACTAATTGGTATAGTCACTGATTTTACCTATAGCTTTTAGTATTTGAGAAGATTACGCCATAATTATCAGGGTTAATACTGGTTATTTCTAAAAAACATTACATAAATAACCCCTAAATTCTCTGAAGTCTTATCAGTGCCTATCGGTTAGTTTTAGTGTTATTGGTAACCCAACACACACTTAAAAACAGATTTTCTCAAAATGAGCAGCAATGCAGATTTATTAAAGAACTTTCGTGGGAAAGTACTGCTTCGGGACGCTTCTCCAGAATTAGCCAAAGCTGTACAAGCATGTTTGGTAAAAGGTGGTTATCTGAGCGGAACCATCGACGGTAAGGTTGGCCCCATCACAATGAAAGCCTTTCACCAATTTAAGCAAGCAAGTTATTTAGACCAGTTGAATTATTTGGGTCAAACCACAGCTCAAGCACTGCTAAAAATTGAATCCTCCACACCGACTTCGGGGGTCAATTTAAAGGTGCCTTATCTTAGCCAGCGTGATAATGAATATCGCCCCAGTGGAACTTGCAATATTACTTCTGTAGCCATGTGCTTGCAGTACTTTGGAATTAAACAAACCACGAAGCCACAGCTTGAGGATGAATTATTTCTCAAGCTTAAGGAAAACGGATGGAGAAGGCATTACCACAGCGACTTAAACAAGTTATTCCATCTTTATGGCGTAAACAATACCTTTTACACCGAATGCCCTTGGTCAAGGATTAAGGAACATTTAGCCAAAGGTAATCCAGTCATTTATTCTGGAAAGTTTACTAGCTTTGGTCACATCATAGTTATTCGGGGATATGACCATAAGGGATGGTGGGTTAATGACCCTTGGGGCGAGTACTTCTCATCGGGTTATGTAAATAAATCTGGTGCCAACCTTCATTACAGTTATGACTTGCTACAACGGCTATCCTACAGTGGCAGAAATCATGGTTGGGCACACCTTCCTAGCAAGAAATAGATAAACTTTTTGTGATTTACAGCTGATGAATCCTAGAAAGCCAAATATTAAAGATGTGGTTGTCCTTTTGCTGGTAGTGGGTACTGGAGCCATAGCTATCTCTGATACCCAATTTAGAGCGGTGTTTGGAGACTTGGCTAAGGTTGGTGTGGGTGGCTATCTTGGGCAATTAATGCCCGAAGCTACTCCATAGCGACCAATTCATCAAAGTTGAAGGAACCCAATGGGAAATCTTGACTATCTCTAACCCATACCCCCGTGAAATCAATTTGAAAGATGGTCAATTTTTTGCGCCTAACATAAGGACGATAATTGCCGATGTATTGAACTGTATCGCCTACCTTAAAAGGCTTTTCTGCTTTTTTGTACCATTCCTGTACTCGGCGTTTTATCTTCTTTTTCACATCTTCAGGGGTGTTAGCTTTTATCTTTTTAGTAAGGTTTTCACCCACGGGAGGGATTATCTCTAAATTCCATTCATTCCTATCTAGCATGGTGGCGATAACACGTATTTTGCCCAAAGGCGTGTCATTTACTATACGAATGGGGTCAAATTCCGTTTTTGTAACGGTAGTTAAGTTATGTAAATTTGCATTGTCAATAAGGGGGGTGGACTGGTGATTTTCGGGGGGGCGATCACCCTGTGTTTCAGGTAGGGCAGTCCACCCTGAAACTTCCTCACAGTCAACGTTACCAGCGAAGGTGATCGGGTGATCGCCATTTTCGCAACTAGAAAAAATATTTTCGTCATTTTTCTTTTTGGTTTCATTTTGAGGGTCTACCCGATCACCTTCGGCTGTATCGACGGTATATGTGGATTCTAGGGTGGACTGGGGGGTGAATCCGGAGGTGGACTGGGTGATTAATGCTACAACGTTGTTTGGTCTTGCTGTGTCTAAGTTTGAGCCGATATCGGGGGGTGAATCCGGAGGTGAACCGGGTGATTCATCATACTCAGCACTTAAATAGTATAAAGTTGTACGTCCTGGCTTTCTTTGGGCTGAAATTAATCCATCCCCTGCCATCTCGTTTAAAAGTCTTTTGGCTGTATAACGAGACGAATTGGTGTAATGCGCTATCTCTTCGCTTGTGTACTTGGTGTTTCTGTGGCTAGAAAGGAAATCTTTTATCATGTCTCTAGTTGATTGACTAGAGTTATCAACCCCATCTTCACTAAGGAAAGTAAAACTTAATTCTTCCGGGTCGAACATCAAGCGGTACTTTTTACCAGATGACCGGGAACGGGATTTATCAATTTCTAGTATCCGGTCATTGGGTGTACCAAACACGGTGTTATCTTTGGTAATCTTCCAAACTTCACTCACAGCATTCCTGATTGCGGTTGTCCCCCTGGTGTCCCCTGCCCGGTTGGTGTGGTGAACAATTAAGAATGTGGTTTTAAATTTGGTGGCGAATCCTGCCATCTCAATTAATGGACGAGCATATTCCATGTCACTTTCGCGGTACATGGAAAATTTATTGGCTGTACTGAGTGAGTCAATCATCACAAAGTCTGGCTGAAATTCTTGTAAGTCTTGCAGCAAGACGGGCATATTTTCACAACTCCAACCGAACCGGACACGGACATATTTATTAATGTCTGACTTTGAGTACCCCAT
This sequence comes from Calothrix rhizosoleniae SC01, assembly GCF_900185595.1. Lineage (GTDB taxonomy): Bacteria > Cyanobacteriota > Cyanobacteriia > Cyanobacteriales > Nostocaceae > Calothrix_A > Calothrix_A rhizosoleniae. The sequence continues at coordinate 10,642 of NZ_FYBH01000271.1, forward strand.
TGTCTCTAGGGCTTGGGTCATATCCCCCGGTGACTCATCCCCTTGATAGTAAAGAATCTTCCGTTTTTCACCAGTGGTTACAAAATCCCCGAAGTCTGACCCCTCAATTAATATTTTCGCCAAGCTATAAACGAATTTTGTCTTTCCTATACCCCCATCTGCTGCTAACAGGATGGTGCTGGCTTTGGGAATTAATCCGTTCATCAGCCATTCTCTAACCTCAGAACCTCCTAATGCTTTCAATTCCTCGTAGGTTAGCAACGCACTGCATTGACTTACCAAGGATTTTAAGTACAAATGTTCTAAAAAATGGGTAGTGTAACCGTAGTCGTCAGCCAAAGTTTTTAATCGGAAGTGCCGATATGAGGGGTTGGGAATTGTAGTAAATAGCTCGGTGACTTGCTCTAGCACTCTTTCATATTTATTGTGTAGTGCTTCTTCCTTACTTTGACCGTGGGGAGTGGTAATCAATTTGCTGGTTTTTTCTGCCAGCATTGACATGATTTCTTCCAACTCAAACTCACTTGATGCAGCAACTTCCTTGATATCACCGCCTAGTTTGATTAATATCCTTCTGGTATATTTATCAATTACTAGGGTTGCCAATGCATCTATATTTACTGCTGACACTGTGCGGTCAACTAGTTCCGCTAATTTGTTTTGACCACCTACTTTTGTAAGTATCTTTTTGTCAGCTAAAAAGCTAGTTAATTGCAACAGGTCTGTTTTTTTACCACTTTTTGATAGCTTTAAACAAGCCCGGTAAATGTTCTGATGAGCAGGAATGTAGAAGTGTTCCGGTCTGAGACGGTGGGAAACAATATCTATGGCGTAGGGGTCTAATACTATACCTCCTAAAATCGCCTCTTCTGCTTCAATGTTACTAGGTGGAGGTATGTCATTACCATTGTGCCGGAATGATGGTTCATAGGAGGGTACAGCTATCATTTCAACCCTCCAAAGTATGCTAGAATAATATTAATTAATGCTTCGATAAAAAGCATTTTCAACATTCTTGTTTTATTCATAATTTTTGACCTTTTTTACTTGCTCTTGTTTACTAGGGTGAGTATTTTTTTGTTTAGAGAAGGTTTTCCTTTAGAAAGGAACGTCAGAAAAATCACAGGCATAGAAAAAATGTTGGGATTCCTGTATTTTGAAAGCTTTTTTATATTTGGAATATGCTGATTCATCGGTTCTAATGAAAAACGTTGGCATCGCAAAAATAAATAAAATATGGATTCGCTTACATGCATCAATGAAGGCTCCAATACTGCAATTGCTCGCAGAGGACATTTCAAAGTTTGGGAACTCTACACCACAATGCACTGCTGACCACATCCAGAAGTGGCAATTCTTAAGAAGTCTAACTAGCTGTATTTTCATGTTTCCTATTTGTTAACTGGTGCGATCGCTCTCCCCTCCCATCACATCAGTGCAATACGGTCACATCTGTAACCACGGGGTTGAAATCCTTTATATACAAAGACTGTAGATGGTAATCACCCCCTTGTACTGTATTGCACTCAATTGAGATAATTAGCCCCGCAGCATCACCCCTTGCTTCCTGCAAGGGATGTTTTTTGTATGCTGCAAGGGATTAGATACTAGAGGTTAGGCGGTTTAGTTGTCAGGCTCTACCGCCTAAACAGTTGTATTTAGGAGAAACCTTGCAAGTTGTCTGTACATCTTGTAAGGTTGTCATGTACGATGATAAACGAAAACGTTCAATTTGTTGAGGGCGTGAGTTCTATAAAACAGCTAAGAGAGGCTCTAGGGCTTACTCAGCAAGATTTTGCAGTCAAGCTGGGTGTAACAGTTACCTCCGTATACCGATGGGAATCGGGACGGAGTGATATAACTTTTACCTTCCCTCAAATGAAAAAGTTTCATAAAGAGGTGCTAGAACCTTTAAATTTGAACATCCACGAGTTACCAGACAACCTAGGCGCTCCATATGTGAAAGTTGCATAACTCCCTAAATATCCGGAGATAGCAGCCCGGAGAACAACGAACTGCTGAGGGAGACATGAGCGATCACATAAATAAAAATGCAGCGCCATGCGCCGGCGTTGCATATCCCCATAATTCTTTCACACGAGAATTTAATTATACTTATAAGCCTATGGAAGAAAGTAAATTCGCTGACAGATTAGAAGCCGTTCAAGAGGAACTTGAATCATTAAAAAAATCGCCCGAATACAGGCAGATGCTTCAAAGTGGCTATGCACAGAGATGCGATGTTTCATTAGCTGATGCAATTATGGCGGTTCAAGAATGTTTCAACGAATACTACGTAAATGAAGTCTGTTTAAATTCAAAATAATAGGAGTAAGAGTGAGTGATTAAATTACAACCTAAAGACTATGCAGCCCTGGCACTTACCGCCGGGGAATTACAACAAGAACTAAGCGCCACGGAAAGTTTTAAAAAATTGACAAGAAGCGATCGATTTCCTGGATGCAAGGTGCAAGTTTCCCTTGAAATCATTGTTGAGGACAGCTTCTCTGGTTCAGAAGAGGCATCTTTTAACCTTACCATCAATGATGGTGTAAAAATTATCTCTTCGGAGCAAACAACCCCATTCGAGGGGGTGAGAAATGATTCAGCTCGATGACCAAACAAAAGCCCAAAATTGGGCGAAAGCCTTACTCAATAAGGATAAATGGTGCATTTTAGATACAGAAACCACCGGATTAGATAATAGAGACGAAATATGTCAGATATCTGTCATCACTCCGGAATTACCTCAAGGATGGCAAACATATGTACAGCCTACCGTACCTATTAGCGCCGAAGCATTAGCAATACATGGAATTACCAACGACCATGTAAAAGATGCTCCAACATTTGACCAAGTATTCCTACACCTGATGAGGAGGATTAGGAGCAACGATTTAGTGATTTACAATGCTGAATTTGACTTGCGGTTTATCAAGCAATCCCTAAAACCACATGGTATTCAGCTAGCATTTCCCACAAGCGATAGGAGACAATGCCGCATATTTACCAATGGTGGCAGCATTCACGATGCAATGCTTTGGTATGCCCAGTGGGTAGGGGAATGGAATGATTATTTTGATAATTACCAGAGGCAGAAACTACCCGGTGGCGACCATTCAGCCTTGGGAGATTGTAAAGCAACCTTGGGAGTTATCCGCAAAATGGCTGCAACTGAATAAAGGATAGAGATTATGGCATCTAAATATTTCCATTACATCTACGGAGATGAGGAAGGGGTTATAGAGCTGGAATACGTCACTCGTATTGTTAAAAGTGATGGCTTGTTCCGTATATATCAAGTAGGTTCCGGGGAACCCCTAAAATTCCCACAAACGAACTCTTCAGCATTAGATATGTGGCGGTATTTCATGTCTAAAAGCGAAAAAAGCTGAAAAGCGATTGCAAAGGCACTATAAGACCGAAAAACAATTATGACACAGGATACAAACACAGAAGTAGGCTTCCCAGATGGGCAATTCATGGCTCATGGACTTGATGAATTAGCATCCATGCAGTTAGGCATGTTCTGGCGACGGGGAATGGATGATGCCGGACGGGAATTTATTAACAACCTGCCAGACGACCTAAGAGAAGTGATTGACAGAATTTATACCAATTGCTGTGAAGGAGTGAGTAGAGTCAGCGAAAATCTCCATACAGAGATTGCCAAACCGAAAATAAGCGGGAACCTGGTGGATTTATTTCCATGCTTACAACCACCAGAAATTCGGGAAACCTACCCCAAAAACTAAAAAGCGATCGCCACTTTCTTCGGTGCAATAAGAGCGATCGCAATGATTACAGGTATAAAAACGCTTTTCATGCGGGACGGCACAAAAAGTAACTACATTATGGCACAAGACCTTTTTACCACCGGGGAAGCTGCTGAACAGACAGGAATACCAGAAGGCACCATCCGTTCATGGATGTCCCGTCGCCCCGGAGCTTTCACCATCGACGTAGACATCATCGTTGAAAAATCCGGGCGCAAAATGTGGACAGAAGCCGGACTAGCCACATTACGCCAGCAACGGGGAACCGCAGATGAAAGCCCAGGGGCTTCATATTTGGATGACATTCTAGAGCCTTTATTAGATGCGGGTTCCAAGCAATTAGCTCATTACTATTTTCAACAATTACCCCTGCGAACCTTACGCCGGATTCAACTAATGATGGCTAATCCCTCGGATGAGGAACGGCAGATAGTTCAGCAAGCAGTAGACCAGGCAATCAACCAAGGAACCACGGCATTATTACCCCAATATGTGAGGTTAGAGCCTGATGGCGACTGAAGACAAAGTAATCCCATTTACGGGATATTTGCGCCCCCAGGTGCAACCATCACCTCCCCCGCCGGAGAAATCACCATCCCCATACATCTTATTTTGTGTCGGGACTTTCATTATCGGGTTAGCGATTGGTGCCATTAGCATTCACCAATCAGCTAACTATCAGCAGATGCAAGAGTTAAGGACTCAAGCCCAGAAATTATCAAAAATTCGTCAATCTATTTGTGGATACTAATCATGGGAATTTTATCTAAAGTAACCAAAGTTGTCAGCAATATTGGTGGCGGCCACGCCATTGATAGAAACAAAGTACTTGCCCCCACTGGTTTAGGGGTGGTTAATCCCTCAACTCCTGGTAATTGGTCAAGTATCCGCAGTGTACCTGTGTTGCACGAGCCGGGATACGTCACCAAAGATGAAGCCGATATGCTCAGGGAACTAGCCAAAGATAAAACCCAAGGTGCAAGGCAATCAGTCAAAGCAATGCAAAGCCTTGAAAAGATAGAACAGGCGGATGCAACTGTACACAAGGCACATAAAAAGTATTTGGGAGTAGTAGCAGACGGGGAACTAACAAAAGTAAGGTCTAATGCCCGACTAGCAAGGAAGCTGCACGGACAACGCCCCGCATACACACATATGAGCGAATCCCTGCAACGGGCGGAAGCTGTAGCCGAGCAACGTATCCAACAACTGCAACAAAGGATTAGGGAATCTTACTAATGGCGAAATTCATACACCTGAGTAGCTATTTTCTGACTGGGTGTATTGCCTCATCTGCCCTGGCGTGGATGGGGTTTTTACATCCCGTCCTAGCTAGTCCTGTACGTATCATTTACGTCATTTTATTGGTGCTGTGGGCGCTGGCATGGTTAACAGATGATGCAGTAGCCCAATTCCTCAAATTGGAGTTGAAGGACTACTACGCCATTTTAATCGCCATTGCATTTGCGATCGCTCTCGGGGGAATCACTTCATGGTTGATTGGGTAAAACAAAATTCCCTTTTAGGTGGTGCATTGTGCCTTTGGTTATTGGCACTTTCCCCTGTGGGTAATTTGGGTAAGGCTGTGTGTTACTGCCTTGCCCTTGGCTGTGCAGTCGAATCTATTCACCAGTCCCGCAAGTTGATTAAAATTACTGCTCGCAATGGTGCAATTGCTGCCATGAATTTAGAGATTGAGCAGCTGCAATTAGCCTTGGAAGCACATACCCAGCAGCAAGCATTGCACGAGATTTACGGGACTTCCACCCCGGAAGTGGAGGCGGAGGAACGGAAGTCCCTGGAACACTTGTACAATGAGCCTTCTGGTAAAAATGAAGTTGAAACTTCCACTTCCAAGCAGCAGTTATATCTAGCTATAAGGGCTTTACTACTAGCGGAAGTGCCGGAAACTTTCATCATTGAGAACGTGCTGAAAATGGGAGGGAGGAATTGGGACAAGGGCAAGGAATTTTTACAGGAATTATTGCAAGAAGGTGAAGCGCAAGGTTGGGGATGATTGATGATTTGATATCTGCTGCCAACCAAAGATTGAAGGCACAAAATATAACATTAAGAATTAATAAGCGAGGTGAACTACTTTTTTTGCGGGGATTACTCCCACCAAAATCCGGTATGGGTAAATTTACCCGTCAAGATTTACGTTTGGGTACACCTGCCACCAGCGACGGGTTGATGCAAATTGAAGCCGAAGCAATTATTATTGCGGCTCAAATAAATGCAGGTACATTCTCATGGGCTGCTTACCAAAAGAATGTACCCCAATTACTAGATTCGTATACCAATGAGAAGTTTATCAAAATCCAGACAAAAAATGCTGGAGACTGGATTAGTGATTTTGAACAATTCTACTTTAATCGCAGGAAACAAACCAACGCCAGTTTACTAACCTGGAAAAAAGACTACCTTGCAACTTTTCGCAAACTGGATTGGGACAAGGAGTTAACAGCCAAGGCGATTGAGCAAGTTGTCCTGAATACTCCCCCCGATAGTAGGGTACGCCAACGTTGTTGTACCTGTTTCAAAGCCTTAGCCAGATTTGCTGGAATCGAGATTGATTTGAGTCAATGGACGGGGAAATATAGCCCCAAATTGGTAAAACCCCGAAATATCCCCAGTGACAAGGTCATAGCTAAGGAAATAAACGCTGTCACTTATCCAAGGTGGAAATGGTGTGTGGCGATGCTAGCTACTTACGGATTACGTAACCACGAATTATTTCATTTAAATTATGATGATATCGCCAGGGGAGAGACTATTATTAGCGTTTATGAAGGAAAGACGGGCTTTCGTCGTGTGTATCCTATTTACCCGGAGTGGTTTAGTTACTTTGAATTGAACAATATAGTTTTACCCCCAAGTCGGTCTAATGCTAAACATTCTAATGATGGGCTGGGAAACACTGTTAGCCAAGCTTTTCGTCGAATGGAATTACCATTTACCGCATATGATTTGCGTCATGCTTGGGCGATTCGCTCACTACTGTTTGGGCTGGATGTGTCATTGGCTGCACAGATGATGGGGCATAGTTTGAAGGTGCATCATGATACTTACCACCATTGGATTACTGAAAAGCATTATCAGCAAGCGTTTGAAAGGTTAATGCAGAGGGAAGATAGACCCAAGCCACCTTTTTAACAGTTAGCCTCCTACGGAGGAGCTGCGCTAACAGTTATCAGTTATCAGTTACCAGTGGTGAACCGAGGAGTTTTGCTCCTCGGTTCAAACAAACCCAAACACAGATTTCACCTCATCCTTACAATTACAGGTTTACCCATAGTCCATAGATGGGAAATCCTCCGGAATTGGATTCTGTACTTTTGTAGGTTTGTTTCAGTACAATTAACTATAAAACCCCTATTAAATCAAAGATAATGCACATTAGCATTGCCGATGACCTTAAGAAACGGTTCCATGCTGCTTGCGCCTTGCGGGGACGCAAGATGAGCCAAGTGGTAACGGAACTAATTGAGCAATGGTTAAAAACTAACGAATACCCGCCATCTTCTGATGACAAAAATTAATCTGTATTAAAGTCCAATGAGTTACCAGGATTTTCAAATATTAGTGAACCAGAATCAGCAGATTCGTGCTTCATCAGAGCAAGGTGAGGTAAAGGGTGAATTACGCTTGGATATGGATAGAACCAAGCAGACATTAAGATTAATTAACCGGATAGAAGATGGTGAATTACTCAAAGGGCTGGGTTACGAACTATACCAAGCACTTTTCCCCGACCAAATTAATGCTCGATTCCAAGCAGCGATCGCAGGAGCACAAGCAAATAATCACAGCGTCCGCTTGCGGTTAATATTTGAATCTCCCCAATTAGCTGTCCTTCCTTGGGAATTTCTCTACGATAAACAAACCAACACCTTTCTCGGAAACAACACCCAAACAGTACTCTCTCGCTATATTGATGTTCCCCTACAAAAACGGGATATAAAAGCCGCTAGTTTACCCCTGAGGGTTCTAGTAGTCATCTCTAGCCCTAGTAACTTAGCCAAATTGGATGTAGCAGGGGAAGAGAAGCTAATTAAAGAGGCACTAGGGAAACACATAAAAGCGGGACAAATAGAGTTAGATATATTACAAGAGGCAACTATCCGCAACATTAACCAAAAGCTGAGAGAAAAGACTTACAATGTGTTTCATTTTATTGGGCACGGTGAATTTAATCATGATAAAGGCTACATTGCCCTTGTAAATCAAGATGGCACAGCTAATTTATTGGATGATGAAAGATTCACCAATTTCTTTTTAGGTAACAACAGTTTAGGGTTAATTATTCTTAATTCCTGTGGTGGTGCAACGGTATCTGACAACCAAGTATTTGCAGGTACAGCGCCAAATTTGGTGCGTCGGGGAATACCCGCAGTAGTCGCCATGCAATATCCCATATTTGATAATACAGCTAAGATTTTTGCAGATGAATTTTACCGCACCCTAGCCCTCGGCTACCCGGTAGATGCAGCCATCCAGACAACCCGCAATGCAATTTCTATGGAAGTGGGACTTGATAGGCGAGACTTTGCCACACCAGTGCTTTATATGCGGGCAAGAAATGGAATAATTTTGGATGTTATCAAACAAGAAGTTTTAGACCCCCAGCCACAGAATAAGGAACCTAAAATAAATCAGATTTCTATGCAGTCATTGGAATATCCTGATGGTTCTGTACCCCTTGATTCTCCTTTTTATATAGAACGGAATGGGATTGAATCTCTTTGTTACCAAACAGTAGAAAAACCTGCTGCCTTAATTCGGATTAAAGCACCAAAGTTAATGGGTAAAACTTCTCTAGCTCGGCGGATTGTTGCTCAGGGAATCAAGCGGAATTATCAAGGGGTATATTTAGATTTGGGTGGTGTGAATAAGGAAGTAATTACCAATCTGGATAAATTTCTCCGTTGGTTATGTAGCAAAGTTTCCTTGGAACTCGACCTTGACAATCAAGTAGATCATGCTTGGAATACTTCATTTTTAGGTAGTAATGATAACTGTACCGCTTATTTTAGAAAACACATACTAAAACAAATAAATTCTCCTTTAGTACTAGTATTAGATGAAGTAGATAGATTATTTCCCTACAACGAAGTAGTGGAAGATTTCTTCGGGATGTTGCGTTCTTGGCATGAGAAAGGGAAGATTTCCGAAGTTTGGAAACAACTGCGGTTGGTGTTAGCTCATTCAACAGAAGTTTATATTCCCTTAGATTACCATCAATCACCCTTTAATGCGGGTATACCCATAGAATTAGCAGAGTTTAATCAGCAACAAATAGAAGATTTAGCCACCAGACATGATATTAATCTTCAGGATAGTTTGTTAGCAGAATTAAGGACAATGGTAGGAGGACATCCCTATTTATTGCGTTTGGCTATGTATGATGTGGCGATGAGGAAAACAACCTTTAAAAAGTTATTAGAGTCAGCAACAACAGAAGCTGGGATTTATAGTCATCACCTGCGTTATTTATTGGATATTTTGCGTGATGCACCGGATTTAGTACCAGCTTTGAAACGGGTAGTTAACGATAACTCGGGGGTTGAATTAGATTCAATGGAAATCTATAAATTACACAGTTTGGGATTGGTACAGCGAGAGAATAATCATGTTACGCCCCGTTGTCAACTATACCGAGACTATTTCCGCCGCGTATTGTAATAATTATGATAGCCAGTAGTTCCCATTTCTATCAGGTAGGTGCCAGTCTCCAAGTTGATGCTCCCAGTTACGTGCAGCGACAAGCAGACGAGGAGTTTTACCAGAAATTGCTAGCTGGTAAATTTTGTTACGTCCTCAACTCCCGGCAGATGGGTAAGTCTAGCTTGCGGGTGCAGACAATGCAACGGTTACAAAAGCAAGGGATTGTCTGTGCTGCGATTGATTTAACGGGGATTGGGAAAGTAACACAAGAACAGTGGTATGGGGGAATTGTTTACAACTTATCAGAAAGCTGTCAATTAGAGGATAGGTTTGATTTTGATTGGCAGGAATGGTGGGGGAAACATCAAACAATTCTTTCCCCAGTGCAGTGTTTAAGTTTGTTTATTGAAAAGGTATTACTGGCAAAGATTCAGTCATCAATAGTCATTTTTGTAGATGAAATTGATAAGGTACTGAGTCAGGATTTCTCCCTAGATGATTTTTTTGCACTGATTCGCTTTTTCCAAAATCAACGGGTTGATAATCCCATTTTTCAACGGTTAACCTTTGCTTTGTTGGGGGTAGCGACTCCCGGTGATTTGATTAAGAATAAAAGCCAAACTCCTTTCAATATTGGGGAGGCAATAGAATTACATGGGTTTAAAATTGATGAAGTTGAGCCGTTAATTGAGGGGTTGCAAGGAAGATTTAATCATCCCCAAGGGGTAATGACAGAAATATTAGATTGGACGGGAGGACAACCATTTCTGACCCAAAAACTGTGTAAGTTTATGGTAGAAGAGTCAGAGAAAGATAATCCCCGCTCTGTGGAGGAGGTGGTAAAGTCAAAGATTATTGAAAATTGGGAATCTCAGGATGACCCTGAGCATTTACGAACTATTAGGGATAGGATTCTTTCTAATGAACAACGAGCGGGGTATTTATTGGAATTGTACCAGCAAATTCAACAACAGGGAGAAGTCATCGCTAGTAATAGTGTTGAATTTAGCGAGTTAAGATTATCCGGTTTAGTTGTTAAAAGAGAAGGTAAGTTAAGGGTTTATAATCGCATTTATCAACAGGTTTTTAATCAGAGTTGGGTTGAGGTTCAATTAAAGAATCTGCGTCCATATTCGGAAGCTTTTCGTGCTTGGGTAGCTTCTGGGGATGAATCTCTACTTTTGCGGGGAAAGACTTTATCAGGTGCAGAGAAATGGGCGAAGGGTAAGGATTTAAGTTATCAAGATAAACAGTTTTTAGCAGCTAGTAAGGAGAAGGAAATAGCTGTTAGGAATAAAGAAGCGGAATTAGAGAGGGATAGGAAGGATCGGGAAGCCGTAGAACAGAGAAATCAGGTATTGATTCAAGCGAATGTTAAAGCGAAACGACGGATTAGGAATGGGACTGTTGTTTTAATTTTGGCTTTATTGGGAGCAGTAAGCTTAGGAGGATTAGCAGCAATACAAGGAAAGCAAGCATTTAAAGCACAAGAAATGTTTAAACAGGCGAATGTCAAAGCCGACTTACTTACTATTAAAGCTAGAGAAGAGGGGAAGAAAGTTTTAGCTTTTCAGCAGCAAACTCTACAATTACAAAAAACTGCGGATACTGCTAAACAACAAGCACAAAAAGCCACGGAAAAGGCGAAATCTGAACAAGAAAAAGCTAGACTAGCACAGATAAAGGCTGATGACGCTAATCAAAAAGCTAAAGTAGCCAGAAAACAGGCTGAAAATGCCCAAAGAAAGGCTGATGATGCTAATCTACAAGCGACAAAAGCAAGGGAACAAGGTCAACAAGCACAACAAAATGCTGATAATGCCAACCAAAAAGCTATAGAAGCCGAAAAACAAGCTAAAGCTGAACAACGTAAAGCTGAACAGGCAAAAAAAATTGCTGATGATGCTAAGAAAGAAGCAGAAAACTTACAAAATCAACTTGCTTCGGCACAGAAAGATCTTGAAATTGTAAAGAAAGATGTTGAAACTGTTCAAGCACTATCCAAATTAGCCGGAGAGTTACGCAATGAAAATCTCACCACTGATTCAGATGAAGCTTTAAGACAGGCTGGTTTATCCTTTAGAGTTGAAGACCATAATCTGAAACAAGCCATGTTATTGGCTTCTATGTCCCAAGCATATCAAAAGCTAAAAAAACCAAATAAAGCCAAACAGAAGATTGATGAAAGTCTGTATTATTTAAACAAGAAAGGAAATAAAATTAGCTCTGATGAAGGATTACAAATTAAAGTATTAGTCAAAGGTAATGAAGGTAATTTACTCGCTGAGAAATATCCACAGCAAGCAATAAAAGCTTATCAAGAAGCATATAAAATTCTGAAAAATAATCCCAATGGAACTAATCCTTTTGTCAAGGATAAAATTCTTGTAGCTAACGATATTGAATTAGTTCATCGAGGATTACTTAAGTTAGAGAAAAATCGTAATCAAGAGGTTTGGAATTCTCTCAAACAGCACTTTTATGCTGAACTAGAAAACTTTTTGAACAGGGAAAAGCCAGATTGGAGAGCAGCCGACATCAGAACCTGGCTACTTATGCTGTTTATTGCTGATAGAGAAAAAGAAGGGTGGCTTTATATCCCAAAGCTTAAGAATTTTTCCTGTCCTGACTTGAAAAGAATGGATGAGCTATGGGTAAACAATTCAAAAGGACATTTTGGTTTCAGCGTCCAAAAGAAAATTTGGGTTAAGACAGGAAATAGACTGGGTATTAAACCAGGGGATTGGAATGACTCGGATACCCAAAATTATTTGCGTTTCGCTAACGCAGTAGGGTGGTACAATTACAAAAAAGATAATGCAGGTAGAGGCTCTTTCGTGAGTTACTCAGATTTTTATGGTCTATTAAATAAAGACCCTATAAATAACCCACGCCTGGAGGGGGGACTTCCTTATTTTAGTTACGGGCGTTTAGGTATGTGGGACACTGAGTGGGCCTCCGTGTTCTTTTCTCGCACTGCGACTTGTAAACTGTAACATATAAGCGTTTCAGTTTTTTATAAATATTTATTTCTGGCTTAATTTCTACGAAGTCATAAGCATTTGGCGATTTCGATACCTGGTACCACTACAACACCACCCAACACAAGGGAGTCAAAAGTCAAAAGTCAAAATTAATCAAACTTCTGACCTTTTTGCTCAAGCATCATTGAAATACTGCATCGCTATTTTGGGGTCATAGCAATTAGCCATCACAAACTTTTCGGCGACCTCGCTCACTTCGGTATCTATAACTTCCCATGTATCCCAAGGAAGTCGCATTTGTCCCGGTGAAGTTCTTTTCTTCCCTTTACCTTTCACCACCTTTGGTAACAGCTTGCTTCCCCAGTGGTAGCTTCTCTCTGGCTTCGGCTTTGGTTTATATTTTTTGCAAAATCCCCGATACCTCGCTGCACATTCCTCCAGTGTCCGTCCTAACCCTAAGAAAGCCGGATGCCATTCGGTAAGTCCATCATCCGTCAACCTGTCATGAGTGCCATAGTTGCTGAAATCATAAAAGTAACCCTGTTGCATATTAGCTGCTTTGGGATTGGCATGAATATATCTCAGGGTATTTAATACCCTTTTATAATCATTCTTCTCAAAGCCACTGCTATGGTATCTTTTTTCCCAAAAGTGTCCTGTTCGGTTCAGCATCCGGTTAAAACACATCGCAGTATACCAATTAACCCAGTGCATGATTTTCGATAAATCTTCTGGCTGCAATGGTTCGAGCAAATAGTGGATATGGTTCGACATTATACACAAACCATAAAGCTTAAATTTGAACTTTGCGATCGCTTTTTTCAGTGCATAGAGGAACACTTGACGGCATTCATGGCGAGTTAGCCGAAACTCACGGTTATTGCAGCGAGTGGTAATGTGGTAACAGTATCCTGGTTTGATATCACGGGGCTTTCGAGACATTAGCTCCAACGGTATTCAGGTACTCAAGCAAGAATACCTCATTGATTCCCTTACTATTCCTGACAAATATCGCAATTAGGAAAACAATGGATTGTTGGGCACAGTGATATTGCAATCAGACTTATTGCAATTAAGAAAAAATTATTGTTTATTTACAAACCAATTTTCAATTTGTAGTTCGAGAAAATCAGCATAGTCTGATACATTGTTGGTAACAATAATCAAGTCATTCACTTTAGCGATCGCAGCAATTTGTCCATCTGCAAATGATGGTGTTCTACCAATTTTTACCAAACGCGCTCTTTCTGTGGCGTGCCATTTTGCGGCATTAGCATCATATGGTATTAGAGGTATATTAGGTTCAATTATTTCTGTTATATATTTTTCGATTGTTTGACGCTTTTTAGATTCTGTTAGGCGATAACAACCAAAAAGTAATTCGTGATAAACAATAGTAGTTGTGACACATTCATTTTCATGTTGTCGCAACCTTTCCATTACATTTGAGTTTGGGATTGGTCGTAATGGTTCAGAAAGAATATTAGTATCTAATAAAAAACGCCAACTCACCAAATTACCTCGCGTCCTGGTGATTCATCCCGTACATTTGCAAAAATTTCTGGTTCAATTCCCATTGTTTCTAAGTCTTCTGACTGGCGAAAATTTAACAGTGTTTTCCAAAAATTACCCTCATCATTGACTATTTTATTAGACTTTTCACTGGTCATATAAATCACAACTTCTTGACCATCAGGAATATCTATTTCTTCAAATATTTCTATGGTTCTTCCTCGCTTAATACCTTTTATTCTCATGGCTTTGATTCTGGTAGGGTTGGTTACGCATGGTCATCGCGCAGCCCATATGTTTAATTTTACCTTTTTATTGTTGTGGATGGGCATTTCGCCTGTCCACCCAGTAGCAGGCGTTTTGCCTGCTTCCACAGCAAACATAATATGTGGGAATATTGAATAATCTTACTGATTGTGTGCCCCTACCAGGAAAACTCCTGTTCTCAATCTGGATTGGATTTAATTTGATTATTAACACATCATTCAAAAGCTATGCTCCAGCCCGATTTATCTGCCTTAAAATCTCGAAATATATTGATAACTTTGTTTGTATTGCTTTGTATCCTAGATGTAACACTGGTTGCGATCGCACGTGATAAGTGGGCAATTGGACGCATTTTACTAACCATCATAGTTATGTACTTTGTTTTGCAAGGGCGCAGATGGGCAAAGTATCTTTTGATGGGTATCTGTAGTTTGCTGGCTGTCCTTCTAATTGCAATGGTTGTGGTACTCAGTTCAAAGCTCTCCATCATTCTCAAAGTTGGAAGCTTGATTATGGTTGTTCTGTGCACCATTATTCCAATTTATATGGCTACTAATAAAGATTTGAATCGTTATTTATCTTTTAAGAGACAAAGTTATTCTCGATAGCTTTTTTATTAGGTGTGACCAATCAGATTCAGTTAAACAAATCTCAATTTTCGATTTTGTAAATGGCGATAGCTTGCGCTGACTTGTCAGTTCGCACTGCTGTAAACTCATAGTTCAAACCTGTGATTCTATAATTCTTTACATAGAAAGGGCTACAGCCTATTTGTCGGGGTAGATACGAGGACGGTTAGTCTTCGGGTCTACCTGGTAAATAATCATATGTAATACTTATGACTCTACAATCCTTACATGACAGTCGTTTGAGCTATTTTTTTAATCAATAAGAGAGTTTGTGAAGCTAGTCATGCTGCCTGAAAATCCTCGTGTCACGAGTTCAAGTCTCGTTCCTGGCATCCATACACCACAACCATTACAGCCCCTCAGCTCACAAAAACTGAGGGGCTTAATTGTGCCTTGGACTAAATTTGGACTAAATTTGGACTAAAACGGGACTAATTATCGTCTGAGACATAAGCCCTGCTGATGTTCTTAAAGGTCATTATTTTGCGACCGCAGAGTATATTGTTTATAAGCTTGGTGGTAATGATGCTCTTGTATCCATTTGTGGTAAAGCTTGGTGTGCAATTGCAGTGAATGCCCCATCTGTTGAGCAGCCATCGCCACATCTAGCCCATCCATGAGTGACCTAATAGCCCAAGCATGTCTGAGGTCATAAGGTCTAATACCTATTTTCAACCGCCAAAACTTTTGAGTCACTTCATGACCAACATCCTTATTAGGACGGTTGCGGTTAACATTGGGTAATTTTACCCATTGAAGTTTAAAATCTTTGTACCATCTGGGCTG
>NZ_FYBH01000293.1 GCF_900185595.1 Calothrix rhizosoleniae SC01
CAGACTTGACATATATTCCAAGTCTTTCATGATTAAAACTAGCTTTTGAATATCTGTGGCTGCGGCGTTTTCTACTTCTTGTTTGAAAGTTGGTGCTGTTGCAGCATTTAATTCTCCGGATAAAGTAATTTTGGCAATGTTGGTGTCAGTATTTTCTCGAATTGCTTGAAAAGTCATAATTATCTCCTTGATTTAATTACTTAAGATGGCGACTAACTAAAATAACTACAGAACGTTCCCCAACAAGTATGTCTTTTTGATTTGCTAACTTAGGTTCTTTCCCTGGTTCCCAACTATCTTTACTTGGTGTGCATCCAGTATTGACAAATATGTGCCATTCCATGTGTGATGGTAAACTGGGAATTGTAAATTGCAATGATTCCCAGTACATATTTATGGCTACATAAATGTAGTCATCTTCAAAACTTCCTTTTTGAGTATGCTTACCACAAAGCATGAATGCTAAAGTACGACTATGATTTGACCAATCAGCATCCCATGCTTGAGTACCATGCCAAGTAATATCTGCATAACCACTACCAACCCGATCGCGATGTTGGAAATGCTGACTATTTCTTAGGACAGGATGAGACTTACGAAATGCAATACAGTGTTGAGTAAATTGGAATAAATTTGCATTCTCTTTTAAAAGATGCCAATCCAACCAATTTAATTCGTTATCGTGACAATAGGTATTATTATTACCCTGCTTAGAACGTCCGACTTCATCACCCATGAGTAACATCGGTACACCCTGAGAAACCATCAACATGGCGATCGCGTTTCTTATTTGTCGTTGTCGCAGAATATTAATTCTAGTATCTTCTGTCCACCCTTCTATACCACAGTTCCAACTTTCATTATCATTGGTGCCATCGTTATTGTTTTCACCATTAGCTTGGTTATGTTTGCCATTGTAAGCAACTAAGTAGGTTGGCGTAAAAAATTATCGTTTGGATAAGGCAGGGGGCAGGGAGCAGGGAGCAGGGGGAACAAGGGTTTTAGGCTTATTTACTATTCTTCACATAGTTTGGTTTTATTGTGCCGACTTACTTAAGTCGGCTAAAGTAAAGCCATCATGGGCGGTAATAAAATTAATCGATGTGGAAGGAGAACGACCGCTAGCAGCATAGAGGTCAGGAGAACCTTGTAAACATTGTGCCATCTCCCCAACATTACCATCTCCCTTGAGAAACTTACGAATGCGATCGCGGTATTTACCGTTCCATTCTGACCACCTTCCGTATGCAGGGAAGGAACCTACTTGATATAAACCACCTGCATCCCAAGCTTCAGCAATTAACTTACACTTTGCCAAAATAGGGTCAAAAGCTAGGGTTTCTAAGAGTGGAGGATTGGCTAAAGGAGCGCCCCAAGGGTCACGACCTAAAATAGAAGCTAAGTCAAAACGGAAACCATCAATGTGGTATTCACTAGCCCAATAACGTAGACAGTCAAGCACCATACCCCTGACAATTGGGTTATTACAGTTGAGAGTATTACCGCAACCACTAAAGTTATAATAGTAACCCTCTGGGGTAAGCATATAGTAGGTTTGGTTATCTATACCCCGAAAGGAAATGTAAGGGCCATTTTCATTCCCTTCTGCTGTATGATTAAAGACCACATCGAGAATTACCTCAATCCCATTTTTGTGTAATTCTTTAACTAATGCCTTAAATTCATCTACCTGCATCCCAAACTTACCTGTAGCAGCATAGCCAGCTTTAGGGGCGAAAAATCCTACAGTACTATAACCCCAGTAGTTATAGCGCATCTCACCTGTTTCAGGATTAACACGACTATTTTCAAATTCATCAAATTCAAATATAGGCATTAATTCCACTGCATTTACACCTAACTGTTTGAGATAAGGGATTTTCTCTCGAATACCTGCAAATGTACCTGGATGTTTTACTTCAGAGCTAGGGTGACGGGTAAAGCTACGGACATGCATTTCATAAATAATCAAATCTTCCAAGGGAATTTCTAAAAGCCTGTCATTTTCCCAATCAAAATCATCAAAAGCAATCCGAGCTCGATGCTGGTAAATATCATTCCAGTCTGGTATTTTACCCCAAATATCCCGTCCACCAATAATTTTGGCATAAGGATCCATCAAAACTTTACTTTTATCAAACCAATGACCCCCCTGAAAATCATTTGCTCCTTCCATCCGATAGCCATATTCGATGCATTCGTAGTCCAAATCAAAGACAATCATGCAATAAACATTACCAATCCGAAATTCTTCTGGAAAGGGGATTTCGGCTATTGGCTCGGGGGAATATTTCTCGAATAATACTAAGGTACAAGAAGTAGCATGACTGGAATAGATAGAAAAATTAACTCCACCTGGAACTAAATTTACACCAAAAGGAAACGGCTTTCCACAACGCAATTTAAATTCTTGATAATTATGGGTTGGATGAATATCAATTCTGGCGATCTCTGAGTTTATATATTCCATATTCCTTTATGTCTTAATATTGTTCTCTAGTTATTTTAAGTGCTATTAACCCTGATTCTCTGGTTTTTGATGTTGCGAAAAAATCGAGGAATCCGGTCACAGACATTGTATCTTCAATTTCTTCTGAAAGTCCTACCAGTAAAAGCTTGATATCTTTAGCAGTCGTATGGCGGTAGAGTGAAAGTAACATCCGTAAACCAGCACTAGACATATAGTTCACTTGCGACAAATCCATCAGAACTTTCTTGTCAGTTGCTGTTAAATTGAAAACTTGTTGCTGTACCTTTGGTGCTGTTTTAGCATCTATTTCACCAACTAAAATGACTACCTTGATTCCATCAAATTCTTCAATACTAATTTCCATTTTTTTACCATCATTATGCACTATCTACTTTGAAGAAAAACAGGGAAAAGTATTTGACGAGTTTCTCTGATTCATAGCGAAGAAATTTAATTCCTGACTACTTATTACTTATTACTTATTACTTATTACTTCACCCTTAACTATCTACTGGCACAATTTGCACCTTCACCTTTACCTGTTCTTTTGTCTGGGGTAACTTCACAATTAAGTTATCTGCATCAAAATTGTGATAAGCTTCTCCATCAATTTCTACTGAATCTATTTTGATACTTTTTTGAGGTAAAATATCAGGAGATACTCGCAGAATATTATCTGGGAATCCTCCTGGGATAGGCTTAAAGTAAAAGTCCATCGGTTGCTTATTAATCAGTAAATTAGTATAAACTGATGCCAAAAAACACAACTCAGTTGAGTGATAACCACTCATGGAGTGAGAACCCTTACCACGTTCGTTTCCACCAGACAGATAAGGAATACCGTTAGCTAAAACATTGAAGTAAACCCCACCATCTTCTATATCGAGGAACCAAGCATTATAAAAAGCAGCAGATTCTCGCGCTAAACGCTGATATTCTTCTCCTTCAAGCACACCAGCAAGGATCAGATAAGCAAGTATTGATTGTTCTTGTTGCCACCAAGCTTTACGATCATGCCATACAAAACGATGAATAGATTCACCTTCAGCCAGAATACGTTCTACCACATCGAACCAACCACCTCGTTGGCGATCGCTACCAACTTCCGGCATAATATTGGCAATTTTAGTCGCTAGTTGGGTGTACTCTTGTTTAGATTTAAGGGAGTTCATCCGCATGAGGTTCCAAGCAATTTTCAGGTTATGTCCCACAACCGCCCGATTTTGCTGCCATCCCCAAGTAGTATCAGCAGACCAATCTTCATGAAACCTTTCCTGAACAAAGGGACTCTTTTCATAATCAGGAAAACGCTCAACGATAGTGTCAAAAGTATATTCCAGCATATCTGCATATTCCTGTTTACCTGTGGCTAACCAAAGATTAATCAAGTAAGCAGGTGCATGATCACCGACAGAGTTCCAGTTTTTTCTAGCTTTGTTATTACCCAAAGCATCACTTTTGGGGTCTAACATCACAGGTTCTAGATGAGAAAAATAACCACCATGTTCGCTTTTATCTAGGAAAAAATCATTAAATAACTTAATTGTCTTCTCGGTATCATCCATAATTCGGGGATCACCCGTAACCCTGTAGGTTTGAATGGGACCGGCTAAAGCGTAAATTTGCTCATATGCGGGGATAGCATCATAATCATCGCCAAATTCAGAAGCAAATATTTTATGTTCTCGTTCTCCTTGAACATCAATACCGTGATACCAATAAACAATACCTTCATCTAAATCTACAAACCGCATATGTTCCCGCAAATATTCAGTTCCCTTATCTGCGGCTTCCAGAAACTTATCTTCCCCTGTGAGCATATATGCAGTGGCAAAACCATATACTAAACGAGAAATAGTATCAGTTTCCTGACGAAAATTTACAGTAGACCTCGCACCAGATAAACTCAAATTAGTGCGATAGTTACGGTAATTAATTTCCTGATCACCAAATTGAGCTTTTAAATAGAAATTGGCAAGGGAGCGTACCTGATCAATCCACCAATTCTGCTTTTCAAAAACGTAGTCATTTTCTTTACGGCCAACAAATACAATTTGTTTAGCATCAACCTTGGTACTATTGGGATAGAAAATACAATAAGTAAATAAATAGCGACCTGGTACAAGCATTGACCGCATTAAACCAGTTGCATCAGGGTATCCTTCATCCAAATTTTGCACCAATTTGGCATAAGTCATAGGAGTTAAGACACATTCAAACTCCCTATCATCTGATGTTTTCAAACCAAAAATATCATTATCTGCATTAAAGTAAGTAACATAACCAGCTATCAAATCAGAAAAGGGAAAATCTACCGTATTGCCCATGATATCATCACCTTAGATATTATTAACTATAGTTGTATTAGGGTGGGCAATTAATATAATTTTTGCCCACAGCACTCACACAATTACTTAACAGAAGAAACAGTCGTTGATTTTGGTTTTATTGTTTCAATCTGCGATAGAAATACCTGCATAAATTCCTCAACAACTCCTGGATGTCTTCCAGTTACTAAACCACCATCAACATAGTTAGATATAGTTTCATCATCTTCATAGACAATTACTCCTCCAGCATTCTCTACGTCACAAATAATATTATGAGCACAAGTAACTTGCCGACCGTTCAAAAGTTTTTTATCCGCACAAAATAACCAAAGACTATGACAGATTGTTCCTATTTTTAATTTCCCCGCATCCATCTCTATTACAGCCTGACGAAGAAACTCTACAGCAGGAGCATTGTTAGGCTGACCAGGCTTAGGGTTGGGCTGATATCTCAATCTATCCATTGCATAGCCACCGATAAGAATCAAACCTTGATAATCAGCTATCTGAATATCATTAACTTCTACAGTAACGGTGACTTCATCTTCATGGTCATTACCTTTAAAAGTTAAACTTTCTTGACCCCAAAGATGAGAAATATACTCTACTTCATAGCCATGTTGAGGGAAGAATTCATTAAATCTTTTGTACTCTGTTTCATCAAAGTGTTCTTCCACAAGTACACCGATTTTACCTTTAGTATTAACTGGCATTTTTTAGAACTTCCTTTAAGTAATGGGTAATGGGTGAAGATGTGAATTTACGAGGTTAATTACCTTGTAAGTGTTTTATGTTTATCCGATAATTTCATTGAGCATTCCGAAACAACCAGCAGCTTTATTAAAACCTGCATAAACGCACATGAACAGAAGTAATTCTTCTATTTCTTCGCGGGTAGCTCCTTGTTGCATTGCCATATTCACATGAGCGCCAAAAGGATTTCCTGCACCTGTTTGGTCTTGGTTAACAACATCAACAGCAATTGTAATTAATGCTTTTGTTTTTTGATCTATCAAGGGTAAACCCCAAGCTTCTCCAGCAACGCGGGTGCAAAAGTCACCAAATTTAGGGTTAATACTATTCAAACCGGCTTGCAGTTCTTTATCATCTAAAACTGCATTTTTGTAACTATTTTGTTCTGTCATGATTAAGCAACCTTAATTAATTTCAATAATTCATTAGGAGCGAAAACATCGCGATAAAAAGTCAATTGTTCAGTTTTGAGATAGCAACCACCTCTATGTCCGCGACGAACCCAAGTAACGTTTCCTTTGGCAATAGTTTCGTTGGTTTCATCGTCCAAACATTTCCACTCAAAATAAGTATGTTCGCCATGAAACATAACAATAGGCCAAACCATTGTCACTCCTGGTTGAGCAATTAATGCCCACCAATGTAATTCTCGTGCTTTTTGTTGTTCCAAACCTTGATAGGGGCCATCTTGACAGAAGTAAACCAAGTCATCTCGGTATTCACCTGTGAGAATATCACCTCTACCTTGTCTTAAAGCTTCACAGTGAGTAGGCCACCATTCTTTATTTTCTTGTTCGATTTTGTCTAGATTATAATCATCAGTAATTGCTGGTAGTATATCCTCTTTCATTGCTACAATCTTTTCAGCCTTTTCAATTAGTTGCTCTTTAAGTTTTTCTGCAACTAATCCGGATCTTGAATAATCTGCTAGTAATTCTTTGTAGTAGTTGGTTCGCTTCAGCATGAATATTTTTCTCCTGAATGTTTCCCGTGTTTTTCTGTGTTGATAACCAATATCGGTGATGAAGCTGAGTCTGTTCTAATGGTTAAATGAAGGTTCCCTAAAAGTTAAATGAGAAAACTGAGAAAGTTTGTAAGTATCAACTCCCTAGCCCTTTCAGGGCGGCTGCGCCAACGGGAGAAGGAACAGGGAATGAGCAACAGTGAAGATTAATAGACCTCTGGTGAAAATTAAATATGCGTCAGCCAGAACCCTTGTAGAGACGCGATATAGCCTCCCTTCGAGAGGAGCTACGCTAACACGTCTCTACATTCTTTTCCGGAGATGTCTAATATAACCACATATCTTGCACATTCTCAATAAGAGTAAGGTGGGCATTGCCCACCTTACTGAATCATAAGGGTTACAGGCGATAATTTTCGCAATAATTATGTGGTGCAAAATGTGAGTAACCATTCATGAATGCTTGCGTTTAGGCTTGGGTTCTAGGAGTGGTTTTACACTCCGAAGACGAGTTGTATCATAGGTATAACCCAGTTGGCGAAAGTCAAGAAGGTCGGCAGCAGTAATAATTTTATTAGTTACAGGTAACATAGATACTAAATCCGTATCATTCAGATTTCCTGGTTTAGATTTACCACCATCCCAAGGCCAAATTGGATCGTTGAGATTGTATCCATAATCCTTCCCTTTTGCAGGATAAAACTTTTCACCTGTATGTCCGCGATCCTGCCATTCCGCCCACAAACGGTCTACATTAGAATGGGTTAACCAAAACGTCGGATCGTAGGGGGAGCTAAGGATACTCATCATTGTTCCTAGATTCCTAGCTTGGTTAGCCGGAAGTGCTGTTTTCTCGTAATCTTTTAAAACTACTCCTCCGATCATTGCATGGGAAACCACATGAACTGCCCAATCTTCAACCAACTTTCCTTTCTCATTTAACCCGACACCACCTCCTTCTAGCACCGCAGAGAAGACTTCATAGTCGTTAAGATTCATCATGCGATCGATGACTTCTTTGGGCATGGGATACTTGTCAAAAGGAGGGACTTGCAGAAAGCGCACTATTTTGGATCCCAATGATGAGAAATTAATCGGTTCAATGTGAATATCTTCATTCAGTGTCCAGTCAGCGAAAGGTCCCGATTTAACTGGTCCTCCTGCAAACGTTCCTACACCGGGAATTTTGACTTTAACACCTTCACCATTTCCTCCCATAAAGTCATCACTAAGCATAACGTCTAGGGCTTTTGGGTCAGTCCAATCCCAGTAGGGAATTGTTACACTGGGGTCTATTTTCTGCAAAGCATTTTCAAGGTCATCAAGTAGCTGTCTATGCCAAGGTAAAAATGCAGGATGACCTGGATGAGCTGGATTGAAACCTGATGCGGGACCTGAGGATTTAAATGGCTTTTCAAATCCTGCAACCATAACGTGCTGTAGAACAAGTTGGTCAAATATACTCAGTTTACTACCTTGGGGAATGGTGTTTTTAACTGTTTTCAGGGCATTGACGAATGCAGCTTTCTCCTTGGGCGTTAAGTCAACAATACTCTTACGCACTGGAAGATTCACATCTGAATTAGACTGAGGGTAAGCTGGAACAGGACGAGGTGCGTCCGGAGCAGGAAGAGAGGGAATTTTATAAGCTACGCCAGCACTTATTCCAGGTTCTGAGTAAGTCTTAAAATGAGCAGAGACAGTCTCTAATTGCGAGCCGACAACAATGAGGATGACTGTAATCGCCAGTAAAACGACAAAGGCTAAAAATGAGAATTTCTTCAGCTTTTTAAGTTTTTTCACGGTACTTATTAATATTCTTTGAATAATATCTAGTCTCTAGCTAGGAGGAAAAACCTGATTGCATTGGGTCTGGTGTACTTTGTACATAGGGGAGCATCTTGCTCCTTAATTTCTATGAAGCGGGCTAAGTAGGTAGGCGTAAAAAATTATTGATATTCAGCAGATATTCAATGTTTATGAACTAAATAAATTCACTATTAAATTTATCTTGAAACTATCATTAAAAGCTCAGGCAAGATATCAATTTTACAAATTCAATAATAGACAAATACTATATTATCTATTGTTTAAATCTGATAATTGATATCATATAACCTTGCTTAATTAGTTTCATACTAGTTATAGGCCATAGGTAATAGCCTCTATGTCATAAATTTTCACATCTATTTCTCCATCTACCATTTCTGGGAACTCCTTTAATAGAGGAATGATATAAGGCTGATGTAAATGTTCTGCCAACGCCTCTTTACTTTGCCACTCTTCAAAATAAATAAATGAATTTGTAACCCCAACTTCTTCGTAAAAGCTATAGCTGATATTACCTGATTCTTGCCTAGTGGATTCGACTACAGCTTGAGCTAGCTCTAAAAAACGCTCTCTTTTTTCTGGCTTTATTTTATATCTTCCTGCAAGTAAGTAGGTT
>NZ_FYBH01000316.1 GCF_900185595.1 Calothrix rhizosoleniae SC01
AGATGGAATATTATTGTGTATTATTTACATGACAAAAAAGTTAAATTAAATCAGAATCATGATAATAATCAACAATTATATTTAAGGCAAATGAAAGGGTTAGCGAATAACATTTTTTATTCCTAAATTAGTCACAAAGATGTCAAAAAAAAATATAAATTTATCGTCATACTCAATTAATAGTACCGAATAATGAAAATACCAATACAATTCCAAAAGCTGGAAAAGTCTACAGGAGAAGGATTGTTTTCATGTAACTATGATTAATCCATACTGATTTTTATTCTAGATAGTGAAATGTGATGAACTTACAAAAGTCCAAAAGTAACAGTAAAAACAAATTGAATGCGGTAAATTCAATAATTAGTAAATCAATATAGATAATTTCTAAATTGCAAATATTGATTGAGAATTGTAACAGCATAAAAAGTGAATAGTACTGTTATCTTATCTACAAGAATTAATTGACTTAATCACAGAGGTATCAATGGATATTAATGAAATTAGTAAATATAAAAGTGAATATAAACTAATTAGCGATCGACCATATTTAAAAGATAAATTGCTGGTAGAAAACAGTTTAGATTTTGAACATAATAATATAGACCAACACTCAACAGAAATCTCTAACTGCACTGCGGAAAATCGTGGTAGAGTTGCTATTTTCATTGATGGTTCTAATCTCTTTTATGCAGCTTTACAATTGAATATCGAAATTGACTATACCAAATTACTTTGCTATTTAACTAAAGGCAATCAACTATTACGTGCTTTTTTTTACACTGGAGTAGATCGTAGTAATGACAAGCAGCAGGGTTTTTTGCTTTGGATGCGTCGTAACGGCTATCGTGTTGTGACCAAAGATTTAATCCAACTTCCCGATGGTTCTAAAAAAGCTAATTTGGATGTGGAAATTGCTGTAGATATGATGAACTTAGCTCCCCACTATGATACAGCTGTATTAGTCAGTGGAGATGGGGATTTAGCTTACGCTGTTAATGCAGTTTCTTATCAAGGAGTAAGAGTCGAAGTAGTTAGTCTGCGCTCAATGACTAGTGAGAGCTTAATTAATGTTGCTGACTGTTTCGTGGATTTAGATAGTATTAAACAAGAGATTCAAAAAAAATCCCATTCTGGTTTTAACTATCGATAGCTCTTTCATGAGCTCATAGCAATTAATTGGTTAGAGATAAAATCTGAAATTGGTAGGTTGGTTATTCCTTATAACAATCCTCAACCATTGATCAAAAGTTAGTTCTCTAACTTGGATAACCATAATTTTACAACTCAAATAGGACTGCTATACATTCAATCCAACCTACTTTATCTAGTCATTGAATAATTCAGGGTCTATGCCAATAAATCTACAGACAAATTCAGCTTATAGATTTGCGTGTACATTGCTTGAAGTCAGAATAATTACTTTTTACTAATGTAGTAAATATTGCTATTATAGCACTATATAACTATGTTAGTACATTATTGAAGACCCAAACTTATGAGCAGTAAACTTATTACTTATTACTTATTACCAGGACTTATGCAAGTGTCACAATCGGTGGTTGCTGCGTGACTTTATAAGTCTCATTACTACGTTCAAATATTATCGCAGGGTCACACACCCTGCAGAAAAAATATGACAACTGCGTAAGTCCTAATTACTTGCGCGTAGCACTATATTAGTAAGCTAATTTTGAGAAAACAGTGAAACTCTGGTATCCCTAAGAATATATTTAGACCTGAATTATGTTAATTGTAAATATCTCTGATATGGCTCAAGGTTTATCTGACTTCCCCAAAATTTCCTTGGCTGTGGCTTTTATTTATATACTAATAACTTGCTATTTTGTCAGCAACTGGTTGATGTTTTTGATTCGCAATCCCAGTTCTATCCCTGAAGAAAAGTTTCTATCTATAGTCATGTTTGCCATCACAACTTTATTATGGCCTTTGGGAACAGTTGCATTTTTTGTCAAGATTGTGCAGACAAAAAAGATTCAACCTAGTATTATTTTAGCTTGTCTAATTATATTTTTAATGCTTAGTGTAAGTAAGTCGGCACAATAAAACCAAACTATGTGGAGAAAAGTAAATAAGGCTAAAACCCTTTTTCCCCCTGCTCCCTGCCCCCTGCCCCCTGTCTTATCCAAACGATAATTTTTTACGCCTACCTACTTATTTTTCTACTTTGCACAGAAATAGTAATTATTTATTTCTGACATTTCATAGCTCAATCAAACTGAAAAAAAGGGATAGATGATAATTTCATCAACCCCTAAATTAGCTGCCCAGATATATAACCTGGAAGCCTACCGACCGGTATCTCACTTATTTAGTATCATCTGAGCTCTTCAAATTGTCACCAGAATAGATACGTATTTATGAAATAATAGTAAGCATACTACGGATACTATTATTCAGTATTAATCCTGAAGCTGTTTATTCTCTCAACGTTTGCTTAAACCATACCTCCCCTAGCTAAAAGTGCGGTACCGTATGCGGCTTCTGTATTTGCAGAAATTGTCACAGGTACTCCCAAGTGACTTTCCCGAATTCTCATCCATGTTTCGTTTTGAGCACCACCACCAGAAGTATAAACATGGGTTAAAGTTTCTGCTCCCAGTTGTTGTAATAATCCATATCCTTGTGCTTCTATACGAGCAATCCCTGATAATAATCCATGCAAAAATTCCACTGGATTCTCTGGGCGTGGTTCTAGCCGTGGTTGTAAATGGGGATTATTAATGGGGAAGCGATCGCCTGGTGTTAATAAGGGATAATAATCTAAATTACTAGACTGGGAAGCATCAATTTCCATACTAAACTTTGCTAACTCGGTACTAGTAAAAAAATGTTTTAGTACTGCTCCCCCCGTATTAGAAGCGCCACCAGTCAGCCATAAATCCCCCAGACGATGGCTGTAAATACCATATTGAGAATTTTCTATCCGGGTACTACTTAAAAGTTTTACCACTAATGTAGAGCCTAAGGAAGTTACAGCTTCTCCAGGGAATTTAGCTCCACTTGCCAAAAAAGCTGCAATACTATCAGTAGTACCTGCACATAGAAAACAATCTGGAGGAAAGCTGTATTCGCTAGCAACTTCCGGGCGTACTCTAGCAATAGGAGTACCGGGAGGTAAAACTTGGGGGAGATGAATTGGGATGTGGATATTTTTTAGCCATTGGGGATATTGGAGACTTTCCAAGTCATAACCGAGCTTTAAAGCATTGTGGTAGTCAGTAATACCTAATTTACCGTGGAGTAAAAACCCTAACCAATCTGCTTGATGTAAAAAATATTTAGCGGTTGCGAAAGATGGTAATTTTGACATCCATACTAATTTGGCAAGACTGGATGTAGCACTGAGGACTGTATGCTTAGGGGGAGCAATCTTTTTTAAATCTGGTAAAACTGTCGCTCCCCGAGGATCATGGTACATAATTGGTGGTTGTACTGGTTGACCATCACCATCACAAACTAGAACTGTGGAAGAAGTACCATCAATGGCGATCGCTTGGATATAACTGCGATATTCTACGGGTATTTGCTCCAGTAATTTCCATAAGCCTGTCCGCCAACAAAGACTCCAATCAGTCACCTCAGTAATTTCCCAGAGATACTTGACCATTGCCACAACACATTTATTCTGGTCAATTACCACACCCCGCATTCCAGAAGTGCCACAGTCTATACCTAAAAAGAAATTCATTATTTTGGTAAATTTTGAGAATTTAGTCGTCCACTAGGGTCAAAAAATTGAAATAATTAAAGTAATTTATCCCCTTTATGCCATTTTGATTGTTGCATCTTGTAACAACCTATTCCCCAATCTTGGCAAAACAGTGAAAAGTAGTAAACGAGCCGTTAAACATACCTTGAAATGAGGAGGTTTGAAACCATGTCAGATATCCAAGTGTATATCATTCTTGTCGTAGCTATAATCCCAGGCTTGTTGGCTTTCCGTTTAGGTACGGAACTCTATAAATAAGCCAAACTAAAGTTGCGATGCTCCCCTTGGTAATCCCAGCTTTGTTTAATGTGGATTCCATCCTAGGAGTTGGCATCTAGAACGGGAAATATCCTTAACAGAGCCAGGAGAGGGAAGAATGTGGGAGAAGGAGAAAGAGGGAGAAAAGGGAGAAAGCAAAAAGCTTAAGCTTAACTAATTCTTTAATTCTCCCCACGCCCCCTATATTTCACACACTTTCCTCTTTCTCGGTTCCCCACTTCCGCATAAACTCGCACAAAATTACCAAATTTTCTTTTTAAACCGAAAATATACTTATAGCAATTATCAAAAAATGCAGTAATATGGCTGCAAAATAAAGTCTTAACAGAACTTAGCCCATGAGAAACTGTTGGTGGCTGATTTTCAAATAGCTCATCTCTTTTTAACCACCCTGTACTCAGCGCCAAGAACTTTGAAATACCTACCATCAATTTACAGCTATGGGAGTATCAAGGTGTATCTGTCCCCTCTACAAGATATAATTGTGAATTAGATTATGAACGCCATTCAACCATCTTTTTATCCGACAAAATCCCCGGAACCAATACAAAGAAAGAAACTTAGTCCTCGACGTAAGCGCCATATCCGCCAAAGATATTACCGAGGGATGGCTGTAGAGATGAGTATTAAAGTTGGAGTTAACCTAGCGATCGCAACTGTTGCCGTATCAGCCCTCACACATCTGTTACCTTACCATTGGTCTCAACAAGACAAGTTACGGGAAATCCGTACACAAGTTAAGCACATGGAAGCCAATGTGAATACTTTAAGAGCAGATTTTAGCCGTAATTTTGATCCCCACCAAGCAAAAACGATTATGCAAGAACAGGGGTATAGATTTGATCCCAACCAACGTCGAGTGATTTGGAATCAAAATCTGGACATTAAACCTGATTGATATTCTCCCGGCTATAAGTCCCTGGATTTATTTAGCAGCAAATTAAAGCCTGTTCATGAGAAGAAAAGACTTGACTGGCTCTACAAATGCCAATGTATTTTCCCAATGAATATTGTGACCTACATTAGGAATTACCATTAACTGACAAGATTCACAAATTTGACTCATCTGGGTATTAATCTCAACAAATTTGCGATCGCATTCACCCGCTAACAAGAATAAAGGAGTGCGATTGGCTGTTAGTTTTTCCCACAAAGAAGGTTGACATCCAGTACCCATAATTCGTAGGGATTTAGCTAATTCTCCTGGGTTATTTTGCAGGCGATCGTTAACCATACTATTAAATTGTGGATGGTTCTTGATATTACCAAAAATTGGTTGTGCATACCAATGCAAGAGAAAGGTCATAAAATCAACTTTCTCGGTGCTTCTACCTATTTTTTTCGCAATTTGTTCGTCTCGTTTAATCCGCTCTAATCTTTGCTTTTCTGTTTTCAAACCAGGAGAAGCTGATTCTAATACAACCTTGCTAAACCTTTCCGGAAAATGCAGTGTGAGGTATAAGGCTAATCTTCCACCCATAGAATAACCAACTAAAAAGCATTGGTTAATATGCAGTTGATCTAGTAATTGCATAATCCCTAAGGCAGTATTTACCATAGAATAATAATTATCCCCACCTCTAACTTGAGTCTTGCCATGTCCAGGCAGATCTAACTTGAGATAGGAAAAAGAATTTGCTAATAGTTTAATTGCTGCATCAAATTCATGGCTATTACCCATAAATCCATGCAGAAAAAGAATTAAAGGTTTATCTGGATGGTAGCTTAAATCATAGTGGAAATGATAATTTTCCATTAATATTAATCAGTCATTAAAATGGCGCAGAACTTCAGCAACAGACCAAGCTTGGGCAATGGCACCTCTAGCTTTATGAGGAGGATCACCGTCAAATATCTCGGAAATAGAACCCATACAGCTATGATTCAGGAAATGTTCTAACAGTGGCTCCCAATCAAAAGGAACTGGTTGCTGTGGATAAAAACGCTGCCAAGAACGGATAAAGGCACCCAGTAACCAGCACCATACCGTACCCTGATGGTAAGCGCTATCTCGCTGTTCTACATTACCCGTACACATACCAATATATTCTGGATCACTGGGATCAAGACTACGTAAACCATAGGGAGTGAGCAAGGTTGCTCTGGCTCTTGCTAGTATTTGTTGCCCTTGGTGAGTAGGAAAACCACAGTGATGTAGGGAAAGGGCTAATACAGCATTGGGACGTACCTGGGTATTGCGACGATCATCTGGTTCAATGGTGTCATATAGATAGCCAATCTGGGGATTCCAGAATTTTTGTAGAGAGGTTTTTACCTGTTCTGCTTGTTGGGCGTAACGTTGTGCTTGTTTAGTTAGGCGTGCAGGTTCACCATACCCCATACTACTTAAAATTTCCGACCACTGACTAATCCAACACAAGGCTGAATACCAAAGAGCATTCACTTCTACAGGTTTACCACAACGGGGAGTAACGGGTTTACCTGCAATTACCACATCCATCCAAGTAATGGCTACACCATTAGCCTCCCACCCCAGTAAACCATCTATGGAGTCAGCCTGAATATTGTAACGAGTACCAACAATCAAAGCTTTATAAATTTGCTGCACAACTGGATATTGGGCTGCTAAAAAATCCCAATCTTTAGTAGCTTCTAAATACAGTCCTAAGATTTCAATCCACCACAAAGCAGCATCAATACTATTATAAATAGGTAGATGATCATCATCAGGAAAGGTATTAGGAATTAAACCATCACGACAATAACTGCCAAAGGTATGCAAAATTCCTTTGGCTAGTTCAAATCGCTTGGTAACTAGAGTTAAACCAGGCAATGCAATTAATGTATCTCTACCCCAATCATTAAACCAGTGATAACCAGCTATGACTGTGGGGCCAATAATTGAAGCTCTGTGGACAATAAAGCGATCACTTGCTCGCAGCAATGATTGCCAAATGGCAGATTTAGACATGGGAATTGACAAATTTGATTCATCCTTTTCCCTGCTTGAACTGCTCCCATTCCACCATCCAAAAATCTGTGCCAATCTTTCCTCTTCTCTTTCTATGGCTATCACCAAGGTATCCATAGTTAGGGGAGGTAAGGGCGATTCAGGAAATCCTGTTCCCGCCTCTAGAATTACTTTATCACCTGGTTGGAGCTTTATATAAAAATAACCAGGACTATAAAGATCTTCACAATCTTTTAATCCTCGCTCTGTTTCTTCTGGTAAACCATAATTCCAGTACCAAATCCCATCTGGTTGGTATTCTCCATGATTCCAACGTAAATACCAAGGGGTGCCAAACCCTTCTTTTGTAATTGACTGGAGATAAATTTGTTTGTTTGCCAACAATTGTGAGAACTGTAGTTGGGGATTTGCCCGTTGCTGATGATGAAAACTGCGATCAGCAATCAATAACCGTAATTTCAAGATGGCTGGACTTATACCTTCATAGCAATACTGAATTAATAAAGGATTACAGAAAGAGGAATTATTTCTCTCATTAGGCATGATTAATCGCCTACTTAATTCCCAGTTTTCTCTACCCCAAATCCATTTAGGAATTGGGTTAACCTCGAAACAACGCAATAGTTTGTAACCTTGCGGCTCAATTTGACCATCAGCCCAAAAATTTGTTCCTAAGGTTACTACCTGACCCGAAATTTCTAGGCTAGCTTCTAAATGGGAAAGTAATAGCTGCCGCTTTGTGGGAGGATTCGTTGCTGCAAAGAGCCAACCATGATAAGTACGAGTCCGAATATCTGATACCGTACCACTGGCAAAACTACCTAACCCATTGCTAAGCAACCATTCTCTGATATCTAAATTTTCCATGTACTAATCAAAATCGTTATGACTATGATATAGTCGTAACAGTTTGTAATCAAACAATTACAACGTGGTGAAACAGCACAGTCTTAATAAGTACCAGTGCTAGAACGATAAAATCGCGTTGTGGCTAACTTTGGAGTACATTAACCAGTGTTACTGGGGTAAATCCGGTTAACAAACGGCGTTCTCCCTAGAAAGGTTTGGTAATTGTTTTGATCAGTTTCACCATTGTCAAAAACTGCCAAATCTCATACCAAAACGAATAAGGGCGACTGGTGAAGGGTTAGTTTTACCTGACCCGCAATCTAACGCTAACAGACACATATAAACTCAAGGAGAATTAGCGTATGTCGAGTGCAGCAGAAGGATGCATCCGTGTTGGACAACAGGCTCCCGATTTTACGGCGACTGCTGTGGTAGATCAAGAATTTAAGACACTTAAGCTTTCTGATTATCGCGGTAAATATGTTGTCCTGTTTTTCTATCCTTTAGACTTTACCTTTGTTTGCCCCACGGAAATTACTGCTTTTAGCGATCGCTACGAAGAATTCAAAAAACTGAACACAGAAATTCTCGGTGTTTCAGTTGATAGTGAGTTCTCCCACTTAGCATGGATTCAAACTGATCGCAAATCTGGTGGTGTAGGTGATCTCAACTACCCCCTAGTTTCCGATATTAAGAAAGATGTAAGTACTGCTTATAATGTTCTTGATCCATCTGCGGGTATTGCTTTACGTGGTCTGTTTATCATTGATAAAGATGGTGTAATTCAGCACGCCACTATTAATAACCTGGCTTTTGGTCGTAACGTTGAAGAAACTTTGCGGACTTTACAAGCGATTCAGCACGTCCAGTCTCATCCTGATGAAGTTTGTCCGGCGGGTTGGCAGCCAGGGGATAAAACCATGAATCCCGATCCAGTGAAGTCTAAAGTATACTTCTCTGCTGTTTAGATTAGAGTGCAATCGCAATTTGTCCAACATTCTACTCCAACAGAGGTGTGGGATGAATTGCGAGCATCCCTGGCAATATTTAGGGGCGCAAAGCTTGCGCCCAAATTCATCAAATCCTTACTCTACATAGGAAAATGTTGTGTGTCGCTTCTCAAACCATTCTTGGTCAATACAACACTGTGCATAGTAGACATGGGCACGACGCACAACTCGTACTCGCTTAAACTGCTTTAATTGGTAGAAATGTAGGTTCCGAGTCCCCCATAGTTTAAAGTTTCCCGATTCAAAGCCATCGCTGAAATAGGGAGTAGGGAGTAGAGAGTAGGGAGTAGGGGAAGAGGAAAAATACCCTACTCCAGGATGGTTTGTTTGCGTTAGCGAAGCGCGAAGCGTCTCCTGAAAGGAGATAGCGTGTCCGGTAGGACATAGCCCTCAGATTTATCCGTGGAAAGTTAAGAAAATTTGGTTGGAGAGGCGCGCTTGCGGTGACAGACAAAACGTCAACATTAAATCCCCTACTTTTAAGTATGGGGCATCCCTACTCCCTCGTTAATAAAAGTGATATATCTTCTGTCTATTGACATACCTCCTCGTCCTAAAGGAGCGAGGATCCCTTGACACTTCGCTGGGATGCGCTGCCAAAGCAGTCTTACCTTCCCTCCATGTCCGTTTATAGTCTCCCAATTAGAAAAGTCGTCCTTGAAGGACGGGGCTTGTATCCCATTATTTTCGGTCAAGAAGAGACGCGGAGACCTCGATGTGGTGGGGCTTGGGACACAGAGCACTCCGCGTCACCGTGTCCCCGCGTCCCCGCGTCATCCGGTTGAAAGTTTCCAACCGCTAGTCTT
>NZ_FYBH01000417.1 GCF_900185595.1 Calothrix rhizosoleniae SC01
AATTAAGGCGCGAACATTATTGAAGCACAAAACCTATAAGCAGTAAACTTATTACTTATTATTTATTACTTGCCCGTAGGGCCATAACGCTACCTTCCGTTACATAAAACTTACCCAAAACTACCTATAACTAGATAAATCTAGACATATGTCATTTTGGTGTTTACTTCTTGCTTCGACTGGGGTAATCGGCTACTTCCCATCCACAAGCTGAAACTGCCTAACTGACAGCCGATGATAAATTAATTGTGGCCTTTCTAGTAGACATTGGTGCCAATAAAGTAAAAGGGGAAATGAAAACTAGATTCATTTTCCTTTTCCCTTTATTCAAACCTGATGCTTATTTCATATTCGCTTTAGCATCCCGTACAGCCCCAAGGAAAAATAATCCGCTTAGGGGAATACTCAGTGCTAAAATTATTGCAGTCTTTTGGACACCTAGGTCTGGTTGACCAGAAGTAATCTCAAAAATCGAACCCACAGCTGCGATCGCAGTAATACAGGAACAAGCTAGAAATAAACCGCTTTTAGGAGTCATCGGATTCATTGATTATATTCTCCTTAAGCGATGTGTTTGACAGCTTGCATGGAAAAGCCATGCTCAGATAACTCTTGTGCTAAAGCCAAGGAATTATCGATACGATCTACAAACACTACTCCATGTAAGTGATCCATTTCGTGTTGGATACAGCGTCCCAATAAATCCCCAGCTTTTAAGGTTCTGGGACGACCATTTTCATCCTTATAGGCAACTTCTACCACTTGGGGACGAGTAACATCCATATAAACCCCTGGAATACTCAAACACCCTTCCTGTTCAGCACATACTTCTTTGCTTACTTGCTTGATCACAGGATTGATTAACACTAAGGGAGGGTTAGCAGGGTTATCTGGCTCACAATCAATTACAATTAGTTGCTTATGAATACCGACTTGTGGCGCAGCTAGACCAATTCCATCCTTACTGTACATGGTTTGCAGCATTTCGCGTACTATTTTGCGAATATCATCATCTACCTTCGCTATTCGCTTTGCTGGTTGACGGAGGACGCGATCGCCCAAATAATGTAATTCTAAGGGTGGATTTTTTAATTTTTTCTTCTCAACAACAATTTGTGCAGGCATAATCCTTTAACTCTTGGTTGCGGGCTAGGTCTTAATACGGTTCTAGTTTTTTAATCTTAACAATTCTAGTACGTCGTGGCAGAAATAAAGCAATCATTTATCAAAGGTCAGAGCTATATAATAAATAGTACTTTTGACTACCTTTGAGTACTAGTTACATCCCTGGAAATAAGCGATAAATATAGCATTACACACATACAGTTAAGATATTGTTGAAGGCTCAAGCCTATGAACAGTAAACTTATTACTTATTAGTTATTACTTATTAGTTATTAATTATTACTTGCACGTAGCGCTATAATTACATTTCTAGAGCGCACACCACCCGAAATCCAATACTGAAGTTAATATAATTTCGTCCCAGCATAAATTGGAAGCGATAGACTGAACGACAAAATATGGGATTAACTAGCCAAGAACCACCCCTGAGAGGGGAACGTTGAGGATTACCTCCATCTATCCATGGACTTGCATCAGCTGGCGCGCCTAC
>NZ_FYBH01000050.1 GCF_900185595.1 Calothrix rhizosoleniae SC01
CCGTTTTTGCAACTTCTGCTGCTTTTGGCTTTTCTTTCTCTACTGGCTTTGATTCTGGAGTGGGTGCGACTGCTGTTGCTGATTTTGCACCATTAGATGCAGTGGGAGGTTGAGCTGGTTTGGAGGGAGTATCCTTAGACTCTTCTTCTAGTTCCAAATAAAAGTCGTTGTTACCACCCTTAAAAAAATTCTTAAACATTCGTAATTACTCCTACCTGTTATTTTTGGTATAAAACCTATCTGCTATCAAACCGGAATTTTTTCACAATAGATTAAATTATGCTGCATTTTGTCAACCTATGTATATGGAAATGAATGTCGGTAACAGCAATCATCATTCTAACCACATCAATATTGCCATAATAAATAAGTGACTTCCCGCATAAATCACCATATGGCAAAAGCACTATAGATTAATGCCTTTAATTATTTTTGTCAGCACTTGCAACCTAATTATGAAATTTTCTCGTAACTCAGAGCAAGTCTCTCTGAGATTGCTTCACAAAAATTTACAATTGATTTTAATAATACTTATTCTAATTGGTACGTAAAGAATAGCAAATGAACAAGAGGCAGCAACGTAATTCAGTAGTATTAGTGCATGGAATCTTTGATACCTACCGAGTATTCGATACTATGGCATCCCATCTGAGAGAAAATGGTTGGCAGATCCACAGCTTTAATCTGGAACCGAATAATGGCGATGTCGGGTTAGATGAACTAGCGGTGCAAGTAGCAGATTATATTGCTAGCAACTTTGCACCTACAGAATCCTTCGATTTAGTGGGTTTCAGTATGGGGGGTATTATTAGCCGTTACTACGTGCAAAAGCTGGGGGGAATAAAGCGGGTGCAGAGGTTAGTCACCATTTCTGCGCCTAATCATGGTACCGTGACCGCTTATTTCCCGCAGAATATTGGTGGGAAACAAATGCGTCCCCAAAGTCAGTTTTTACAGGATTTAAACCGGGATGTGGCAATACTAGAGAAAATTAACTACACCTGTATCTGGACACCCTTTGATTTGATGATTTTGCCAGCAACCAGTTCTAAAATGCCTGTGGGGGAAGAGGTAGTATTGCCCGTGGGATTACACCCGTGGATGCTGACAGATCCTCAATGTATTGAATCCGTGGCACAAGCATTATCTATGCCGTTGAAAACCGAACTATAATTTTACCCGTTGTAAGTGACTACGAGGATCATAGGTACGCATGGCCCGAATTTTTTCATAATATTCCCGTTCCTGGGATGAGAGATTCTTAGGAGGAACAATCGCCACCTTCACAAATTGATCCCCTCGTCCATCTTTGGGTTGGGGCCAACCTTTACCTCGTAAACGTAAGGACTGTCCAGAACGAACTCCTGCCGGTAGTTTCACATTCACACTACCATCAGGAGTTGGTACATCAATAGAAGCCCCCAAAGCTGCTTCATCAGGGGTAATTGGTACTTCGCACACCAAATTATCTCCCTCAAATTGGAAGAAGGAGTGGGGTTGTAGTTCCACCTTCAAATATAAGTCACCCCTTTGTTTAGTTAAAGGATTGAAAGGTCCTTTACCCCTGACACGCAACTTACTGCCAGTTTTTGCCCCTGGGGGTATGCGCACATCAATTACCTCTTGTCCCAACCTGAGGGACTTTTGTACACCACGGAAAGCTTCAGCAAAATTTAAGGAAATAACAGCTTCACTATCTTGGGTTCTGGGGGTTCCCGCATCTTGAAAACCGAAATCGCTAAAACCACCAGGTGCTCCTGTAGTTGTACGGTAACTACTGTAGCTACGTCTACCACCAGCACCGGGACTAGGGCCACCAAAACGCCCTAACAATTCATTGATAAAATCATCAAAACTGCCGTATTGACTGAAGTCAAAGCCGCCCATGTCAACACCAGCACCACCGGGAAATCCTTCTCCAGCTTGTTTCCAGTATTGCCCAAATTGATCGTACTTTTTGCGTTTATCTACATCTGAGAGAACTTCGTAAGCTTCACTTACTTCCTTAAACCGTGCTTCTGCCTGTTTATTACCTGGATTGACATCGGGGTGGTACTGACGGGCTAATTTGCGGAAGGCTTTTTTTATATCATCTGGACTAGCAGTTTTACTAACTCCCAAAATTGAGTAATAGTCTTTGAAGTCCGTTGCAGCCATCTACCAGCCTCCTAATAGCAAATTACCTTGAAGTCTTTTATAAAATTAAGAGATTTTTGATTTTATTTACTGAGTATATTGCCAAGTAATATAAAATGAACTCTAATCTTAAATTAACAAACCATAAGTAGAGCTGGGTGCGGTTATTCTCACTCCAACAGTGCAATTCCCGTACTCGTGGAAGATGAGGGAGTGAGGGAGTAAGGGAGTGAGAGAGGGAAAGAATAATTATGTATTAATCTTCTCCTAACTCCTAACTCCTAAATCCTAGATGATTGTTTCATTGGGAATGGTGGCATTTTTCAGTACTACTACAATGCCACTGCGAATATAAAAACCTTGCTGCTCACGATTAGCTTCCTGCACATTATCTTTGTTGATAATTTTCACATCATGACCAATGCGAGCATTTTTATCAACTATGGCACGACGAATAATGGAATTTTGACCAATTCCAATGGGAACCTTACCAGTCTCCAAGCTATAATTTCGTTCCGCAAAAGCTTGGTAGTAATCTGAACCCATAATCAGGGTATCTTCAACTACACTACCAGCTTCCACACGCGATCGCACTCCCAAAACTGAATGCTGAATCCGACAATTTTTGAGGATGCAGCCCTCACCTACCATAGATTCCGCAATTTGGCAATCTAACATTTTACTGGGAGGTAAGTAACGAGCGCGGGTGTAAATAGGAGCTTGCTCGTCATAGAAGCTAAACGGTGGCTGGGGTTGCTTGGTTAATGCCAAATTAGCGTTATAAAATGCTTCAATGGTTCCAATATCTTCCCAATAGTCATCAAACAAGTAAGCTTGTAGGTTATAGTCCTTGGCT
This sequence comes from Calothrix rhizosoleniae SC01, assembly GCF_900185595.1. Taxonomy (GTDB): domain Bacteria; phylum Cyanobacteriota; class Cyanobacteriia; order Cyanobacteriales; family Nostocaceae; genus Calothrix_A; species Calothrix_A rhizosoleniae. Next base: position 2,993 of record NZ_FYBH01000050.1, read on the forward strand.
GCATCGGGAATAATCTCTTTACCAAAATCCGTACGTTCTAAAGATTCCTTCAATAGGTGGAGTAAAACATCCTTTTTAAAGATGTAAATTCCCATGGAAGCAATATAAGGTTGCTGTTGAGCCAGTTCCGGGGTTAACCCCAAAATGGTTGTATCCACAGCCATTTTTGTGAGTGCTTCACCTTTGGGTTTTTCACTAAAATCGACAACCCTACCAGAGTTATCAATTTTCATTAAACCAAAGTCAGAAGCGCGACGCTCATCAATGGGAAGCACAGATAGGGTGATATCAGCTTGAGTATCCCGATGACGTTGGACAAATTGCCGGTAATCCATACGATATAAATGATCACCGGATAAGATCAGGTATTCATCCACATCCCAATCTTCAAACAATTGTATGTATTGACGAACCGCGTCTGCTGTGCCTTGGAACCAAGTCTGATTTTCTGGAGTTTGTTGGGCGGCTAAGACTTCGACAAAACCCTCGGTAAAGCCAGAAAAGCTGTATGTGCGAGCAATATGGCGGTTAAGGGAAGCTGAGTTGAATTGCGTTAGAACATAGATTTTAAATATTTCTGAATTGATACAGTTACTCACAGGAATATCAATTAAGCGATATTTGCCTGCTACTGGTACTGCTGGCTTTGCTCTTAACTTTGTTAGGGGATAAAGGCGGGTACCTGCACCACCACCGAGAATAATTGCTAAAACTTTTTTCACAAGATTTAATCCGCGTGCCTTTCAACTCTCAAGTACAGTTTATGACTGTCTGTGGCAGCTGGTAAGGGGGGAAAGGAAAAATTTATTTATTTGGTATTGTAATCAGGTTTTTGCCAAAAATAATATGGTCTATCGTTTTATATACAAAGGTAAATGCATGATTTTATACTAAGTTTCTCGAAAATTAGTATCTATGTTATTTATGCTCTGTTTGCTAAACGTAATTTATGGGATAGTTTGAGATACCTTACCCAAGACTGCTCGGATAATTGGGCAATGGTATCAGCAGAGACAGTGGCAGTGAATATATCTTGGCTATCAGTAATATTATTGACACCTTTGTTTTCCAATATGGCGATCGCATCAGGTTCTAAAGGGCTTTGTGTATGGATGAAAACCACTAAATTTGGTGTTTCTGGCTCCATAACATCGTTCAGTGCCATTGCCAGGGAACCATCCAGTTTTTGATAATTCATAAGATTTTCCTATCAATCAAGGGGAAGCGATCGTCCTTAATTCCAAATTATCAAATTTGCAGCTATGATTACCTACTGTTGAAGCAAATGTTTATCTATAGCACTACGCAATTGCGCTAGGACATTGTTGAAGGCTCAAACCTCTGAACAGTAAACTTATTACTTATTAGTTAAGTAAGTCGGCACAATAAAACCAAACTATGTGAAGAAAAGTAAATAAGCCTAAAACCCTTGTTCCCCCTGCACCCTGCACCCTGCCTTATCCAAACGATAATTTTTTACGCCGACCTACTTATTACTTGTGCGTAGCGCTATAATTTTTCTACCCATCGGCGAAACAACTCTACAACAATTTGCCAATGCCCTTGATTCTCTTTCACCACATCATGACGCTCCAGGGTACGGAGGCTATCTTGAATGTCTTGAAAATTTATACCCGTAACCTCTGCTAATTCCTGCAAACTTAATCCCTGGGGATGAGGTGCTAATGCTTGTAGTATTGCTTGTTGTCCCGCCACACCTTGGGCTGCTTGGCTCCAAACTCCATCAAAATAGTAGCGTCCCCACTTGAAGAACTCAGGATTAACCACCGCGTCCACGTCATTCACCGTAAAAACTGGGTCGCGGGAATGTCCCATTTCAAACACTTGGTCATTGTAGCGACGAACTAGCTGGAATCCCACTAACTGCACTAAATATGGTTGTCCGTGAGTGAGGTGATAGATTGTATCTAGGGCTTCTGGGGTATAATCCAGGGGAAAATCTTCGGACGCAGAATTTTCTATCTCTACAGGGTTAGCGAGGATTTGGCGGGTAGCTCCACGTTCCATGAACCCAACATGGATGGGGATGACGCTGGCGAAAAAAGGTTCAAAGTAATCTGCTGTCATTTCCTCTAAGGTGTGCAAACCTGCAAAGGCAAAGCCAACTTGAGAATACATTTGCACCAATCCCCGCAGGTACCCCATAAAATCAGCAGGGATTTTCTCTGCTGCAATCAGTTCTTCGATTTTCTCGAATTCGTCTAGGGCAATAATTAAACCTTGTAAAGACGGGAAATTTCCCGTCTCTACATTTAACGTCTCTACAACCTGTTTCAAATAGCGTTCAAAGGTGCGGTAAGGAAGATTGAGCAAATTTGCATCGGTGGGAGGTGGAAGGTTTACCGTTTCCGAAATAACATCGCAAATCGCCATCAGCACCTCACCAACTCCCTGGGAAATATTGCCAGCGTTGAGCATGTTGATGTAAGCTACCTTTACCCCAGAACCTACTGAGTTAGCTGCATTACGTAGGATGGAAGTTTTACCTATGCGTCTGTGTCCGTAGAGAACTATAGATTGTAGGGATTCACTCGTCACCCAAAGTTCTTCTAACTGTCTCATGATATCTTCTCTTCCGACAAAGCGTTCCCCTAAAACAGGATCGCCGATAATGTAAGGATTACGAACTGGTTGGGTGATGGAAATTTCTCCCACTTCCCCGGCTACTTGTAGTAGGGCTTTTTGCCAATTCTCGGCAATTTCTATGATTAGTCCTCGTTCTGCTTCTGGAAGGGTTTGGGGATGGTTGAGGATGTTTGTTAGTTCTCCTTGGGCACGGTTGAGGGCAAAAGCACGGGTTGCACGGGATACGCTGCGCTGGAAAGTTGGGTCTCTTCAACCACGCGATTTAGACTGGCGATGGCTTGCCAAGTAGTTGGGCGTAGTAACCCTTGTGTGTTATTGCCTTCGTAAGGAAGAGAAGGTAGATTGATGGCAGCGATAGTAGCTACTTTCTTGGCTAGGTGAAAGATTTCTAGAGTTTGGGCAAGGGTGTACATTTCCTCACCGTAGAGGAGAGAACGCACCACTGTAAAAGCTTCTTCTGCTTTAGCTGGGTTTTTTTTATGGAGATACCAGAAACCGGCAGCTGCAGCACGGGCTTCTGTATCTAGACGAGTACGAGTATCTGCAATCAAACTAGCCTTCAATCTTCGCCGCCAGCTTGGAAGTAAAAAAGGAATACCTCTAATGGCTTCTGATTTCAATGCTTCGGTCAAAGAAGCAGAAATAAAACGTACTAGTTGCCAATCAAAAGGTGCTTCAGCCAACTGAGAAACACGCCAAATAAGTTGTTCGGTAGAGGTTTTAGCAAGTACCCGATTGACTGCTTGGACAACGGGAATAAATTGCAGAGTATATGCCAGCAGTTGATTAATGTTATGTAAACCAGCTTCCCAATCCTGTTGTAACCAATTTTGCAAACGAGTAGTAAGGTAGGGGAAAGGTAGGAAAGTTACATGGGGGGTTAGGAAATTAGTCTTGTGAAGATTTCGGAGGTTGAAAGGTAAACTGATTAGCCAGTTTTCGAGACGGAATATTGCAACGCCAAAAGCCACGCCAGCCACGCCAAAAGCCACGCCAGCCACGCCAAAAGCCACGCCAAAAGCCACGCCAAAAGCCACGCCAAAAGCCATGGCAATAGCCACGCCTCCCGCCACGCCATAAGCCACGCTATAAGCCACGGCAAAAGCCACGGCAAAAGCCACGCCATAAGCCACGCCATAAGCCACGCCAAAAACCACGCCAAACCAATCAATTGGAACACCCATTCGCTGTAGAAATCCACTCAAAGCCAGAGGTGTCACAACTGTTAATAGCAATCCTTGAAGAAGCAAATGACGCTGAATGGGATTTTGACGCAGCAGCTCCCATCCCCTGTGCCAATTCATTTCCTCTTCTGGAATATATCCACCCCCAAAGGTATCTACATACCACCTCAAAGCTTGAGGGAAATAAAACACCCAGTACAACAGGCGCAGGTAATCCAACGGATTCCACAGGGAAAGGGAACGCTTGAGTTTGGGTGCTAAATCTAGGCGGGGTACGGGGGGTTTTTCGCTCATCCCGTTCTCTCCCTATACCGATCATAAGTTCGATGACATAGCTGCATCAATGCCTGGGGATGTCCGTGACTTGCCATGACAATCTGCATTACGTCCTCATCTGTAAATCGAATAGGAGTAGATGCAAGACGACTCATAATAAAATCACGCACTGTACCTTCATCCCACAATTGAATCTCTTCCTCCAGACAAATATTCTGAAAAGGGGAAACCATACCCAACTCATGACTATCGGGAAAAAGTTGATCCAAAGAAGTAGAAGCAGCCACCACCAACCGCAGAGGTGGATCAGATCCATCCGCCAACCCCCGCAATTGTCCCCTCACCTGACTAGTAAAACCTTGCCAAGTCATTTTCTCAATTTCATCCAGTAAAAGCAGCAACCGGGGACGTTGTTTACCCAAAGCCTTAGTCAAGCGATAACCCTTGCTCTGCTCAATTCCTATCTCAGAACACAATGCATAGTAAAAGTCCTCCTCATCATAAACTTGGCTCATATCGAGATAAATCGATTTACGGGGAGGCATGAGTTGACTTTCCGCCTGTTGTTTAATTGCCCAAAGTAGGGAAGACTTACCAATCGATCGCTCCCCAATCAATGCTACACTACTACCACTATTCAACGTCTCAAATACTCGCCGGATTTCTCCCTGTCTACCAAAAAGCTTTTGTGAGTCTTCCACCCTACCAGTTTGGGGTAAGAAAGGGTTAGGGGGTATGGGTTGTTTAGAGGCAAGTAAATCTTGGTTTACATGAATAACTGGTTTGTGATCCTCTGGAATGCCCTGCAAGTCAATTTCTGTACAACCAAACTCATAGGCATCTTCAATGGAAGAATTTGAAAATAATGCTGTGTAAAAACCCACAGAAAATTTACTGGCTGCCTTATCCCCAATTGCATCATTCATGCCAATCACAAAGCGAATATGTTCCGCAATCGCCTTTGCTTGCATCTGAGAATAACAAGCATTCAACACTACACAATTGATTTTGAATTTTTGGGAAAATAACTTAAACATTTTCGCCAAAGCATCGGCTTCCACAGGCTGAATCTTGCCCAGTTCATTCTCAAAACACAGCTCGCCCTTTTCTGTACCATGCCCGGAGAAATGGATAATTTGAGGTTCTGCCTGAAATATCGCCTGAGTGATATCCCCTACACGCATCGACTGTCTTTGTTCTAACTGATACCTATCCCGTTCATTGCTTAGTCGCAGCCTTTGATCAATATCTCGCAACTCCTGCCCCAAACGCAAACGAACAGCATCACTAGGATCTGCCACTAGGAAGAGGATTTTTACTGGGGTATTGCGGTTCATTCAGGCGATCGCAATCTTAAAGGTGAAATTTCTTACGAAAATCAGAAGCTAATTCGTGAATTATACCTAAAAAAAAAGAAAAGAAGAAGATCGGTAGAAAAGGAATTTAGGAGATTTCCAGAATTAAAATTACCAGGTGATTACAAATTCACCGTAGGGGCGCAAGCCTTGCACCCTTGTCATTGGTAAAATCATTTTCAGAAATCACCTTAGTAATATAACCTGAGTTCGGGATCAGAAAATCTGGTAGTCTGAAATTTATGTCATCTAATGTTGGGTTACGCTGTGGCTTCAACGCCACTTGACGGCAGTTGCTTTATGCTGGGAAAGCCGTCCACCGCAATGGCTTACCGTCCACCGCAGTGGCTCCCCAACCTACTTAGAATTGTAAGTTAATAAATCCGAGTTACTTATTACTTATTACTTGTTACTTATTACTTATATCAAGAATGTCAGCAATACAAACAGATGTAGTTATCATTGGTAGTGGAATTGGCGGATTGAGTTGTGCAGCCTTGCTAGCAAAATATGGTTTTGATGTGATTGTCTGCGAAAGCCACTCTATCCCCGGTGGTGCAGCCCATGCTTTTGCACGTCATGGTTTCAAATTTGACTCTGGCCCATCTCTGTATTCAGGATTATCTTCTAGCCCTTCCTCTAATCCCTTACGTCAAGTATTAGATGCCATTGGTGAAGATGTACAGTGGGCAACATACAATACTTGGGGTTGCTGCTTGCCAGAAGGTGATTTTGATACATCCGTAGGTGCTGACCAATTTTGCCAAGTATTGCAACAGTTGAGGGGTGAAACTGCTGTAACCCAATGGCGAGAATTACAAAGAATCATGGCTCCCTTGGCAAATGCTGCGATCGCAATTCCCCCAGCTGCCATTCGTTGGGATTTAGGAGCCATAAGAACTATGGGGAGATTTATACCTTCCCTGGCAACGCAGATTAGCAATGTTACTAAATTAACGGGGGCTTTCAGCAATATTATAGATGGAGTAATCCAAGATCCATTTATCAAAAACTGGCTGGATTTATTGTGCTTTCTCCTATCTGGACTCCCCGCAGATGGCACTATTGCTGCTGAGGTTGCGTTTATGTTTGCAGAATGGTACAAACCAGGGGTGGTGTTAGATTATCCCGTGGGTGGTAGTGGAGCAATTATCAATGCTCTGGTGCAAGGATTAGAAAAACGTGGTGGTAAGTTGATGTTGGGCGATCGCGTCGAGGAAATTATAGTTAAAAACAATACCGCCGTTGGTGTAAATCTGCGGTGTGGGAAACAAATTGCAGCCCGGAAAGCAGTTATTTCCAATGCATCGGTATGGGATACCTTAAAACTAATACCACAGGGGGTAATACCCAAGAGCTTTCGAGAACAAAGACAAGCAACTCCAGAATGTAACAGTTTTATGCATCTCCACCTGGGTATCGACAGTCAAGGAATCAGACCAGATTTAGCCTGTCACTACATCGTGGTGAATGACTGGCAAAGAGGAATAACAGCACCGCAAAACGTGGTTTTAGTCTCAATCCCATCCGTCATTGATCCATCCATCGCCCCACCGGGTAAACACGTAATTCACGTCTATACACCTGGTAATGAACCATACAGTTTATGGTCAGGGATGAGCCGCAATAGTCAAGAATATGCACAGCAAAAACAGCAACGTGCAGAGGTAATGTGGCAAGCCCTAGCAAGAATTATACCCGATATCCGCGATCGCTGTGAAATTACAATGGTAGGTACACCCCTCACCCACGAACGGTTTTTAAGCAGACATCGCGGTTCCTATGGCCCGGCAATTCGAGCAGGAAAAGGTTTATTTCCTGGTACAATTACCCCCGTAAAGGGGTTGTTATGCTGTGGTGATTCCACATTTCCCGGTATTGGTTTACCTGCTGTCGCTGCCAGTGGCATGATAGCAGCCAATACCCTGGCATCCGTCCAGCAGCACTTACAAATGTTGAAAGATATTGGTATTTAGAAGATATGGGAAAAACACAAATCAGTGTAATCCTCCATAATATCATGTTCGGTTAAATACTTATCATTAGGACTGCAAGGGGGCAGGGAGCAGGTAAGCCATTGCGGTGGACGGGTTTCCCGGCATAAAGCAAGTGGCACAACCCGGAGGGGTTTCCCGGCATAAAGCAAGTGGCGCAACCCGAAGGGGCGCAGGGGGAGAAAGAGTTTTGGTGATTTTGCATAGATGACAATATCATAAGTAATCAGGCGGACATGATATCAGTCCCCCACAGGAAAATCCCACAACCAAGCATGTTAGCGCAGCTTGACGCGAAGCGTCATAAATACTTCCTTCACTCTTTCACTCTTTCACTCCTTCACTCCCCATGACACAAATCAGTACAATCCGTGATCATAAAGGCTGGAATCTCACCCGCACCCCATCTTTCGGATGATTGGTAGGAATTCGGACTGTATCTAGACTTTGATTAGGTAATATTTCCCACTGATAACCCCGTAAAAGTTGAGATGCAACTATTTTCATTTCCATTTTGGCAAATGCCATCCCCACACAAATACGCGAACCACCTCCAAAACCAATTAAACTAAATGAATGTTTTCTATGTTCTTGACGTTGAGGATTAAAGCGTTCAGGATCGAAACGTTTTGGTTCTGAGTAAATTTCTGGTAAGCCATGAGTTTTGAGAATTGAGTATAGTAATTGCCAACCAGCAGGGACATGAAAACCATTGAATTCAAAATCTTTAATCACACCGCGAAAACCTCCACCTACAGGAGGATGCAGTCTTTCAATTTCCAATAAAACCTGCTCTAAATATGGCATTTGCCCCAATTTCTCTAAATTAGACGTATCAGTATGGGCAAGTTTTTGCTGTTCTTCCCTTGCTTGTTGTAGTACCTCTGGGTGACGGGCTAATTCTACACATAGCCAAGTTAGCATCGATGTAGTGGTTTCATGTCCAGCAAACAATAATAATACAGCTTGGGCAATAAGTTCCTTTGCACTCAGACTGTTACCTTCTTCATCCCTAGCTTGTATTAATAGGCTGAGGGCATCTTTTGTAGGATTTTTCTGCCGTTCTCGGACAACTTGAGTTAGATGTTCTAAAATTTGGTTGCGAGCTGCAATAGCTTTTCCATAGGTAGTAAATGGTAGATTCAAGGGATTAATTATAAATAACCCATTGGTTAGAGTTGTAAATAAATCACTGAGACGGGCAGATTCCACACCTGGTTTTGTGCCCAATAGTAATTCACAGGCAATATCAAATGTTAGTTTTTTGAGTTCTTTCAACCAAGTAAACTCTTTTTCCTCCTCCCACTTTTGCAAATAATCTTGTGTTATCGCTTCCATTGTGCCGATATAATTTGCTAAGGCTGGACCATGCATAGCTGGCATAATTAAACGGCGTTTTTGGCGGTGTTCTTCACCATCCATGAGAAATAGAGATTCTCCCAGCAAAACCTTGAAATTTTTCGGCCATCCTTCACGCCATGAAAAATGATCCATGTGACTTGAAAGGACAAATTCTGCTGCTTCTGAACCCACCATCACCACAGTTGGTTTACCAAGTACGTGAGTTTTAAAAATAGGCCCATATTTTTGATAACGCTTATCGAAAAAATCTGCATCTAAAACAAATTCAATACTTTCACCTAAAATTGGTAAACCTAAACTTCCAGGAGGACTTTTATACTGTTTCATTTATCAATTTTGTTTTAATTGCTTATAGGATTGCCGACATTGCTGAATTGGAATATGAAATTTAAAAATCAGGTCTCTCAAACTCTTGTTCTCTGCACCTCTGCGCGACGGACACTTTCCTCAAGTCGGGGAACCCGCCCACAGAAGTGCCCTCCTCTGCGTGAGACAAATTCATATCTTTATTCAGCAACGCCGGATTTCTCACGTCATATCTTGTACCACATGTTCCCATACGAGAATTATCGCCTGTAAACCTTATGATTTGGTAGGGTGGGCAGTGCCCACCTTACCATCTCCTGCCTTCTGCCTTCTTCAATCATCAACAAATACCTCATCAGTAAAATTCCCATGCAAACTGTAGGGAATATGATTTTTCAGATGTAACCGTGCTACCGGCTGGCGATGCAAATCTTGGGCATCCAAAATCACCACATCAGAACGATGGTGTTCCGCATCATAAATTACAGCCAATACCCAACCATCATCCTCAGCAGTAGCATGGGGACGAGGCACAAATATAGGCTCACCACCAAATCCTCGTGGTGCAACACTCCACATTTGCCTATCTCCCGTTTCCAAGTCGATTTTTTGGAATGCTTGCAAAGGTGCATTCCCTGTAGCATCATGAGCCGCACCAATATATAAATATCGATAGTCACGTCCCACATTCTCCCGATGAATAGAGGGGAACTCACAACAGCGACTTTCTAACAACTTCCGAGTAACTTTACCCTCTTCCAGATTAAGATGAAAACGCCACAATTTTCCTGGTGCGATCGCATCAAAGTCAACTTGACGAAAATCAGAGCCTGGTTCTATCTCTGGGAAGGACTCATAACATACTGAATCTATAATAATCTCCTGATCCCGTTCAAAGGCATTGACATGGTGGAAAACAAAACCTGAATGGGTTTCCAGAGTTTTCATTTCCCGATTTTTGGGATTGCGAGGGATAATAATCACGCGAGTTGATTTATCCGGTTGAAATTTGACACATTGTCCCGCACCAGCCATTCCTGTAAGAAAAGGTAAGGGATTGAAGCTGACAGGATTTTGGAAAAAGATACAGTAGTTGGGGGTAATAGCAAAATCATGGATAAAGGCAAATCCAGGAATGCTATGGGCATGTTTTCTAATTACTTTGCCCCTTGTATCTAGTTCAAAAATGGTAATTGTGGTGGATAATCCTGTTGGTTTGATGGAAAAGTTAACTAAACAAGGTTCTCCACCATCTAGCTTACTACTAGGGTCAAATCGTGGATGAGCAGAGAAAGCATCACCTTTTGCTAATCCCCCATCCAAGTATTCTTTACCCAAAGTATCTAAGGTTTGAGGATCTAGACGATAGGGTTCAGAAGCTTCCCATAAAGCTAGGAGTTTACCACCCCAGTAGATCACATTAGTATTGGCAATTTCTTTGTTTTGCAAATCAAAGAAGTTAGCCAGCCATCCCCCCGGCTTCTGGGTGCCGAAAACACCACGATAGAGAACTTTTCCCGCTTTTTGCTCTTCTACATAACCTGGAGTACGTACATAACGATTGCTAAAATGGGCACGTCGATTGGTAAATGTAATCCGGCAAACCATCCCATCTCCATCAAAAGGATGATGGATATTTTGTCCATTAATATCTAGTAAACCAGGACCATTTCTAAATAAAGTCCCGTTCAGTTCTGGGGGTATCTCACCTTCTATATCTTCTACCCAATAATCAAACTCCTGTTTGAGGGACTGGTATCCTGCTTGCCAGTCTTCACGAGTATAGGAGGTTCCTGTAACATTAGATGTGTCTTTCTGATTGGGAAAAATCTGCATATATAATTTTGTGTTTTATTATTTGTTGGTAAGCGGGGTGAATTTAGATTTTTAGCCCAAAGTAAATATCCATTCTTCCCATCTAAATGGATAAAAATTATCCTATTTTGAAAATTATGAGTCTACCCAGAGTTACAGACAACAAGATTTAGCAACTTTGATTATTCCACAGTTTCTTCTACCGGCTGTAGCACTAATTCTGACATTGTATTTGATGTAAATAATGTCTCTTGATTTGTCTCACCTTGGGAGCTTGCAGAAGGTAACCAGTTGAGAAATGGTAAAGGTAATAATGTACTGAGGTTGGTTATTATTACCAACAACCACAGCAGCTCAAAATTATTTTCATTGACACCCAATAAATGCATCAATCCTGCACCTAACTCGTAGGAAACCAAACCCGCCAAGTTAAACACGGACATCAACAGGGCAAATAATGTAGCTTCTACTCCAGGGGGACACAATCTTGCTGATAATACCAATACAGGCATATAGGCAATCTGTCCCATCACAGTTAAAACTAGGTTATCACCCAAACTAAACCAATGGTCATCAATGCCAATAGCACGGTTGGTATGAGTTACCAATAACAACATTGTCATCCCTAAAGCTGCTGACATCACCGTACTCCAAGCAAAAATTACTCGGAAGGGAACGGTTTTGAGGAAGCGTTGAAATATCCAAACACCTACTAAGGCTGCAACACTGGTTACTAAGCGAACTCTTCCTAAAAATTCTGGCTGAAAGTGCAGTTCATTAGTTGTGAAAAAGAAAAATGCTGAATCTGCTGTGGGGGTGGCTTGCCAAATAAATACAAAAGCTGTGGGTAGCCAAATAGCTTTTTGTGTTATGGCTTGGCGTAATTGTTTCAGTTGCTTTTTTATACTCAGGTCATCCCCATGAGCAGAATCATCTGATTTTTTGTTAATCGGAGTTTCAGCGATTAACCAAGCAATAGCAGAAACCAATAAAGGGAAAGAGGCAGTAATAAAAAATACAGAGCGAGTCGTAAAATGTTCTAGAAGCAGACCACTAAAATAAGCAGTAATCAACCCTCCCAAGGCAGATGCACCCCAACAAAGGGATTGCAAAGAACCAGCATCCGACTGGGATTCGGCCCTAGCCCTTTCTACAACTAGGGAGTCAACAATCACATCACTCACAGCCACCGATAGGGAACTTAAACCGATTGCTAATGTGGCTGCTATGGGTGTGTTAACCACCGTTGCCAAACTAATCCAAGCAATGGATCCTAAGAACCCTGATAAAATCAAGTAGGGGCGACGACGATAGCCAAATATAGGTAAACCATCAGATACAAACCCAAATACAGGTTTAATAATCCAAGGCAAGGAGACAACACCCAACATCGCCGACACCTGAGCCGGACTTAACAAAAGTTCATCTTTGAGAAAGAAGCTTACGGCTAGACGGGCTAAACCTAAAATACCTTGGACAAAGTAAACAGTCAGAATAGCAATTAGTTCGGCACTAGGTTCGTTACCAAACAAAATTTTTTCCTTGACTGCATCTTTGACTTTGGATAAGCCAGAAGAGGAAATCAGCATTTGATAAACAATTGTTAAGATTCTTCTACTCATATATCATATCCATTTTCTGGGAAAAAAGAGATAGGAAAGAAACAATTACAACTATCGACCTAATGCGATCGCAGTATTCTGCCCTCCAAATCCAAAGCTCAAACACAATACCTTTTCCACCATTGCTGAACGAGTTGTAATTACCAAATCTAAGTCAAATTCCGGTGTTTGTAGCCCTACACATGGGGGTAAAATTTTTTGCTGTAAAGCCATCAAAGAAAAAGCTACACCTATGACTCCAGATGCTCCTAGTGTATGACCTGTAGCCCCTTTAGTTGAACTAACTGCCACTGTATTACTAAATAGCTCTTGTATTAAATTACTCTCGAACTTATCATTTAATTCCGTAGCAGTACCGTGACTATGAATGAAATCAATATCAATTGTTGTCAGATGAGAGCGTTCTAAACATTGTTTCACAGCAGCGATCGCGCTTCTACCTTGTGGAGCTGGTGCATTGCCATGATATGCATCTGCGGTCATCCCACAACCAAGAATTTGCCCATACACCCTTGCTTGTCTCTCTCTTGCTAATTCTCCTGACTCCAGCACCAAGACAGCTCCTCCTTCCCCCAATACCAAACCCTCTCGATATTTATCAAAAGGATAGGCTCCAGTTTTTGCTAAAGCTCCCATCTGCTTAAAACCGGCAATCGTTAGGGGCGTAATAGGAGCCTCCACCGCACCAGCAATTACCCTTTGGCATTGCCCAGTTTGTATCAAATTTACACCGTGGGCAAGGCACCACATTCCCGTAGCACAAGCCGCCATCGGTGCCATCACTATACCCGTAGCACCAATTTGCCTAGCTGCGGCGATCGCATTCATGTGAGGCAAAGTATCCAACCAATCCTCTAAATCTAACTCCTCCCCTCCTTCCCCGCTCCCATACATCTCCCAGGCAGCCTGATAACCGCGACTAGAACCAATTACCACGCCACAATCAGGCAAAGGAGCTATCAATTCGGCATCTTTGAGTGCAGAGTCAACAACCAGCTGGGTTAAGTCATTTAACCTAGCTGGTTGCCTATCAATCAATCCTAGAGGCAGGGATGGGAGTTCTGCAAACGGTTGATGCAATTGAATTCCAGATTTACCTGCAATTAACCTTTGCCAACTCTCCTCTAAGTTAGTGCCCAAGGATGACACCAAACCAATACCAGTAACAAGAACCTCAATCACTTTTGGATTTTGGATTTTAGATTTTGCCAGTGGGGAATAGTCCCCATTGTCAAATTATTATTCTTTAGGTTGTTTCAGATTTTCTGCACCTTTAGTTACTTTTGCGGAACCAATGCGATCGCCTTGATCAATCTTATTAACTACATCCATTCCTTCAGTAACATAACCAAAAACTGCATAGTTACCATCTAAAAACGCCAGATCCGCTAAAGCAAAGTAAAACTGGGAAGAAGCAGAATCAGGCATTTGCGATCGCGCCATTGCTACCGCACCCACTGTATGGCTTAATTCAGGGGCACCAGATATAGTTTTGCTGTAAGTTGGCTCTTTTGCTCCCTTAGGGGTAATTTCTAAGGGAATATATCTAGCATTACCTGTCTTAGGATCTATAAAGCTACCACTACCCAACCGATTAGCAGGGAATTTGGGATCTTTACTTTGGGGATCACCACCTTGAGCAACAAAAGGATCTTGCTTAGTTGTAGGTCCAATAACTCTATGAAAAGCTAACCCATCATAAACACCTTTTTGAACTAAATCCACAAAATTACCAGCAGTAATCGGGGCATTAGTCCCATCTACTTCAATAGTTATGGGTGAATCGTTAACAGTCATCACCACAGTGGCTTTTCCTTCTAGTCTGGGTAAATTTTTCGTCATTTCACTTTCTTTTTTATTTTCTGAGACAGTAGTTGCCTCTGTGGCTGTTGAGTCAGTCGTATTTTGAGTCGTATTCTCAGCAGCTGTGGAAGTATTAGAATTTGTCTGGGGTGCTGAACATCCGTTCAACATTAAAGCACCAACCATTACCAGTGCAACTAAAAATTTAGTAATTTCTAACCGCATTGCCAGTTTCAGAAACAACCAGAGTATCTTAACCTTTCTGGTGATTTTTAAGTAAATTGTCATAAGTTCACTGACTATGATGGTACATGTCTTTGCAGGGAGTGTTGATAAATTTCATACATCAGTAAACTTCCTGCAACGGCAAGATTTAGAGAATCAACTGTAGATGCAATGGGGATACGAATTAGATGCTGACATAAATCCCGTTGTTTTTGGGTCAGTCCTTGTCGCTCTTCTCCTAGGAAAATCATTGTTGTAGCAGGGTAGTTAAAATTATGACAATCAATGACACCATCAGGAGAAGCACCAATTGCATTACAATTGTGATGTTGCAACCATCTATTTAATTTGGAGAAACTTGTGCGGATAAACTTTTGGTTATAGATAGAACCCATTGAAGATCTAACAACATTGGGATCAAAAGGATCTATACTGTTGCCTAATAAAATAAAGCCAGCACCTCCAAAGGCTTCCGAAGTACGGATCAAAGTACCTAAATTCCCTGGTGAACGAACTGTTTCCAATATTACCCAGCATAGTCCTGTTTGCAAAAAAGTGTCCTGTAATTTTTGCCAATGCTGACGGACAATTGCACCAATCCCAGAAGCTTTTTCTGTACGGGAAATATGGCGGAATTGTTCGGGGGAAATATTTACGCAAGGAATACCAGCGCGGCGGCTTTGACGAACTAGCTTACGAGCGATGGCAGATGTGAGTAGTTTTTCACTATAAATTATAGTAGAAACATCAAGGTTATTATCCATAACCCGAATAAAATTGCGGACACCTTCAACATAAAATTGTTTGGATGCATCGCGGTAGCTTCGGTGAGTTTGCAGCTTTTGGATTTCGGCGATTTTAGCTGCAAATTTTAGTTGCCGTGTTGCGTTAAAAGTATTACCATGAGCCATCCTCCTTCAGAGCGACTTGGCTCACGACGAAATTTACTTGAATTACCATGGGATATTGCAAGAATTGTTGGGGCTAAATAGTAGGTTTTTAACTGTTATCTTAGCACAGTTCAAATTTTTGCAAATGGCTTGAAAGTAAGTTTTGTATACGTCCCACAGTCAAATATTCAAATTTTGGTGTTGCTGACTTGAAGTATGAAATTAAAAAATGAGGTACTTACAACTCTTCCTTTCTGAACCTGGAGCGCCTTTGATCCTTAGCGAAGCGGAGGGTAGCCCGATCAATTCATAACTGGATTCAGCAACGCCGCAATTCTATGCCAAAAATTAAAAATTGGGGAGTAAGGAAAGAACCACCGTTCGTATTCGGTTGTGGAATTTTTCCCTGGAAGTCTAACTCCCAAATTGCAATTAAAGGAGATAGGACTCGACTCACACCATCATCCCTCCTAACTGTCAACTATCAACGATTAAAGACCTTCTAGAGGCACACCTAAAAACTTAGCTAGTTCAGCCGCCAAAGTCTCTATATCTTTTAAAGGCATAGGTTGACCAACCCTGGTTAAAGGGATATCGCGACGACCTTTGACCTTCAAATAAAGACAACGTAAGGGATTTATCCCCTCTTTAATCTCAATGCGAATTGATTGTACATCTTGAATACGACAGCCAACTTCAATCCGACGGTTCTTTCCGGGGAAACCCCAACGGAATATTTTTATCATTCCCGTTTCGCGGTTGAATTCATTAGACCCACCACCTAAGTCCAATAAAATAACTAACCACAAGTATAGTGACAACAAAGAACCAGCCACTCCATATAACCCCATTACTAGTCCTTGGGGGACAAATGCCAATTGGGTGGGGTCAGTAACTAAAAGCAAATTTTTTTGTAAATAACTGGATATCCCCGCCAGCAAGAAACCCAAGCTTCCTAGGGATACAACTGTTGCCCACCAGTAATTACTAAATCGGCGCGAACCTAGAACCTTTTGACACAGGACTTGTTCGCCTTTGTTTGTGGTTGTTAATGCTGCCATTGAACCATCCTGGCTTTAAGATGTTCTCCTCGGCAAGTTTGCCACGTTACCAGGAACTCTTGCAAGAGAAAATTGCCATTATTTTACAATTTATGAGAAAACTTGTGTCAAATTGTAAAAATTCTGATATTTATTATAAATAATACCTAAGGACAAAATACCCGATCTATATCGGTAAATCCATCACAAAGCCAAACTAAATGTGGTAAGTTAAGAAAGATTAAGATACCAACAACCGTTGTATACACGGTTAAGGTAATTAGTTTGGCATTAACCTGAGAGTAGTAAACTCTAAGGATATGCCCATTCTCATAAAAACTGCTTCCTGCTTGTTAGGTCGCAGAATATGTGAAAAACGTTTTGATAACGTTGCAATTTTAGTTAAAAGAGGATTTTAGTCCAATGACCATCGCAATTGGACGCGCCCCCACAAGAGGGTGGTTTGACGTTCTAGACGACTGGTTAAAG